>DATMCM010000221.1:0-17886 GCA_035558335.1 Blastocatellia bacterium | reverse complement strand
AAAGAAAGGCGGGGGAAAGAAAACAGGCGGAAAGCCCGCCAAGAAACAAGGCTCCAAAGGTAAGTGATACTGTAAGCACCCTTCCCTGGCTCCAGGTGCAGAGGCCGTAGCTTAGAGTTTATCGATTGCATTTAAAGAATTGAGGGTGTGGTGTGCCCGCTTACGCGACCGAGTCCACTCGGTTGGGGTTTCAAACATAAGCGAGCGGACTCGTTACTCCCGGGATCAGATTCAATTTGCACGGAGGAAACATGGCTGAGCGCAACCAGGAAACCGGAGCGAGAGCCAAATTGAAGGCGGCCGAGGCGGCGAGAATTCACCCAACCTCCGCGTTGCGTCTATCGACGTTTCTCAAAACGGCTGAAAAGAGACGCAGACTTTCGAAAAAAGACCGGCTCAGAATTGTCGATCAGGCGCTTCTGCTGCTGAACATGAATTACGTTCACCTTCCACTCAAGCGCTCGATGCATGCCATTGATCCGATCCAGCGGCTAAGGCTCCTCAAATTCAGCCTTCTGGAAATGAAAGACGGCCATCTTCCGAGTGAAATGCAGTTCCACAGGAGGATGCTAGAAATCTTCGCATCAACTCGCGATCTTCACACATTGTACTTGTTGCCGGCGCCGTTCAAAGATCAGGTGGCTTTTCTTCCATTTCTTATCGAACAGTACTTCGAGAGCGACAGAGGAGAAAGAACGGAAAGGTTCATGGTGTCGCGGGTGGTGATGGAATTCTATCAATCGATCCCGAACGCTGGTCCTGAGGTGCTTTTCTTCGAGCCCGGTGTTGAGGTGCTCTACTGGAATGGAGTGCCGATCAAGAGGGCGATCGAAATTAACGGAGAGACTCAGGCTGGCAGCAATCTCGAAGCGCGGTTTGCCCGCGGACTTGATAACCTGACAATCAGGCCGTTGGAGACTTCGTTGCCGCCTGATGAGGCCTGGGTCGCTCTTACTTACCGAGCAAAGAACGGGAAGACCCTGACGCTTACACAAGAGTGGCTGGTATACACGAGCGGTTCGGCAGCTCCGTTGGCGTCGCGGCACACGCGAAAGAAAAGGGCGGCTATCGACCTCAAGAAAACCAGGATCAATCAAGTGAGGCAAACCTTCTTTGCTCCGCGCGAAGTGCGCGAAGTGCCAAAGTCACTGGAGCCCGCACTCAATGTCGAGATCAGAAAGGTTGACGGTAAAGATTTTGGATACATTCGACTGTTCAGCTTCGACGTAACTGATCCCGACAAATTTGTCGAAGAGTTTGCGCGCGTGCTCAGGTCTGACGGATTTCCCCAGGATGGTCTTATCATCGATGTGCGCGGCAATGGCGGCGGAAAGATCAGAGCAGCCGAACGGTTGCTTCAATTGTTCACCCCACGGAGGATCAAACCGGAGCTGTTCGAGTTTCTTAACTCACCTCTGAATCTTGAGATCTGTCGTCAAGCCCCGAAGATGTGGTATCTGTCTCAATGGGCTGACTCCATCGCAGAAGCCGTGGTTACCGGAGCAACTTATTCTGCCGGATTTCCAGTTAACTCGGAAGAATCCTGCAATGATATCGGTCAGATATATTACGGCCCGGTCGTACTGATAACCGATGCCCTATCTTACAGCTCAACCGACATGTTTGCGGCGGGCTTCCAGGACAACGAGATCGGTGAGGTTCTGGGTACCAGCGACAATACGGGGGCCGGCGGCGCGAACGTCTGGTGGTATCAGGACTTGATCAATGCGCTTGGAGATCACTCCAGGTCTCCATTCAGGCCGCTGCCGAGAGGGGCCGATATGCTTGTAGCAGTTCGCCGCAGCATACGCGTAGGCCGGCACGCTGGAAAACCGCTCGAAGAGCTTGGCATCGTTCCTGACCGGCGCCACTACATGACTAAGCGCGATGTCTTGAAGAGTAACGACGATCTGGTCAACAGAGCTGCGAGACTTCTGATCAACAAGCCAAGTTATGCCCTCTCGGTCAGGCCGTTCACGGCGAAAGATGGGTCTCGGGGAGCAGTGATCAAAGCAGCATCCAAGATTAGGCCGCAAGACGGTGAAAAAAATATTTCGCGTCTGGATGTCTACATCGACGGCAGGCCATTTAGATCTTTTGACGCGAAGGATGGCTCGATAAGAGGCAGGCGGATACTTCTTCGAAGAAGTCGAGAAAAGAAGACTGAACTGCTGCTTGAAGCCCGCGACGCAGCGAATAGGCTTGTTGCGGTCTACCGAAACACTCTCTGAGCTTCTTCAGTTTCACCACGAACCAGCCCAAAACGACGCTCCGAGAGCGACGCTCGACCAGGACACCGCGCACTGGCGAGGTCTAAACATATGAACCGCCGGTCACAAGCACGCAATGACCGGTAACATAATCAGCAAGCGGAGAAGCCAGGAACAGCACCGGGCCTGCCGCCTCGTCGGGTGTGCCGGGTCTTCCAAGCGGAATGAAGTTCGCCGCCATCTGTCGCATCGATTCGGGAATGCCAAGGTCGACTTTCTTTCCCGCTCGCTCGATCGTCTGTTGATTTTCTTTGGCCTGAGTCAACCTCGTCTCGATGAACCCATAAGCCACGGCATTTACGTTGATGTTGAACCGCCCCCACTCCTTGGCCATCGTCTTCGTCACACCCACGATGCCCATCTTGCCGGCCGAGTAGTTAATCTGACCTGCGTTCCCGGCCACCCCCGAGGTCGAAGAGATGTTTACGATCTTGCGATGCACGCGTTTTCCCTCGGCTATTTCCTGCTTGGCGACTTCGCGCATGTAAGGCGTAGCCGCGCGGATGATCCGGAAGGGCGCGGTGAGGTGAACGTCAATCATCGCGTACCACTGCTCATCGGTCATGTTTTGAACTACCGAGTCCCAGGTGTAGCCGGCGTTGTTTACTATGATATCGATTCCGCCGAATGCCTCAGCAGTAGTCTTGACCAGTCGGTCCGGAAACTCCGGATCGGTTACGCTGCCGGCGCAGACGACCGCCTTCCCGCCCGCATCCTTGATTTCTTTGGCTGTAGCTTCGGCGACGTCGGAGTCGATGTCGTTGATAACAACCGAGGCGCCGTGCTCAGAAAAAAGTTTAGCTATGCTCTTTCCAATCCCGCGACCGGAGCCTGTGACAATCGCTGACTTGCCTACAAGTAGCCTGTAATCTGACATGACTTAGTTCCTTTCGAGAATATGAAGCGCGCTGATCTCAGCGCAGCGCGAGATGATACACGAATGGTCACCTGAGCGTCCAACACGCAGATTTTAGCGGTGTCCTAATTTCAATTCTACGCGTAGTCTCAGCGTCTTGCGGTTAGCAAGTTTCGGCGATAACTAACCGCTGAGACGCTGAGACCAGAGGTGTCGCGAAGAAGCGTTTGAATTAGTACATCTACCGATCTTTTGGTGTTCCAGAGGTTTTCCGGCTTACACAAGGTCTCTCGAAAAAGGGGCGTGCATATCCCGTAAGATGCATTATAATCCCGCCGCTGACTTTGCCGGCAATTCGACAAAAAAGAGGAGAGCCTCCAAATGAAACCAACCAGAATGACGAGTATCGTTGTGCTAATATTGTTTGCTTTCTTGTTGGTCGCTTTTCACAGCGTTGCCGCGCAGACTTCAAGTCCCGCAGCACAGACTTCCAATCCCCCCGCGCAGACTTCAAATACTCCGGCACAGGCTTCCAATCCCGCTCCAACGGCTGCCACGCCGAAAGTCATAGGGCTCACAGGGAATCTTGAGGCGGACGACCTCATTGTTGTTGAGGTAGAGCACCTGGATAAGTGGGCAACCACCAACGACGCCCGAAAGCTGGTTCCATTTCTGAATGGGCTCGAACTTCGCGGCAACTATCCCGCAGAGATTCACGCCTCAATGAATCATTTGCATTTTCACTTGCAGATCCTGCCTCCGAACAGACACGTGTGGGTCGATCTGCTCGGTGCGCCGCCGGGTATTCGCAAGCCTGTAAGCTTCAGCGTTGGGCCGGAAGGCCAATCGCCCTTCGACACTGTTCTTACGCAGGATAATCCAGTGACCCTTACGATAATCTCACCGTGGTACGGTCTCATCGCTGTGATCGTTGTCGTGGTCACATTGGCCTTCCTTATCTGGGCGTCGAAAACGACGAGCCTGATCCGCGAGCCAGGGCCAAAGTCGCCGGGGGGAAAACTGAGGCCCTACAATCTGGGCCGCACTCAAATGGCTTTTTGGTTCTTCTTGATCTACTCGTCGTACGTAGTGATATGGCTTATTACAGACGCGCTGGATACGATCACGCCTTCATTACTTGGACTGATGGGAATAAGCTCCGGCACTGCTTTGAGCGAAGCTTTGATTGATTCGGGCAAAGAAACCGTGAGAACAGGCCAACTACAGGATCTCAACGCCGAAAAGGACACGCTGGAGCAGACCATCCCCGAGCTCGAGGCTCAGGTGGCCGCCGTCAACGATAAGGCGACGATGACGCCGGACGATATGGCCAACCGCGACAGCCTCGCCAAACAACTCCAGGATTACCGCACGCGGCTCGTCCAGATTAGCCAACAGATCCAGGCGCTCACTCCGCCCGCCTCCGCTAACGTCTCCGCGGGCTTTCTCCGGGACATTCTCGGCGATTCCAGCGGGTATAGCTTTCATCGCTTTCAGATCTTCGCGTGGACGATTGTCCTGGGAGTAATCTTTGTATCGTCGGTTTATAACCAGCTGACGATGCCCGAGTTCAGCGCGACGTTGCTTGGCCTGATGGGCATTAGCTCCGGAACGTATCTCGGTTTCAAGTTCCCTGAAGAGAAATAAACAGGCAGCGAGCGACGTGTGCGAGCGCCCCTCCGCTGGCGCTCGCCTCTTTGCTGGATGGCTCGATCACCAAAAAGGGGCGCCCGCGGAGGGACGCCCGTACAGCTCCGTTATCTTGAGAATGAGTGAGGCTAGTCCCGGTACGACTGATCGATTCTATCCAGCTTCCTCAGCAGCCCGGGCCAGACGAGATTTGCGCCCATCCCCTTCATTACAACCTTGGACTGAGCTTCGATGCCCGAAAGGATCGGCTTCGGAATCTGTACAAGTTCAGCACCGCCGGACTCGGCAAGAATCTGAATCCTGCAGGAGCGCTCCAGGTTGTACATCGCGAGAAATGCTTCCGCGGCGTTCGACCCAACGGTAAGCAGGCCGTGGTTTCTCAATATCAAATTGTTTTTGTCGCCAAGATCGGCCACCAGCCGCGGCTTCTCCGCCTCGTTCAGCGCAAGCCCCTCATAGTCGTGATACCCGATCGAGGCTAGCGAGAACAACGATTGCTGCGAGATAGGAAGCAAGCCCTGCTTCTGCGCCGAAACCGCAATGCCGTAGGCGGTGTGAAGGTGCATGACGCACATTGCATCTTCGCGAGCGGCGTGAACCGCGCTGTGAATCGTGAACCCTGCAGGATTGATCGAATACTGACTGTCCATCACCTTGTTGCCGTCGAGATCGATCTTGACCAGACTGGAAGCCGTGATCTCGTCGAACATCAATCCGTAGGGGTTTATCAGGAAGTGATGCTCGGGGCCGGGTACCCGCGAAGATATGTGAGTGAAAACCAGCTCGTCCCAACCGTAATGCGCGACCAGCCGGTAGGCAGCGGCCAAGTCGACACGTGCTTCCCACTCTTCGGCGGAAACCATCTCACGAACGCTTGCTGTCTTTGCTTGCATAGTCGTAGTAATTAGCTCCTTTTTGGGTGTGCCTGTCACGGCCGTGACAGAAGCAGGATGTCACGGCTAACCAGAGCGCGCAAGCTTTGAACGTCGCTACCCGTCATAAAGGCATGGAGTACCGGCTTCAGCCGGGTCGTGCGTCAAGCTATCGTGCGAATGCGCAAACCACAACCCGGCTGAAGCCGGTACTCCATGCTGTCTTCTATTGCTGTCTTCTATTGCTGTCGTCTACTTGCTCTTCTAGTCGGCGCCTGGGGGACCTTGCTTGATTCGCGCGCGAACCTTATCCATGGAAGCCCACATGCTTTCGAGCCACCACGTCGCGCCCGCCTCTTCAAACGGTCGCACCATCTCGAGCGCGCGCTTGCGCTTACCGCCAGGCGTTTGGCCTCCGGCGATGATGTCGAACGGAGTCTTCTTGCGACGATGTTTGTCGATGTAGTTCTTGAGTTCAACTATGTCAGAAGGCTTGGCTCTGTCTACGGGCGTCGCCTTGTACTTTTGAGGAATGATTCCATCCCAGCGAATTGCTCGCTGCAACGACTTTTCCTTGGGCCAAACGCCGACAACCCAAACCGGTATTCTAGGCTTCTGCACCGGAGGCGGAAGCATCGACATCTTGTCGACTTTGTAGTGTTCTCCCGAAAAGGTGAACGGCTTCCCTTTCCATAGTCCGCTGATTATCTCCAGGCCTTCGTCGAGAAGCTCGGCGCGAACTCGCAGATCCGTGGCCTCCCCTACCTTAAAGAAGCCTCCGTCGTCCTCCGCCGCGCCGAGTCCGACCCCAAAGATCAACCGGCCTTTTGAAAGATGATCGACCGTCGTCGTCTCCCGCGCAAGCTTCCACGGACGGCGGCGCGAGACCGGTGTGATCATCGTCCCAAGCCTAATTCGCTCGGTGCGCACGGCCATCGCCGCGAGAATCGTCCACGGATCGAACCACGGAAAGTCGGGAAACTTTTCACCGCCCATAGCCATAGCATCGGCAATGAACAGACCATCCCAACCCGCGGCTTCCGCTTCGGAGGCGATCTCGGGCAAAACCTCGATGTCGCCGCCATCAAGAACAAATCCGTAGTTCATGTGATACCTCCTCGGCTGGGTTCAGGGTTTAGGGTTTAGGGTTCAGGGTTAGGGTTCAGAGTTCAACCTTGAGGCTGGCCCTTTGAAACTTACAAGCTGAACCCTAAACCCTAAACCCTGAACCCTAACCCTAAACCCTGAACCTTGAATCCTGAACCCAAAGATACATCGCCTTCTTGACAGCTTGTGTCATATTTCCATGGTAAAGTTGCGCAAAATCCCGGAACACCGAGGTATCTATGAGAGCCGATCGATTGCTTTCGATAATGTTACTTCTCCAGGTCCACCGACTCATGACCGCTCGCGAACTGGCTGAACGCCTCGAAGTCTCCGAACGAACCATTCATCGCGACATGGAAGCCCTGAGCGCCGCGGGGATCCCTGTGTTTGCCGAACGAGGATCGCACGGCGGGTGGGCGCTAATGGAAGAGTATCGAACAAACCTTACCGGCTTGAATAAGGACGAGATCCAGGCGTTGTTCGCCACCAGGCCTTCTCGACTGTTAGCCGACCTGGGATTGGAGAAAGCTTCCGATGCCGCATTGATCAAGCTGCTGGCCGCGATTCCGTCCGGATCGCGAGACGATGCCGAGTACGCGCGTCAACGGATCTACGTCGATACCAGCGGATGGAACAGCTCGAGGGAATCGGTCGAGTCTCTCCCCGTGATTCAGAGCGCGGTCTGGCAAGAGCGCAAGCTCAAGTTCAGCTATCAGCGGGGAGTCGATTGTGATCCGGTTGAGCGCGTCGTCGATCCACTCGGTCTCGTAGCCAAGGGAAGCGCCTGGTACCTGGTCGCCTCGGTTGAAGGTCAGGTTCGCAGCTATCGTGTTTCGCGCGTTGTTGAAGCAAGCGCGCTGGACGAGCGCTGTACGCGCCCGAAGGGGTTTGACCTGGCGGCTTTCTGGGAGCAATCGGCGGTCACCTTCAAGGAGAACTTCCCGCGCTACTACGCCACGTTGCGGGCCCACCCGGACATTCTTCCGCGGATGTACTTCCCCGGCCGTTTCGCGCGCGTGGAGCGGGTCGATCCGCCTGATGAACATGGCTGGGTCAAGGTCTTAATGCGATTCCAATTTGAACACGAAGCTTGTGAGTACGCGCTGGGATTCGGCTCGTTGGTGGAAGCAGTCGAACCTGCGACGCTGCGTGAGAAAGTCGTAGAAGCGGCAAAGAACGTCATAGCGTTCTACGCTTCAAAGACGCCCGGACGCGGCGCAACCGCTTAGGGGGGTAACCTGGTTTTTTCGCGACGGGGCTGGTAGTTGCGGTCTAATCAGACTTACGAACTCGAGCTAGAACCTGGCGACTTTCTTGAGCCAGTTCCTTTCTCAGCGTCTCGTACGGTACCTTTTGGTCTTCGCAAAAATCCCAAAAAAGAGGACGGCGGTCGGTGGACGCGAGCGGGTGATCTAACCGCCTGAGCTTTTCATCCGTTGGCATTTCCATAGTCGCAACCCCCCAATTCGCGCTATGGTAGCTATCGGGCGTCCAAAAGTCTGTTCAATATTAGACAAGTTTTAGAATAAGCTATGACCGACCAACCGGCACCGCATAGCATTCCGCAGCGTACCTGATATTATCAATCGCTCAAGTCTAATTGCATCGCTCGCGATAGGGTGATGACACTACGCTCTGAACAAATCCAGCACGAAAGGAAGACTTCGGATGTCAGATGAAGCGATAAACGTTAACGACTTGTTCTCGATCAAAGGCAAAGTGGCGCTGGTTACCGGCGGGTCGCGGGGCATTGGATTGATGATCGCGCGCGGCTACGTCGAAGCAGGCGCGAAAGTGTACATCTCTTCCCGCAAGAAAGAGGTCTGCGATCAGGTAGCCGAGCAGCTGTCGGCGATCGGGACCTGCATTTCCATTCCAGCCGATGTCTCCACTAACGAGGGCTGCAAGCACCTGGTCTCCGAGCTATCGGCTCGCGAGCAAGCTCTTCACGTGCTGGTAAACAACGCGGGGGCCGCGTGGGGCGCCCCGCTTGAAGAGTATCCTGAGTCGGGATTCGACAAGGTAATGGACACAAACGTAAAGTCGATCTTCTTCCTAACCAGGGACCTGGTCTCCCTTCTCGCGAAGGGCGCGAGTCCGGGTGATCCTGCGCGAGTCATCAACATCGGCTCGATCGACGGGCTCAAGGTGCCGCGAGTCGAGAACTATGCTTACGCCCCAAGCAAAGCGGCCGTGCATCATCTCACTAGGGTGCTTGCGGTGAAGCTCGGGCCTCGCGGCATCACCGTCAACGCTGTTGCGCCAGGTCCGTTCCCGAGCCAAATGACTAAATGGCTGCTCGAACAGTTTCAAGAGCAGATCGAAAGAGACTGCCCGTTGAAGCGCATTGGCTCGGCGCCCGATATGGCCGGCGTCGCGATCTATCTTGCGTCGCGCGCTGGAGCTTATGTGAACGGGGTAACGATTCCCGTCGATGGCGGGATATGCATTACTTAGACAACAATCCAATATGGGTTTCTATCTATTTGTGAGTAGAGGATAGGGATTGATGGGTTCGCCGCCGCTCCATTTGCCGGGAGCAATCACCTTCGCTATCCCGAAATGAAGATGGAAATTACCGACACCAGCATTTCCGGTGTCGCCGACATATCCGATCACTTCACCGCGACTAACTTGTTTGCCGTCACACAAGCCGTCCGCGTATCGCTGCAGGTGAGCATAGTAATACACGTATGGAGCGGACGAGTCGGTTACGTAGATCATCGTGCCGCCCCTTTCGGATGTAAGAAGCTTGATCCTGCCATCAGCACTCGCAAGCACCGGTGTTCCTTGAGACGCCATTATGTCCAATGCCTGATGCATTCGTCCCTCGGAGCGAGTCTCATAGAAAGAATCATGCAGCTCTCCCGCCCTTACGCCTTCAACTGGTATCAGCAAGTTCTTTCCTCTCAGATAGGCAAGGTCGGCCTCATTCACCGAGAGACCTCCACCGTTGGCGGTCCCGGCCGAATCACTCGGCGGGGGAAACCGGTCCGCAGGCCTCGATGAAGCGATTAGAGGCGAGCCCGGATTAGGCGCCGTCTTTGCTGTTGAATCCCCCTTAACCGGCAGCGCAGGAGCCGACCTCTCTCTTGTTGCACTCTCGCGATTAGGCTCGCCCCTGAGCTTTACGAAGATAGCAACGGAAGAAATGATACAAACGGATAAGATGATCAGCAGCGGCATGAGCATACTCTCCGAGTCTGTGCCGACCTTGGGTTGCGACCCTGCCTTACCCGTCTCATCCACTCGTTTAGTCTCGCTGACCATGTTTGTTGGATGTTTTCAGGGGAACCGTGGGGGTGCTTGTGTCAAAGCGTAACTCGCCTCCAACCGAACTGCTTCGAAAGCTTCAAAGCCGTTGCCTGCCTAAAACGGGGCTCTGTTTGAAGCCTCTTATTTCCGTGGCTTCTGTTTGCTGACACCTAAAGTCTTTCTTGATTTAACGTTGGCGCCTGTGTCCTGGTCTACGGGCGAGGGATAGCCTTTACCTTCGAGCGCTGGAATCGGGATAACTACTTCTTTCTGGCCTTTTATTGCGCGTGTCACTTTGCCCCCCGAGTTGGTGTCGGGCTTTTTGTTGCTCAGCATCTTCGAGTCGTTCTTCGGCGACCCTGCCGGCGTCGAGTTCGAATTATCAACCGCCCGGTCTGGAGCGCTCGGCCGCCCGCTGGCATCCCGCGACATTTGCTCGAGTCCTGTCATCACCAGGGCGAGTTCCTTCTTGCTCAACTGATCGAGCGTCACACCGTACGCCTGTAACACGTCCCGGAGATTTCCCTCTGTGTTCGTGTCGCGATCGTACACGTCGCGGTAGATGTGCAGCTTACCGTCTTCTACCGTTATCGTTTGATAGCGCAGCTCTACCGGAACGGTCTTGGTAAGCTTCACCGTCTCAGTCGCTGTCTTTTTCGCTTCATATTGTGCGATCTGGTCATCCGTAAGCCCGGCCCCGCCAAGTCGCGCAAGCAGCTTAGCGAAGCCTTCCGCCTGCAAGTTAGTCAGGCCAACGCAACCGTGCGATGCAAAGTTGCCGATCTTGGACGGCGACTTGCCCCCGTGTATCAGCGAGGGCAAACCTATCGGTATCTTGAGCACGCCGAGAGGGTTCAACTTGTCCCCCGCCTTTACGAGCTTGCCGACCTCTACTTTGCTGCCCGGAGCCTCGACCCACGGTTCGTCAGGGGGCGTCCAGGTGGGATTGAAGATGATGGTATCGGCCTTGCGCAGACCTGTCGGAAGCGGAAATTCGGGATAACCGATCCCAATCTTGTAGGACTTGATCAGTTGGCCGTTCTCAAAAATGTCCATTCTAAAAGCCGGACTGTTAACCACTATGCGTGTGTCGGAAGGGACACCCAGAGCAGCGGTCCCTGCCGGTGATGGCGAGCCGGGCGCAGTTGCGGCTCCGCCTGAAGCGACATCATTGCCGTTCCATCGGTCGGCAACGAGGGCCAACAGCCGCGTGACTCTATCCTGTCCTATCGCATCCGCAATATCTCTTTCAGTCTTCTCGCGAAGCTCGCTCGCCCTCGCGTAGTCATCTTTGTTCTCGCGTCCTGCATCGCGAAGCTTCGTAGTGGCTTCGCGAGAGATGGCTCTCAGCCGGTTGACTTGCTGATCGGTCAATTCCAACTTCGACTTCAATTCAGCACCAAAAGCGTCATCTGCAAGGAAGGCATCGAGCACCGGCAAGGTGACTGCCCATGCGTTCTCGGGTTTTCGCGCAATCTCAGAACCCGCTGCTGGTGCAGCCGTGTTTGCGTTAGTCGCCGCCGAGTTTGTATTTGGAGCCGTCGAGTTTGTGTTGGAAACACGGCTCTTGGGTTCGACGCAGCCGGCGTCAGCCAGTACGCTGCAAGAGATCGCAAGCGTGATGGCTAATTTCGAGATACAGTTCAGCATGTAATAGCTCCCTCGCCCGAACATAAATCAAACCCGGTAGTGTCTGCAATGCGCACACAATGTGTCAGCGGCGGTATTTAGTGCAATTAACGGACCAGTATTGCAGTCCTCAACTATCAGTGATCATAGGTATAAGTCAGGCTGTCCACGGATTCGATTATGCTTGACGCCTCGCGCTTGCTGGGCTTAAATACGGCTCGGAAGGCTAGGCCCCTTTCGCTCAAGTTATTGAACTAAACACGTGGTGAAATCGGATGCCGATCTACGGATACCTGCTGATGGCTAGCGATGTCGCGCTGATTCTGGCCGGCGCAACAATGTACTGGTTCTCTCCGAGGATGAGACGCAACTGGGTTCTTGGCTATGGCTCGGCGCGATCGATGATCAATGACGCGACCTGGCAGGCTGCAAACCGGTTTGCCGGAATCACACTCGCGCTGCTGACGCTACTCGGTATGCTGCTCCAGGTGAGCTTGTGGCAGATGATTGAGGCAAATGACCTCGTCCAAACAGTCGCAGCGGGCTCGACACTATCCCTCCCGCTGTTCGTGATGTATTTGACTGAAAGACACCTGGCGCGCAGGTTCAGAAGCTGAGCGGCTCAATACCACCCGACCACCGACCACCTTCGGCGCTTAGCCAACAGCAGAAGTCCGCTTCTAACTCCACCCTGACCAGACCGATTGCTGGCAGGGCTTTTGACTTTAGAACACCTGGGATCGTAGCATCAGGCTCCAACTCTGCTTGCCAATTTGGAGAATAACTTTGGAACCGATTTCTCATTACTACTACTCGCATCGCTTGAAGCTGCACTTCTGGGACTGGGGTAGCGAAGACAAGCCCGCGCTCATACTCGTACACGGCGGGTTGGATCACGCCCGCAACTGGGACTGGGTGGCGCGAGCGCTGCGCGAACACTTTCACGTTTACGCCATCGATTTGCGAGGGCACGGCAACAGCCAGTGGGCTCCCGGCGCTCTCTACAGCGTTGTCGAGCACGTGCTGGATCTCTCGGCGCTCGCCGACATCATCAATGCGTCTCCGATCTATCTCGTGGGGCACTCGCTTGGCGGGATTGTTACGCTGTTTTATTCCGGCGTCTATCCCGATCGCGTCAAGAAGGCTGTCTCGATCGAAGGCCTCGGGCCGCCGCTCAACCATCGAATCTTCGGGCCGGCCTCGGAGCGAATGCGCACCTGGATCGAAGGCATTCGACAGACCGAGCGTCGAGACCCGCACAGCTACCCGAGTCTTGATTCAGCAGTCGCTCGAATGAAAGAAGCGAACCCGCACCTATCGGATGAAGTAGCCCGTCATCTGACTCTGCACGGGACCAACTGGAACTCGGACGGCTCGCTGGTCTGGAAGTTCGACAACTACGCGCGGCCGTTCTCGCCTTACGGGCACAACAGAGAGGACTTCGTCGAGATCCTGGGACAGATCACGCGTCCGGTTTTGTTGTTCTGGGGAATGGAGAGCTGGGCGCCCGACCCCGAGTCCGACGGCCGCGCTCAAGTGATCAAGAACCATCGTTTGGTGAAGGTGCCTCACGCGGGTCACTGGGTGCATCACGATCAGTTGGAACTATTTCTGGCTGAGACGCTGGCGTTTCTCACTGAGACTTAAATGCATCAAGGCGCACGACCCTCCTCGCGTAGAGCTATCAACTACCCGTAACTTCAATTCTGATCACCGACTGCCGATGGCCTTCAATATGCCGGGCCGGCTGGTTCGAATTGCAAGTCCAGATGCTTCCATCTTTTCCGAACTCCACTTCCCTTGTGTAGGTCACCCGAGTCGGCATCGGAATCACCGTTAGCTTTTCGGTCTTTGGATCAAACCTCATCATCGTGTCGCTGCCGGCGCCGCATATCCATAGCTGCCCCGTTCGCCGGTCAACATTAATCGCATACGGAATGTCATCGCCTCCGCCCGGGAGTGGATAGACCTTCCACTTGTCTGTCTTCGGATCGTAGCTGCAGAAGTCGCCGCTGCCGAAACCCGGTATCCATACGATTCCGTCGTTCGCGACTTCGAGCCGGCGCGGGCCGTGGACCGGCGGCTTCCACTCGGTGATCTTCCCGGTAACTGGGTCGATCACTCCTACTCGTTGACCGTTCAGCTTTGTGTACCAAACCTTACCATCGGGCGCGATGTCGATGCCGTAAGGCGTGATCCCGCCCGTTTCGCCCATCGTAGGCACATTCGCAGCTTGCTCGGGTTTGAGCAATTGATACTGTTTGATTTTGAGCGTAGCGGGATCGAGTCTGAAGATCGCGTTCATCGCGGCATCGGTGTACCAGCAGATTCCGCTCTGATCGAAGCGCAAGGTGTGCGGGTAGCCGCCTCGCTTGCCGCCTTCGCCGCTCTCGATCAGCAGAAACTCCTTCGTCTTTGGATCGAAGCGGGCCATCTTGCCGCCGAGCGCCAGTGTTATCCACATCTGGCCGTTTGGCGCCTTCTCGATCGAATGAGGTCCCTGGAGAGGATAGTCGCCTGAGCCATCCCGGACGCCGCCGGGAATAGAGTAAGACTTCCGCTCGCCGGTTTTCGGATCGAGGGTGCGGACAGCATCGTGCACCATATCCACCAAATAGATTAATCCATCGTCGCCAATCTCGAGGTCGTGCATCAGCGCGTTGTTCTCGTGCCCGACGGGCCACTCGGTGATGACGACATTGAGTGCGTCGCCGGAAGGTGCCGGCGGCGGCGTGTAAGCCGGCCAGTTCGCCTCCGCGCCTTGCTTGTAGGTTTCGTACAACATTCCGGGCAGAGCTTGCTGAGTGTCTTTATGGAGCGAACGGAAGGCGCCGAGCCCGGTGCGGCTTGCCATCACTTCACGGACCATAACATCCCAGTCGGCCTTTTCTTTGGGAGCTCGAAAGCCTTCAGTGCCGACTTGATGACAGTAAGCGCAGGCCATTCTGAAATTCAGTCGAGCTTCGTTATTCGGCCACTTGATCAGGCGAATCCGATCTACGCTTGTCTCCTGCATCCTGGGGTTGACGGACGGTTTCAGACGAAAGCTGACCGCCGACCCGCCCGCGGACTTGAAAGCAATATTGGTGAATTCATCCTCGAATCCGGGCAACCGCGCGCGTAGCTTGTAGTCGCGAGTCGTTAGCCCCGGCAACTTGAACCGCCCGCCATCTTTGGTGAAGACGGTGATCATCTTGTTCTCCACCGAGTCGAAGGCGGTGATCATCACGCCGGAGAGTGGCTTCTTGTTTTGATCGGAAACCGACCCGTTGATGGAGTGGGAATTTGCTCCGATGCCAATGGTTGGAGGGAAGGCGAGACTCAGTAAGACCAAACTGCAGACAAGGAGTATAGACTTCGTGAAAGCCATAGAGGATTGCTCCTTTTAGTGAAGAAATGCGGGGCTATCCTATGGCGGTGTTCGGGTGGAGTCAAGCTGCAGTCTTCAGCGGGTTGTGTCCGAACTGAAGTTGCTTACAAATGGCGATACTCAAGCGCTAGCTCAGCAACTCACTCGAGCGGTCTCATTTCCAGCGTGACGCGGACGCTGTGCTGCTTCTCGTCACTCACAAGCACAATCTCAGGCGTAGCTAACTCCCGGCCGTCCAGCTCGATCCTCGCGACTCCGCGATTGAGTCCGTGTGGGTTGTCGACCACTATCTGATACGTCGTCGGACCGCGTCTGTAAGTTATCTCATACTCCCGCCAGCTTCGCGGAATGCACGGATCAATCTGCAGACGGTCGCCCCGAAGCTTGAAACCCAGGATCGATTCGAGGCCCGCTCGGTACATCCAACTCGCCGACCCCGTGTACCACGTCCAGCCGCCCCGTCCAGTGTGCGGCCACACAGCATATACATCGGCTGCCAGAACGTAAGGCTCGACTCGGTACTTATGAAGCCCCGCGCGCGTCGACGCATGATTGATCGGATTCAGCAGCGCGAATAGCTCGCCTGCGCGATCGCCGTCCCCCTGCATCGCATAAGCTATCACCGTCCACAACGCCGCGTGCGTGTACTGCCCGCCGTTCTCGCGCACGCCTGGAACGTAGCCCTTGATGTAACCTGGATCTAGCGCGCTCTTGTCGAACGGCGGAGTGAACAGAATCGCAAGCCCGTCACCTCGCCTGACCAGATACTCTTCGACGGCGGCCATTGCGCGAGCGGCTCGGTGAGACGAGGGGGCGCCCGAGATCACTCCCCACGATTGCGCTATCGAATCGATCCGGCACTCTTCGTTCTGCGCCGAGCCGAGAGCAGTTCCATCATCGAAGTACGCACGGCGATACCAGTCGCCGTCCCAGCCATGCTCTTCCAGCGCCTGTTTCAACTTTTCAACGTGGGCCCGATATTGCTCGGCGCGCTTTCTATCCTGTCGCGCATCGCAAAGCGGCGCAAAAGCTTCGAGTGCGTTGTGAAGAAACCAACCCAGCCAAACGCTTTCACCCTTTCCTTCTTTGCCGACTCGATTCATCCCATCATTCCAGTCGCCCGAACCCATCAATGGCAGGCCGTGTTCTCCAACCGTCAGGCTTCGATCAAGCGCCCGAACGCAATGCTCGTAAAGGCTGGCTGATTCGGACGAAACGGCCGGCTGCAGGTATGCTTCAGTTTCGCCATCCGCGAGCAGAGGAGCTTCAAGAAAGGGCGCGGTCCCTTCGAGCACAGACTCATCGCCGGTGATCCTCACATACAGAGTCGTTACAAACGCCAACCACAACAAATCATCCGAACAGCGTGTTCGCACGCCGCGGCCGGTTGGAGGATGCCACCAGTGCTGCACGTCGCCTTCATTGAATTGGCGACCCGCGGCGCGAATTATTTGTGCACGCGCGATCTCCGGCCTTGCGTAAACGAGCGCGCAAACGTCTTGCAACTGATCGCGAAATCCGTACGCGCCCCCGGATTGATAGAAGGCCGACCTCGCCCACACGCGGCACGAGAGGACCTGGTAGAGCAACCAGCGATTCATCATCATGTCCATCGCTGCGTCCGGCGTCTTGAGTTCCACCGCACTCAACACCTGATCCCAATGAGCATTGACTTGCGCGATCGCTTCGGTTGCCACGGCCCGCTCCCTGTACCTGGTCGTAAGCGCGCGAGCCTCTTCAACGCTTTCAGCTTCGCCCAGTATGAGAACGACCTCGCGTTCTTCGCCCGGAGCCAGCTCCACTATTGCCTGAATCGCCGCGCAAGGGTCCAGACCTGCGCCGACACTACCCGCGAGCTGCTCACGCCTAAGAGCGGCGGGGCGTGAGTGCGATCCATTGCGGCCGAGAAACTCTTTTCGGTCGCAAGTGATGGTGCGCTCGCGTTCGCTCATGTCTGCAAACGCGACTCGATAGGCAAACTCGTTGTTGTAAGGATTGTGCGCGAAGATCGCTCCGGTTTCATCATCCACTTCGGTTATGACGAACGGGGCCATGCGACTGCGCTCGACTCCGAGCACCCATTCGGCATAGCTGGTGACGGAGATGCGTCTCTTTCGTTCAGTTTGATTTTGCAAACGCAGAAGCGAGATTTTGACCGGCGCATCCATCGGCACAAACACCATGAGTTCTTGATGAATGCCGTGACTCGCGTGCTCAAAGATGGTGTAGCCCTGCCCATGCTTGATCAGATACTGCTCAGTCTCGCGAATCGGCAGGGGTGTGGGAGACCACGTGTCCCCCGTCTCCTCATCTCGAAGATAGATCGCTTCCCCCACCGGGTCGCTCACCGGATCGTTCGACCAGGGTGTCAAACGATTCTCTCGACTGTTGATCGACCAGGTGTAGCCGACACCCGCCTCGGACACCTGAAAGCCGAAATCCTTCGCATTTCCTATGACGTTTAACCAGGGCGCGGGCGTCCATTGACCTTCGTTGAGGATGGTGACGTACTCTCGACCGCCATCGCTGAATCCGCCAAGTCCGTTGAAGAAGGCCAGATCAGGGATCAGGATCGATTGCTCCGGGTACTTTCGCGAAGCCCCTCGCGCGGTGAACCTGGGGGGCAGATCCTCTTCGATCGGACGCCGGACGAGTTGTTCATCGATTGGGCCTCGATCAGCCACGATTACTACTCGCGCCACGGTGTGCAGCAAGATCCTGTCGGCTTCGGGCATGATGTCGGTGCGCCGAAGAAAGACGCCGCCCGGCTTGTCGATCAACGCCTGCGAGCCGCTTATCCGGACGAGTCGTTGAAGCTCGTCTTGCAGCGACTGGAAGTAGCTGGGCGGATGGTCGTTCAAGATGACCAGGTCAAAG
>DATMCM010000220.1:0-4096 GCA_035558335.1 Blastocatellia bacterium | reverse complement strand
CTGGCTTGCGCTTAAGCATAGGCTCGCGGACGCGCTTGTATTCACTAAATGGCGTGAGGTGATGGGCGGAAATATTCGCGTGTTTATCTCAGGGGGCGCCGCGCTTGCTCCCGAGATTGGTTATCTCTTCTCAGCCGCCGGGTTGTTGATCTTGCAGGGATACGGGTTGACCGAAACCTCGCCGTCGGTTTCTTGCAATACTGAAGCTCGCAACCGAATCGGCACGGTTGGTCCTGCGATGGACGGGGTCAGCGTGCGCATTGCTGAAGATGGAGAGATCCTGGTTAAAGGCGACACGGTGATGAAGGGTTATTACAAGCGGCCGGCCGATAACGAGGACGCCTTTACCAGTGACGGATGGTTCCGCACCGGGGACATCGGCGAGATCGACAAGGATGGGTTCCTTACGATCACTGACCGCAAGAAAGACTTGATCAAGACGAGCGGTGGAAAATACATAGCGCCGCAGAAATTGGAGAACTTGATCAAGTCCAGCCGATTTGTTTCGCAGGTCTTTGTCGTTGGCAACTCTCGCAAGTTCGCCTCGGCGCTGGTGGTGCCGAACATCCAGGCGTTGCGCGACTACGCGAAGCTGAAAGGCATCTCTTACGCTGGCGACAGTGATTTGATCGCGAACGCTCGCGTAGTCGATCTGATCCAACGCCAGATAGACAAGTACACAACTGAGCTGGCGCGATACGAAAAGGTCAAGAAAGTGGCGCTGCTTGAGCACGAATTGACCGCGGAGTCGGGCGATCTAACGCTGACGCTGAAACCCAGGCGCAGCCTTATTGAGAAGAAATACTCGGCTGTCATCGACAGGCTCTATAGGGAAGAGCCGAGTCTTGCTGTCGTCTGACCTTTACGGGCAGCCCGTCGGCGCCCCTCCTCACAAGGCTCGTCGTTCCTCGGAACGAGGGGTGGCCACGGAGGGCCGCCCGTACAGGAAGCGGGATGATAAAAGGGAGACGTGAGTGACTTATAAGATCAACAAAGCTGCCGTGCTGGGCTCGGGAACGATGGGCGCGCAGATTGCCGCACACCTGGCAAATGCCGGCGTTGAAGTGTTGCTGCTCGACATTGCGCCGACCGAGCTGACCAAACAGGAACAGGCTCGCGGGTTGACGCTCGAGAGCCCGCAGGTACGAAACCGAATCGTTAACGCTGGACTCGAAGCGGCGAAGAAAATCAGACCCGCCGCGTTATTCGCACCCTCGGTCGCAAGTTTGATCCAGCCGGGCAACTTCGTAGACGATCTCGCAAAGATAGCTGGGGCCGATTGGATCATCGAAGCGATTGTCGAGAATCTCGGGATCAAGCGCGGCCTGCTCTCGCGTGTCGATGCTCTTCGCAAAGCCGGGTCGATCGTTAGCTCGAACACCTCCGGCATTTCAATCGGGGCGATGTCCGAAGGAATGTCGGACGATTTCCGCCAGCACTTTCTCGGCACTCACTTCTTCAATCCGCCAAGGTATCTGAAGCTTCTCGAGGTCATCCCGACCGCTGAAACAAATCGGGATGTCGTCAACTTCGTAGCCGATTTCTGCGATCGGCGTCTCGGGAAGGGAACCGTTTACGCCAAAGACACGCCGAACTTCATCGCGAATCGGATTGCGACTTTTAGCGCGCTGAACGCGATGAAAGTGATGATGGAAGGCGGCTACACGATTGAAGAAGTCGATGCGATGACCGGACCCGTTGTGGGCAGACCCAAGTCAGCAACCTTCAGAACATCTGACATCGTCGGACTCGATGTTTCGCTTTACGTGGCGGACAACCTGTACGCGGCAGTTCCGAATGATGAGCAACGCAACGTGCTCAAGCCACCCGATCTCTTGCGCGAGATGGTCAAACGCGGATGGACAGGCAACAAGGCGGGCCAGGGCTTCTACAAGAGAACTCGCGGCGAAGGCGGTAAGACCGAGTATATGGTTCTTGACTACACAACGATGGAGTACAAGCCGGTGCAGAAAGTTCGTTTCCCATCGCTTGATGCGGCCAAAGCAATCGATGACACAGCCGAGCGCATTCGAACGCTCGTCTATGGCAAGGATCGCGTGGGCGAGTTTCTGTGGAAGACGATCAGCGCGAACTTGATTTATTCAGCGAACCGGATTCCTGAGATCGCCGGCGACATCGTTAATATCGATAACGCGGTTCGCTGGGGGTTCAATCATCAGTTCGGGACCTTCGAGTTGTGGGACGTGATCGGAGTCGAAAAGTCGGTCGCTAAGATGCGGGAAGACGGCCGCGCAATACCTTCGCTAGTAACGAAGCTGCTTGACTCAGCTAAGAAGAGCTTCTACGAGCGTCGCGACGGCCGGTCGTTTTATTTCGATGCCGCGTCCGGCGACTACAAAGAAGTCGAGCCCCGGCCAGGGGTATTGGTGCTGAAGTCGTTGAAGGAGCGCGAGCGGGTCATCAAGAAGAACGCAGGGGCTTCGTTGATCGATATCGGCGACGGCGTGGCCTGTCTCGAGTTTCATTCGAAGATGAATGCGATCGGCGGCGACACCGTCTCGATGATGAACTATTCGGTGAAGCAAGTCGGCGAGAACTTCGAAGCGCTTGTGATTGGGAACGAGGCCGAGAACTTCTCGGTCGGTGCGAACATCATGATGCTGCTGTTGGGCATTCAGGAAGGCGAGTGGGATGAGATCGCGATGTCGGTCCGCCAGTTTCAAAACGCCAACATGAACTTGCGCTACTCGGCGAAGCCCGTGGTTGTTGCGACGCACGGGATGGCGCTGGGAGGCGGCTGCGAAATCACGATGCACGCTGACAAGGCGCGAGCCGCAGCCGAAAGCTATCTCGGCCTGGTCGAGGTCGGGGTCGGCTTGATACCGGGGGGCGGCGGAGTGAAGGAAATGGTGCTGCGAGCTGTCGAAGACGCGCTGCCCAACGAGGACCTCTTCCCGCGCATCAGAAAAGTCTCGGAGACGATAGCGATGGCGCGGGTGGCGACGTCGGCCGTCGAAGCTCGGGAGATTGGCTTCTTGCGCGAGACCGACCCGATCACAATGAACCGCGATAGGTTGATCGAGGACGCCAAGCAGACCGCGCTGGCAATGGTGCACGAAGGCTACACTCAGCCGCATCCCAGGACTGACATTCCCGTGCTTGGACAGCCGGCGCTTGCGGCGATCAAGCTCGCGGTTCACATGATGACCCGAGGCGGTTTTATCAGCGAGTACGATGCTCACGTTGCGAGGAAACTCGCTCACGTCATCACCGGCGGTGACTTGTCGCATCAGACGCTTGTGTCGGAACAATACCTGTTGGACCTCGAGCGCGAGGCGTTTGTTTCGTTGTGCGGAGAGAGGAAGACTCAGGAGCGAATTCAGCATATGTTGAAGACGGGCAAGCCGTTGCGAAACTAAATGTCATGCAGGGCTGGCGTCCGTGGCCGCCCCTCTTTGGCATCCAGGACATCAAAGATGGTGGGGGCGCCCGAGCAGGGGCGTCGGCAAAGGCAGGAGAAATCATGAAGGACGCAGTGATAGTTTCAGCAGTACGAACCGCGGTCGGCAAAGCGCCGCGCGGAACACTCAAAGACACGAGGCCGGATGACATGGCGGCGGCCGCGATGAAAGCTGCGATGGAACGCGCGCCGATCGATCCCGCAATAGTCGAAGACGTGATCGTGGGTTGCGCAAACCCTGAAGCCGAATCGGGAATGAACGTAGCTCGTCAGGCCGCTTGGCTCGCCGGAATTCCGAAAGAAGCATCGGCGGTGACGATCAATCGCTTTTGCTCATCCGGGCTTCAAGCGATTGCGTTCGCAGCGGAGCGCGTGATGTGCGGATGGTCGGATTGCATCGTCGCCGGCGGAACCGAAACGATGAGCTTGATTCCGATGGGTGGTCACACCATCAGGCCGAACCCAACGCTCGTCGAGACCTGGCCCGATTTCTATTTGAACATGGGGCTCACCGCCGAGAACCTGGCGAAGAAGTATTCGATCTCGCGCGAGGAAGCCGATACGTTCTCGCTTCGCAGCCATCAGAAGGCAGCCGAAGCGATTGCTGCCGGCAGGTTCAAAGACGAAGTCGTGCCGCTTCAAGTCAAGACAGTCGAGCTGGACGCGAAAGGGAAG
>DATMCM010000219.1:0-4634 GCA_035558335.1 Blastocatellia bacterium | reverse complement strand
TGAATCCGAGAGCCGTATCATCTGCTGTTACTGCGATCGAGGCGACTGGCATCTCGCGAGTCTCGACACGTCGACAAAAAGCCTCGAGCCGATCGAGACTCCCTACAGCGACATATCGGGCGTGGAAGTCTCGCAGGGCCGCGTTCTATTTAACGGGGGTTCGCCGACCGAACCGCTGTCGCTGGTCAGGCTCGACCTTGCCACCCGAAGGATTGAAGTCCTGCGACGATCCAGCGACGTCGAAGTGGATCCGGGCTATCTTTCGATCCCACGCGCTATCGAGTTCCCGACCGAGAACGGCCTGACCGCTCACGCGTTTTTCTATCCGCCGAAGAACCGCGATTATGCAGCACCGGCCGATGAGCTGCCGCCGCTGATCGTCATCAGTCACGGAGGTCCTACCGGCGCGACCAGTACTACTCAGAAGCTGAACATCCAGTATTGGACCAGCCGCGGGTTCGGGGTGCTGGACGTGAACTACGGCGGGAGCACCGGGTACGGGCGCGCCTATTGCGAGCGGCTGGTGGGCAACTGGGGAATCGTGGACGTGGACGACTGCGTGAACGGCGCGCGCTTTCTGGTAGAACTTGGCGAGGCGGACGGCGAGCGGTTGATCATTCGCGGCGGGAGCGCGGGCGGCTACACTACGCTTGCGGCGCTGACCTTTCGCGATGTGTTCAAGGCGGGAGCGAGCTACTATGGCGTCAGCGACGTCGAAGCGCTCGAAGCGGACTGCCACAAATTCGAATCGCGCTACAACACCAGTCTGATCGGCCCTTCCGATCGGCGCGACTTGTACCGGGCGCGCTCGCCGATTCATTTCACGGATCGGCTTTCGTGCCCGATAATCCTATTTCAAGGGCTCGAGGACAAAGTGGTTCCGCCGAATCAGGCCGAGATGATGTTTGACGCTGCCCGCGCCAAGGGCTTGCCGGTGGCTTACATTCCGTTTGAAGGCGAGCAGCACGGCTTCCGCCAGGCGAAAAACATCAAGCGCTCGTTGGACGCTGAGTTGTATTTCTATTCAAGGGTCTTCGGGTTTGAGCTGGCGGACCCGGTGGAGCCCGTGCACATCGAGAATCTGACGCAAGAGACGGCCGCGACATGAGACGTGCGGGACAAATTACCGCCACGAAGTAACGAGGACTCAAAGGTTCACCAGGCCCTTTGTGATCTTTGAGCCTTGTGCCCTGGCGGCAGCGCGGCGGATCTTGTGAGAGGCAAATATGGTCAAAGAATTCAAACACATCGAAACAAAGCTCATTCACGCGGGCGAACCCGAGCCTCGAATCATGGGGGCGGTGAGCCTTCCGATTTTCCAGACGGCGATGTTCGAATATGCCGGCGAGTCGAGCTACCACGACATCAGGTATATTCGGATGAACAACACCCCGAATCATCTGGCTCTTCACGCGAAGCTGGCCGCGCTCGAGAATGCCGAAGCCGCCCTGGTAACCGCAAGCGGGATGGCCGCGATCTCGACGACGTTGTTGACGGTGCTTGGCGCCAGCGATCACCTGCTCGCGCAAGACTGCCTCTACGGAGGTACTCACGATTTACTGACCAAAGACTTCGGCGGCTGGGGAATCGGTTATGATTTTATTGATGGCGACAACCCGGATACGTGGTCGCAAAAGCTCACCCCAAACACGAAAGCGATCTACGTCGAAGCAATATCGAACCCGTTGCTTCAAGTAAGTGACTTGAAAGCAGCAGTGAAGTTCGCAAAAGAGCACGGGCTGATTTCGATCATAGACAACACGTTCGCAAGCCCGATCAACTTCCGGCCCGCCGAGCTTGGCTTCGATCTTTCGATGCACAGTTGCACGAAGTATTTGAACGGCCACTCGGACATCGTAGGCGGCGCGGTAATCGGCAGC
This sequence comes from Blastocatellia bacterium, assembly GCA_035558335.1. GTDB lineage: Bacteria > Acidobacteriota > Blastocatellia > UBA7656 > UBA7656 > Onstottus_B. Next base: position 2,754 of record DATMCM010000219.1, on the reverse strand, counting down.
GCGGATCTGGTCGAAAGGATCAAGCACAAGCTCGACCACCTGGGAGGCTCGATGGACCCGCACGCCGCCTTCTTGCTCTATCGCGGTATTAAGACGCTTGCTTTGAGAGTAAGGCATCAGAACGAGAGCTCGCTTCGTATCGCGCAATTTCTCGAGAGCCATCCGGCGGTCGCGCGCGTCAACCATCCGGGGCTTGAAAGCCATCCACGTCACCAGCGCGCACGCGAGTTGTTCGATGGCTTTAGCGGTATGCTGAGCTTCGAGCTCAAAGGCGGAGTCTCTGCGGCCGACGAGTTCATGAAGCGGGTCGCGATCCCGATAGTAGCGCCAAGTCTCGGCGGCGTTGAAACGCTGGTGACTCGTCCCTCGGTCACTTCGCACGCGGGCATGTCGCGCGAAGACCGCAACAGGCTTGGAATATCCGACAGCCTGGTGAGAGTGTCCGTGGGAATAGAAGCTACTGACGAATTGATCGAGGATTTTACTCAGGCGTTGAGTCAATAGCCTGTTGTCGACTTTAGGTTGCCGAGGCCGGAAAACGCGGAGGCGCCAAGACGCTGAGCAAATCGCGGAGACTCAGCGCTGGCTCTGCGTCTCCGCGCCTCCGCGGTTAGTCTACCTCGGCTAGTCAGCAAACACGGTAACGAACATATGGTCGGAAAGATTTGCCTCGTGACGGGCGCGAACTCGGGCATCGGCAGATCGACGGCACACGCGCTCGCCGGGATGGGCGCAGCCGTAGTCATGCTTTGCCGCGACCGCCAGCGCGCGGAGCCGGTGTGGGAACAGATCAAAACGGCTACCGGTAATGGAAGCGTTGAGCTTATGATCTGCGATCTGTCCTCACAGAAGGACATTCGCCGATTTGCCGCCGAATTCATCGACACTCACCGCAGGCTCGATGTGCTGATCAACAATGCAGGACTGGTGGCGCGCCAGCGAAGCTTGACGGAAGATGGCATCGAAACCACATTCGCCGTCAACCATCTCGGCTACTTTCTGCTCACCAACCTGCTGCTCGATTTGTTGAAAAGGAGCGCGCCCGCTCGCATAGTAAGCGTTTCATCGGCGGGACACGCGCTCGGCAAGATCGACTTCGACAACCTTCAAGGCGAGAAAAAATACGGCGGCTTCTCCGCATACGCGAACTCGAAGCTTGCGAATGTGTTGTTCACTCATGAGCTTGCACGACGGCTTGAGGGTACGGCCGTTACTGCCAACTGTTTGCATCCGGGCGGCGTCGGAACCGGTCTGTTCCGCAGTCTGCCAAAGCCGCTCGAGGCGTTGATCAAGCTTCTCACGATCAGCCCGGACACGGGCGCCGAGACCTCGGTCTATCTGGCTTCATCGGCGGAGGTCGAAGGTATTACTGGAAAGTACTTCGTGAAGAAGCGCGAGAAACGAACCTCAGATCAGTCTTATGACGAAGGCGCCGCTCAGCGGCTGTGGGAAGTGAGTTCGGAGCTCGTGGGATTAGTGTAAACCTTTTGAGTCCAGGAGGCAGGTTGCATAGGAGGGTTCAAATGAGACGACAGTTCCTACTCGCAATAACTTTACTGATGCTGCCTTTAGCCGCTTACGCGCAGCGGGCGTTTACGATTGAAGATCTATATCGCCTCAAAACAATCTCCGGCGTCCAAATCTCTCCGGACGGCAAATCGATTGTCTACGCGGTCACCACTTCAGATCTCCCGCGGGCCAAGAGCGTCAGCAACATCTGGATGATGGATATTGATGGCCGCAACTCGCGCCAGCTAACCCATGGCGAGAAGGGAGAAGGCTCGCCCGAGTTCTCGCCCGATGGGCGCTGGATTTCGTATCTGGATGCGGAAGATGGCGGTCTGTATGTGATCCCGACGACCGGCGGCAAGGCTAAGAAGATCATTAGTATTTCGACAGGCGTTTCCGATCCGGTTTGGTCGAGAGATGCGAAGTGGATCACATTTTCATCCGATGTGTTTCCAGAATGTAACGGCGACGACGCATGCAACAAACGAATCGACGAAACCTGGTCGAAGGGTCCGCTCAAGGCGCACATGGCCGACGAACTCCTGTTTCGACACTGGACGCAGTGGAAGGACGGAAAGAGAAGTCACGTTTTTCTCGCAAACGCGGCCACCGGTGAGTTACGAGACCTGACGCCGGGCGATTTCGACTCGCCGCCATTTCAAATTGGTGGCCCCCCGCAGTACGACATCTCACCGGACGGTTCCGAACTCGTCTACGTTTCGAACCACGACAAGCAGCAGGCTTCTTCAACCAACAGCGATTTGTGGCTAATCTCGTTGACCGAAGAGCAACCGAAGCCTCGAAACATCACTGCGGCGAATCCGGCTTTCGACGGCAGCCCAAAATACTCGCCCGACGGAAAGTTCATTGCGTATCGAATGCAACGCCAGCCTGGCTACGAGTCGGATTTGTTTCGTCTCGCGATTTACGATCGAGCCACCGGCAAGTCCGAAGTGCTAAGTGAATCCTTCCGCGATTGGGTTGATGACTTTCAGTGGTCCGCTGATTCCGGCTCGATCTATTTCTCTGCGCCGGTGAAAGCTCAAACTCCGATCTATCGCCTCGAGCTCGTCTCCAAGACGATCACTCAAGTTCTGGCGGACAGCGCTATCTCATCGTTTGACATTGGAGCGAACCGCGTGATCTACACCAGAAGCTCGGTAGGCGAGCCGGTCGAGGTCTATACAGCCGACCTTAGTGGGGGTAAGGCGGGCGCGCCCACGCGGCTCACCCATCTAAACGAAG
>DATMCM010000218.1:0-6805 GCA_035558335.1 Blastocatellia bacterium | reverse complement strand
CTTGAAGCCGCCTTCGTTTTTCTTCATGTCGACGATGGCGCGTTCCCAGAGCAGCTTGCCGGTCTCGGCGTCGAGCGCGACGAGATAACCGTCGTGTGTTCCGCGCACGACTATGCCGTCCTTGATCGCGACACCACGCGACAGTTCCCAGCCATCCTTGCCCCTCGGCCTTCGGTCGAACCGCCATCGCTGCTTGAGCGTTGCCGCGTCGAGCGCAATCGTCGAGTTAGGAGTTGTGATGTACATCAACCCGCGGTGCACGATTGGATTTGTGTGAAATGGATTCATGTCTCCGGCCTGAAACATGGCGACAGGTCGGAGAGAGGCAACGGTCTGACGATTGATTTGCTTGAGGTCTACAAACCGCTGTCCTCCGTAGTCGTGATTCGACGTCAGCCAGTCGGTGGTGTTTGTTTGCGCCGCGTTCAACTCCGCCTGAGTGGGCCTTCCGGAAGATGCGCTGCCGCTGACTTGGGCAACAACCGGCAGCGCGGCATCAGTCTTCGTCTCGGTCTGCGGCGACGAAAGCTGCGGAGTGATTCTTGACTGCCTGAGGATCTTCGGGTCCGCCAGCAGAGCTCGCGTTCCAGCCTGGTAGCCGTTGGTCGCGAGGATGAACGCCACGATGTCGATGTACTGCTGCTCGGTGAGCGAGCCGGGCTTCTCGTAAGGCATCTGAGTTCTGGTGATGTAATACAGGTCGTCGATGGTGTGCTTGCCCTGCCCCCACTTTGCCATGAAACGCTCGCCGGCGAGGGCGGTCGCGGGTCGTCCCTCGAGACTCTGCCCGTGACAGGAAGCGCATTCCTTCGCGTACAATGCTTTTCCCCGGCCGGCCTGGTCTTGCGTGTAGAGCCTCTCTTGCTGCTTCGTCTTCTGAGTACCCGCCGAGAGAAGCTTAGGGAGCAGAGAGGCCCCGATAACGACGAAGAAGAAAACGAGAATTGCGCTGAAAGCGCCGCGCTTGTGGGAATTCGCGAGATCAGTGTGGGAGTTCATTCTTCACCTCAATCAGACGATCTGTTGGACAGGCCGTTTCATTCGTAGACCCGATCCTCTATTCTCAGCCGCTCGAGAGCAGCATGGCCGCCGCCATCGATTCTTATTTCGACGCGCGCGTTATCCCGATTAGCTCTCAAATCATCGGCAACCGCGTCGCGCTTTGTTTCGGGTATGAAGAACTGTTCTATTCCGTATTCAATCCGCCCGTAGTTGACTCGTCCGAGCACCGCAGCACGATTCTCAGGCAGATTCTCCGGCAATTCATGCTCGAGCGAGACAGGCTTCCATATTCCGTCTTCGCCCCTTTCGATTACCGCATAGCAGCTCTCGCCATCTGAGAATTCGGGCGCGTCCGGAAAAGTACGGACCTGGCTGATCTCGAAACTGAGCGTCACATAATAACCACTGAGAATGCTGTATGGATCAACTGGTTGTACCTTAAGAACCGCGCTTTTTCCAGTGGCAAGCGTGATTGCTTTTCGAGCAGGGACACCCACCAAAATCAGGACCTGTACGACAATGGCAGCCACGAACGCTATGAACGAAGCACGCTCACTCATACACGGGCTCCTTGTCCTTGTTATCTGCCACGGATGGGATCTTGCGTCGCAGGTATTTTTCGTAGCTTACGCCTGCAAGGATGACCGCCACACCACAGCCAAGGAAAGCGGCAGACTTGATCAGCAATGATGTCTCGTATTCCAGGAAACGCGACAGGATGAGCAAAACCAGGTAGAGCGAACCCAACCAGAAGAAGGCGCGCTGTTCATCTATCAGACTAATGCCGATCAAGACCGCTGCCAGGATCATCGCCGCTAGATTTGTGACAATCGTGAACGGTATCTCCCTGTTGACGAGGCTCGCGCCTGCTAGAAGCAAGCCGGCAGCCAACACACCGATTATCAGCCACGACTGCGTTTGACGTTCTTTTCGGAACAGCAGGAGCGTCGCAGCTATCGATAGAGCAAGAAACAAGAGGGGGAGCAGCGACTGCATAAGTCTCAGTTTTGGGTTAGTCCAGAGTTCGTGAAACGACCAGATGTAGGCGGTCGCCGCCAACGTGCTCAACCCTAACCCGGCAGCTACGTTTGAGAACTCTTTTCGCCACGCGGCGGCGCGATGAAGCTGCCCAAGCATCCACATCAGCAACCCGCCCGCGGCCATCGCCAACAGTGCCTGGTTTGCGCTTCCGTGATTGCCAGCGATGACGCTAGCCGCGATGACAATGCCGAGCCAGGTGCCCGCGTAGAGCACACGAGAACGAATGATCCAGGCGAGCGGAATCAATGCAACGGCTATGGCAAAAGGATAAAGCAACGCCGCCCGTTGGTGATGATCGTCCTGGAAGCCGATAAACCAAAGGAATGAAGTAAAAAGGACAAGCACGCCGATTATCCAACTCCTGATAGCCCAGGCGACCGCCAGCGAGCCGATGGCCCAGGCTCCGAATGCTCCGTACCAGTCGCCGCGAATATTAAAGATCTGAGCAACCAGACCGATGTTTGCTCCAAAGACCAGACAGCCGCAGAAAATCAAAGCGTGACCCAGCCGTCTCCAACTCGTTGAACGCCAGAGCCAATATCCAACAGCGTGAAATCCCAGCAACGCAGAGAACAAAATCGTCAGTTTGACGGGCGTTGAAATATCGTCCCAGTTCGCTGCTACAAAGCTGATCACGCCGCCGCCAAGCAGAAGCCCGCCTATCGTAAAGATGACTGCCGACAGCAGGCGTGATGACTCCTCCTTGAGGTTGCCGAGTTGATACGTTGTTGAAAGATTGCTTGCTGTCTCTTCCGAAACCAGGCCTTCACGAATCCAGAGGGGCAATTCGTTTCGCAATGCTGCCCGAAACTTGGTGTTCATGTTTTGATTTGGAGCCATTGAGTCTTTCTTATCGTGCCGTTGTGCGCGACAGCCCTATGCCCAGACACTGGCGCGCTAACATGGGGACCCTACCAGAAGCGGCAGAATACTACCGCCGGCAGGAGCCTCATTCAAGCTGACTGTAATGCCTGCATAAGTCTGTTTTTTCTTAAGAGCGGGACTTGAGCTCGGCGTCTAGCAAGGAGTGAGCTCAGACCGCGTAGCGGTCTCCTATCGATCGCTTAGGACTAGCCAGCTTCAGCCGGGCCGCGGTTACCCATCGATAGTTGGTGGAGTGAAAGAAGAGTTTGGGGGCCGCGTAGCGGCTACCTATCGATAGTTGGTGGAGTGAAGGAAGAGTCTGGGGGCCGCGTAGCGGTTACCTATCGATAGTTGGTGGAGTGAAGGAAGAGTTTGGGGGCGCGTAGCGGCTACCCATCGATAGTTGGTGGAGTGAAGGAAGAGTTTGGGGCCGCGTAGCGGCTACCTATCGATAGTTGGTGGAGTGAAGGAAGAGTCTGGGGGCCGGTTACCGCCAGTCGAAGAGGACACGGGTAATTCGGCGGGATCTCTACGCATTGCGGCTCTTTCCTATCGATAGGTACCTGCTACGCGGCCAGGCTGCTGATTCTCGGCTCGCTTCTATCGACAGGTAACCACTACGCGGCCAGGCTGCTGATTCTCGGCTCGCTTCTATCGATAGGTAGCCGCTACGCGGCCGACTTACAGCCACCTGCTTTGTTCTATTGATAGATGACCGCGGTACGCGGCCTGCGCAATCGTCGGACTACCTTGCGCCAGGAATTGACGCGAACCGTGGCCTTGCGGCACCCCGCGTCCATCCTCTATTCTACCAAGTTGGTTCGAGAGCCAAATTTGTGCCATACTGACCAGCTTCGAGGAAGGAACTACTATGCAAGCTAACGACATCCGTCGCGGAATGATAATCATCTATAACAACGCGCCTCATCGAGTGCTCGACTTTCAGCACCGAACACCCGGCAATCTTCGCGCATTTGTTCAAGCAAAACTGCGCAGCCTCATCAACGGTTCGTCGACCGAAGTGCGATTCAGCTCAACCGAGAACATCGAGCGCGCCTCACTTGAAGATCACGAAATGGAGTACCTCTACTCCGACGGCGACATGCATCACTTCATGAACACCGAGACTTATGATCAGATCGGTTTGGACGCCGAAGCGCTTGGCGACGCGACTAACTATTTGACTCAGGGCACAAAGATTCAAGTGCAGTTCTTCGAAGGCTCGCCGATCGGTGTCGAGCTGCCGCCCTCGGTCGAGCTGACCGTGGTCGAAACGACTCCCGAGCTGAAAGGGGCGACCGCTTCCAATAGCCCTAAGCCCGCGAAGCTTGAAACCGGAGTGATGGTTCAGGTTCCGCCGTTCGTCAAGGAAGGCGACCGCATTCGCGTCGATCCTGCGAAGGGCGTTTATCTCGAGCGCGCGAAGTAGTCCGAACTCGCTCGGACTAGTCTCTCAGCATCAGGCGTGAAACAGGCTCTTGGAGCCTGTTTCACTTTCCGCCGACCGCGCAGCCTAAAGTATGTATCTCCTTTACAGCCTCGCGCTCGCAGTCCTCTTCATTCTCTTGTTGCCGCGTTTCATTTACCAGGCCGTCAAGCACGGCAAGTACGCCGGCAGCTTCAGACAACGAATGGGCCGATTGCCTGAATCGCTTGCGAGCGCCGAACGCGAGACCATCTGGGTCCACGCCGTTTCGGTTGGTGAGTTTCAGGCCGCTCGGCCGTTGATCGGACGCCTGCGACGCGAGATACCCGACGCGCGCGTTGTTGTCTCGACCATCACGCTAACAGGACAGAAGCTGGCGCGATCGCATTGTCCCAAGCTTGTGGATGATGTCTTCTATTTTCCGTTCGATTTTCGCTTCGCGGTGCGCCGATCTCTGATGCACGTGCGGCCGTCGCTGGTCGTGATTCTCGAGACGGAGCTGTGGCCTAATTTTTTTCGCGAGTGCCAGCAACTGGGAGCCGTGACCGTGGTGGCAAACGGACGAATCTCCGAACAGTCATTTAGCCGATACAAACGAATTCGTCCATTTATGAAGCCCGTGCTCAGGGATGTGTCGCTGCTGGTGATGCAATCGGAAGCGGACGCGGATCGAGCTCGCTCGCTTGGCGCGCTTGCAATCGCCATGCGCGTCTGCGGAAACCTTAAGTATGAAGTGGATATCGGGGCTCGCCACGAAGGACGTGAACGCTCGTCCCCCGCTGATCCTCAGCTCCCATCCTCAATCCCATCTTCCGATCTCGATAAACAATTTGGCCTTTCGCTGTCGCCTCACGTGATTGTTGCCGGTAGCACGGCACCCGGAGAAGAAACCGTGCTGTTAGACGCGCTTCGAGAGGTTCGAAGACTGCCGGGGCTTGCGGGCGCGCGGCTCCTGATTGCGCCGCGTCATCCGGAACGCTTCGATGAAGTCGCGGACTTGATCGTGCGGTCGCCATTCACCTTCGCTCGGCGTTCGCAGTTCGGCTACGAGCGACCGACTGATGCCGGCGGGACCGATAGCGGCGTTTCTCCACCAACTGCGAACGCGACTGACCCGCAAGCCGCGGAGATTATCCTGCTCGACACTATCGGTGAACTTCAATCAGCCTATGAGTACGCATCGGTGGTTTTCGTTGGTGGAAGTCTCGTTCCGCGCGGGGGTCACAACATCATCGAGCCTGCCGCTTGCGCCAAGCCGATCGTCGTCGGGCCGCACACCGAGAACTTCAAACAGATCGTGGATGATTTCGTGAAGGCCGATGCTATTGTGCAATTGAGCGCGGCGGACGATGCTTCTGCGGCGAGCCTCGCAAACGAGCTTGCGCGGTTGTTGTCCGACCGAGAAGCCGCAGCCCGCCTTGGCAACCGCGCCTACAAGCTGCTCGAAAGCAAGCGCGGTGGGGTTGAGTGCACCGTCGCCGCTATCAAAGAGATATTCACTCCGCGACCCTTTTCCCGATGATCGGCAAAGACCAAAAGCTGAGACGCGCTATGTTGTGGCTGCCGGCCAAGGCCTACGAGCTGGGAGTGCGGTTGCGGGTTGCGGCTTACGAGACTGAATACTTCAAACAGAAGCGAGTCGGCGCTACGGTGATCAGCATCGGCAACATCACCCTCGGGGGAGTTGGAAAGACGCCGATGGTCGAGTTCATCGCGCGCTATCTGAAATCCGAAGACCATCGAGTTGCGATATTAACGCGCGGCTACGGGCGTACCTCAAGCGGTCTGCGAGTACTAAACAACCCGGGTGTAGATCGCTCCTCAACTAGAGAGTCGTATCGTGATTTTGGAGATGAGCCGCTGATGCTTGCGCGCGCCTTGCCGGAGGTTCCGATCATCGTCAACACCGACAGGTACGAAGCCGCTCGCTGGGCAGAACGCGAGCTGAGTTCGGATGTGTTGATCCTGGATGACGGATATCAACATCTGGGTCTTGCGCGCGATTTGAATATCCTGTTGATTGATGCGACCGACCCGTTCGGCGGATTCGAGATGGCGCCGTTTGGCCGCTTGAGGGAACCGCTTTATGGGATCAAACGCGCGGACGCGGTAATCGTGACTCGGGCAGACCGGCCCTTTGATCAAGCGCAGACCAACTCGATCATAAAACATTTCTGCGCGGGACAAGTGCCGGTGATCTACGTCTACTCCTCGATCTCCGGCATGCGACACCTCGCTACCGGCGAGAGTTACGAGTCGCGGGAATTCGCAGGTTGGAACCTTGCGTTGTTGTGCGCGATCGGCAACCCGCACGCGTTCGCTGATGACATTTTGCAGGCAGGAATGAACATTGTTAGTGAGAATTTCTTTCGGGATCACCACGCTTTTACCCAGCAAGATTTCGATCGCATCCTCGAAGCGGCCCGAAATTCAGGCGCCGATGCGATCGTGACGACCGAGAAAGATGCAGTG
>DATMCM010000217.1:0-2488 GCA_035558335.1 Blastocatellia bacterium | reverse complement strand
CCCATCAAGCGAGCAATCGACTTTGTTTTCAAGAACGAGCGAACTGGCGGCGCACTTTAATCCCTTCGGTAATCGCCGAAATAATGGGTCACTCAGACTTGCGGATGAGTAAGCGTTATTGTCACGCAACCTAAGCAGAGTGGTCGAAAGAATCGCAGATTACGGTGCCCCCAGAAGTCTGTCACAGAATTGTCACAATCAAGGAACGGGAGGTTGGTTACTTGGTGGAGCCAAGGGGGATCGAACCCCTGACCTCATGACTGCCAGTCATGCGCTCTCCCAGCTGAGCTATGGCCCCATTCTAAACAGCACGAGAATACTAGCAACGCGCTGTTACTGCGTCAAACAACGAAGCACTCCTGGCGCATTGCCACACCAAGAGTCGCCAAATTCGTCAAGGACCGACTCGTCAACGAACTTCCAATCAATTGCTCGGCTGAAGTGACCGCTCCTTCTTGTAAGGTTGACCCAGATATTTGTCGACGGCTTGTTGCGCGCCGTTGTAGTTATTCCCGGTCTCCTTAGCCTTGTTGTACTCGGCGACCGCGCGATCGCGATTGTCCTCCGCGTCCCAGGCGTTGCCCTTGCGGATGTAGGACCACACCTCGAGCCAGGAAGGCTCAAGGTCATTGTTGAGTGTTTCGGTGAACGCATCTCGCGCCTTCTGCCAGTTGCGCTGTTCCATGTAGAGCTGGCCGAGGTTGTACCACGCCCACGACGAGCGCGAGTTGACCTTCAAGGCACCGCGAAATTGCTCTTCGGCTTCCGCATACTCTTCTCGCTGAAAGTGCTGAATGCCTCGGCGCACGATAACCGACGTGCGAATGGCATCGCTGATCCGCAGATAGCGATTCTCGGGATCGACAACGACATCAAGCGGCTTTCCCGAGGACGACAACTCGAAGTCCGCCGAAGTGCCTCGCAGGTCCACGGTCGTTTTCGAATCCCGTCCCCCCTCGGCTTCAAGCTCCAGACCAACGGGCCCGCGAAATGAATCCATATTCTGCCGGACTGTCCCGCGCACTTTGAACTTGCCTTCTTTCGTCCTGATGATCGAGTACTCGACCTTAAACTCCGGAACGCCCGTCGAGTCGATCCACAGGCCATAGAAGCCTCTCAAGTTCTGACCTGATACTTTATTGCTTAGCGTTTCGAAGTCGTCGATGCTGGCGTTTTGATCCTTGTAAGTCGAGTAGTATGTCTTGAGAAGCGCGAAGAACTTCTCATCGCCGATCGTAGTCCGGAGCATGTGGTAGACATAAGCTCCTTTATAGAAGATCACCGAGCGATAGGCCGGCGACTGATCGTTTAGTTGCGCCGGCGCTCGGGCGATGGGCGCTTCTTGTTCGAATGCGAGTGCCAGCTCGATTATTTCGGACAGCGTCTCGTGGAACTCCGACGCGCTTTGCTGTGATTCGCGATAGAGAACCGACGAGTATTCGCCAAGTCCGTGGGTGAGCCACGCGTCGTCGAAGCTTTTCAGGCCGACCGCTTGTCCCCACCACTGATAAGCAACTTCTCGGGCGAGTGCGTCAACGGGCAGGGCCTTTTCTGACACCAGCGTCTTGTGAGCCATAAACGCTATGCCTGCGCCAGTGTAGGATTCGAGAGTTTCATCGTCGACTTCGGCGATGACATACTTCGTGCCCAGCGCATATTGGCCGAACTGTTTGTTGTAGTATTGAAGTATCTGGGCAATCTCCTGACCGAACTCCTGAATTCGAGCTTCGCTGCCAGGAAGAACGTGGAGGTCGATCTGCATGCCTCCCGAATTGATCGTTCGCGTTATGAATTGACCGGCGGCGAATGACCCGGTCAGCACTGGCTGGGTCTCAACGAACGTAAAAGTCTTACGGCCATCCTTATTAGTTACCGGTGTAACCGGGTTAACACTGTGTCCTGCTACTGTCCAGTTGGCCGGTACGGTCAGGCTGATATCGGAAGTGGCGCGGTCAGCCGCGTAGCCGTGAAACGGAAACCACCTTGCGGCATAGAAAAGATAAGAGCCTTCGGGACCGACATAGGCCATCCGCGTATCGGCGATCGGACCGCCTTCCGGCGTTGCAAGCGGACCTGCGTATTCAAACGTCAACGTTATGTCGGAGCCGGCCGGATACAACTGCCCGAGATTGATTTTGACGTTTAATTCGTTGACCTTGTCCTGAATAAATTGAAGGGATGTCTTACCGTCAGCGGCTTTGACACTTGAGATCGCAAGAGAGCCGTTCATCTCAAGCACTGCCGACTGAGTTGGCTTTAACGCCTTGAGCGTTACAATTGCTTGTGCCTTGAGCGTGTGCGCCTCAGGCGACAGCTCGGCATTGATCTTGTAGTGTGTAATGTCGATCGGTGAAGCTGGTTCGGTTTGAGCCGCGGAGGACGGAACCAGCGCGAGAGGCAGCGCGACGAGTAAGCCCGACAGCGCGGTTCTCAGGTTTGTTATTAATGCCATTCTCTCCTGCATTCCTTTGCTTCTGAAGAGTATCCG
>DATMCM010000216.1:0-11731 GCA_035558335.1 Blastocatellia bacterium | reverse complement strand
GCTCCTCAAGCAGCCAGCAACAACAAGCCTGTCACTGGAAGCGGCACTGAAGGGCAACTAACCAAGTGGACCGGGTCTAACAGTCTCGGTGATTCCGTTGTAACCGAAAACAACTCCGGCAATATCGGCGTTGGCACTACGACGCCGGGCTCGAAGCTGACTGTTGCAGGAACAATTGAGACAGAAGGCGTTAAGTTCTCTGATGGCACGCTTCAGACGACAGCGGCAGTGAGCGGGCTGTCAGCGGTTACGCATGATTCTACGCTTAGCGGCAGCGGCACGCAGATGTCTCCGCTCGGAATCGCCTCGCCGCTGGTGGTGCGAGACCTGGATAACCCGGCGCTGCAACCGTTTGTCGCGACTCTACTATCAGTAAATCCCAACACATCGTTTTTTACTGTGCCCTCCGGGAAGCGCCTGGTCATCGAATATGTTTCAGGACAGGGAACACTCCCAACCGGCGATAAACTTCTCTTCGTTCGATTGCAAATCAACACAGGGGGAAGCACCGTCTTCCACCGTTTCCTGCCGGTACTCACAGGAACTGAAGGCAATGTCGACGTCTTCCTGGTGAGCCAGCAAACACGGCTATATGCGGAGCCGGGATCATCGGTCATTCTCAGCGGACCGCCCGCAAACACCATTTTCTCTGTGACCGTCTCCGGCTACCTTGTGGATATACCCTAACCCAGCCGCAGGAGACGTCCTACCAAATCTCAAATTCAAAATTGAAAGGAGAGCAATTACTCGATGACATACGATCAAAAAACACCGACTCGACCTTACACTTCGGAAGCCGTAAGTGAGATAGCTCTAGATGCCTTGAACGCGTCCGACTGCATAGTGATCAAAACGGCTAACAGCACCTACTGCTTTGTCGTCAATGATCCGGTAAGACGGCGGGGAATATTGATGGGGGGAGCGCTGGGCTCGGGCTCAGCCAACACCGTCTTGCTCGGCGCGGAGATCAGAAATGACGGGCAAGTGTCTGCGCTCCTTTCAAAGCTACACGAGGGCTCGCAGGCAATCTTTTTTGTTGCATCGCCCGATGGCGTCAATCAGTTAGTTACCTCGACGATAACCGGGCTGGTTCGCACCAGAGCGAAGATGCCTCGTCACCCCGAGTCTCCTACTTACGTAAGCGGTGAGCACCCGCCCCTCAGTTGACCTATCCTGACGGCGCGATGTGGGAATCGCAGATGAAGCGAGTTCATAGGAGTCGCAACAACGAAGGCCTGGAAATGAGACAAGACAATGCCAATCAATGGTCGAGTCCCACGCGGCGCAACAGCGCAGTGAACCTGGGATCGATTCGTACGCGGTCAAACAAAGGATCGACCTTCAGCGAGTTCAAAAAGGAGTCGCGCGCTTCCAGAGCCTTCTCCAGCCCTTCAAACACCTCGTCGATCTCACCCAAACCGGCGTGAATCACTACGTAGCTGTACGGCGACACATAACTGCGCGCAGCCAGCTCGTTCAGAACTCTTTGGTACCGGCGAGCTTCGTCGCGGTTGCCTGCCTGTGCGTAGGTAAAGCCCAGCACGGCAACGAGATCCGATGAGTTAGGCGCGGTGGCACGGCCCTTCTGAAACTCGGCCAATGCCTCGTCTCGTCTCTCGAGCTTCAGATAGCAGAGGCCAAGAAAGTAGTGAGCAGTAACGTGATTGGGTTCGGTCTCGAGCGTCTTCTGCAAGGCCGCAATTCCTTCGTCGTAGCGGCGCGCCCGGTAAAGAACGGAGCCAAGCTGTGTGCCGATAACCGCGGAGTGTTGGTCGAGCTCGAGCGCTCGGGTGGCCTCACTCACGGCTTCATCAAACCTGGCCCCGGACGCCACGAGCAAATTGGTGTACCAATGGTGAGCGTTCGCGTACTTGGGCTTCAACTCGATAGCCCGCTGGAACTCCTTTTCGGCCCGCTGAAAGTCCCAGTAGTATTCGGTAAACACCTTGCCCAGAGAGGCATGCGCTTCGGCCAGATTTGGATCTATGTTCAGCGCCCGCTCTGCGGCCTCGCGTGCCAGCGGCAGAACCTCGCCGGGCGGTGAGATGTGATAGCTGCCCAGTGTCGCATAAGCGTCAGCCAGCCCAACATAAGCCAGCGCATAATTGCGGTCCTTTTCGATAGCTTGTCGAAAGAACTCGACGCTTTTGCGCATGCCTTCAGCGCTGCGCTTGTTCCAATGGTAACGGCCGATCAGGTAAAGCTGATAGGCATCCGGGTCCGTCGTATAGTTTCGGCTCAGCTCGGTGCGTTCCTCGCCGGTCAATGTCACCATCAGGTCGCCTGCGACTCGACGCGAGATGGCGTCCTGCACGGCAAAGATGTCAGTCCAACGTTCATCGAACTGGCGCGTCCAGAGCGGCTTGCCGTCGGCAATATTAACCAGTCGCGCGGTGATGCGGATCTTGTCGCCCGCACGCTGGATGCTGCCTTCGAGGAGGGCCTGCACCGCCAACTCGCGGCCAGCGCCAACCGGATCCTGGTCTAGTGCGGTATAACCGCGGACGGCGCTGATGGGCAGCACCGTGATTTGTTTCAGACTGCTAAGCCGGGTGATCAGGGTGTCGGCTATGCCCATCTCGAGAACTTCGTCGCGTTGGTTGGCTACCAACGGTTTGAACGGGAGCACTGCTACGGATTGGATAGGAGTGGCGGGTGCGGCGCGCAAGGCCCAGAACAAGTATGCGGCACCGACCACCGCGATCAACGTTGCCGCGGCAAGCACAGCATAAAAGCGGAGCCGAACCGGCGCTTTGACGATCGGTGCAACCGGCAGGTCAATGGGCGCCAATACTGAAACCTCGGGTGCCGCCTGCTGAACGTGTTCGAGGGCTAGCCCTGGCCTGTCATTTTGTTCCTCGACAGACGCGACCAACTTAGTCGACACCGGCGACTCCTTATACACTTCGCCGACAAAACTGTAGCCCCGCCCAGGAAGGGTGACTATAAATCGGTTGTCGGCGCCCTTCTGCCCGAGGAGTTTGCGCAGCGCTGAGACATTGTGCGCCAGGTTGGTCTCTTCGACGATGGTGTCAGGCCATACCGCCTGCATCAGCTCGTCCTTTTCCATCACTCGCCCGCAGTTGCGCACTAGCGCGAGCAGGGTATCAAAGGCTTTAGGCGTGAGTTGGACGACCTGGCCCTCCTTCAACAGCAAGCGTCGAGTTGGGTCAAGGTGGAAGGCGTCAAACCGATAAGCGCCTTCTTCTTCGTGTGTTATGGGCGTCATCCAAAAGCTCCCATAAAATCCCAAAACAATTCAAGACCGCTTACAAGACTCTTAGTGCCTATTCCCTTTATCGTGCCGCTCTGCTAAGGGCCAAGGCTCGAGACGCGGCAAAGCAGGTGCTCTCGCGTGGCCTAGTGTAGCGCAAAGGCGCGGACGAAAACAAAGACTCCTCCGCGCGAGAAGGTAGTGAACAGCGCAGTGCTTTTGGGTACGAGCGGAGACCTAACATGAGGCGATGGCGGTCTATTACACGGCTGGAAACGACTGCGGTCATTCGTGAAACGAAGGACATGTTAATCCGCCGCAAGCGCTGGCCCACCTGCATAGGGCGATGTCACTCCGAACGTTTTTTGCACTTTTCTGGCGAGACGACAAGTCTTTCGCTCGCTGACGTCAATCACCATTAACCCGAGAAGGAGAATGAACCATGCTTATCTTGAAGCGATCATATGCAACTTGCAGCAATGCACTGACTTCTATTGTGCTCGCGGTCGCGTTGGCGGCGGTCGTCAGTGTTGGATTTACACCGTCGGCGCGAGCCGCAGCCAGCCCGATGGCGCCACTAACTCCGGAACAAATTGAGGCGGCAGTCGAGGAGTATTTCGACTCTGTCGGCGCTTTCGACGTGCAGCGTTATGTGAACACCTTCGCCTCTGATGGCGTCCTCGAGGATCCAGTCGGCACCCCACCCCTCCAGGGAACGGCTGCCATCGGTGCCTTTATCACAAACATTATCGCCCCCTTCAGTGAGATCAAGCACAGGATCCAGGAGATCACAGTGTGCGGACACGAGGCCGCGGTCAACTGGAAACTCCATCTGACAACCACGACCGGAAAGAAGATCACCATAGATGGCATGGGCGTGTTCAACTTTAACCAGGACGGCAAGCTTCAATCGGTGCGAGAGTTCTGGGATTTGGCTGCCTTTCTGGAGCAATTACAGAATTGAGAGACTGGTCCGCCATGCGCAACTCAACGCACTGGTCGGCTCAGGCCGTCTGGCGAAGGGCATTTACCTCGAACCGCAACTCTTCGAGCGCCCAGAGTTCCTTCAGGCGGCGATCGATGAAATGCACCAGCTTTACGGCACGTTCGAGAACTACGTCCACCAGGCTCTGGGAATCACTGACCAGCAACTCGAGCAGATTCGCGCGAATTTGCTCAAAGGATGATTGCGCGCCACTGACTCCGGAACAGATTGATGCGGCGATGGTGCTCAATGGCAAGGAGCGCGTGATGAAAATCGATTTCTTGCCACACTGTTGTGTACCGCTGCTGAGGCGGCTGGCTCATTCGAGCAGCACTCGAATGCCGGTTTCTTTCCTCAGTTCATCTGGATCGGTCAGTCGAGCTTTTTCGTCATCTGATAAATGAGACACGCGGCTAGGTGATAACAACCGAGCGCGATTCTCAGATCTGAAAAGGAGAGAGAATGATTACTCGAAATACTTTTACCAGAAAGATGCTCGGGGCGGCGTCGGCGGCAGTATTCGCCATCTTGGCGGCAAACCAATTGAATGCGCAACCTGGTCAGCCAGACCGTCCGTTCGGTGACGTTCAGGTGCTTGGCGCCGTCCCCGCTTCTACAGGATTCCCCGAGGGAATCGCCGCGCGAGGCAACAGGATCTACGTCGCCGGGCCGGCACGGTTTGGGACCGCAGGAGACGGAACGCCATCAAGAGTCTTCGAATACGACATCGACAACGGAGCCTTGCTTAGAACGTTTGACATTCAGGGTGAGAACTTGAATCAGGATCACGCGAACTCGTGCATCGCGTTTGACGATGACGGCCGGCTTTACGTCGTCAATATTCAACTCGGGATAGTTCGGCTGGATCTGGGCAGCGGCCAGCAAGAAGTCTACGCCGCGCCGTTGCCAAATCTGCCGCCGTGCTCATCGGTCGCGCCGGGCAACCCGTGCTCGCCGACTTTTTTCGACGGCCCGCCTCTACCTAACGACATTGCATTCGATGACGATGGCAATCTCTACGAGACCGATTCTTTTCAAGCTACGATCTGGATGATTCCAGCCGGCGGCGGCCAGCCTCAGATCTGGTTTCAGGATAGCCGGCTCGACACGCCGTTCGGAGCAAACGGATTGAAATTGAGTCCTGATCGAACCACGATCTATTTCTCTGTTACCGCCGATTCGGTGGGCCAGTTCGGGAACTTCTTAGGCGGCAAGATCTATACTCTGCCGCTGGTCGCGAATCCGAGCGCTGCTCAACTCCAGGTGTTTCACGAGTACAACGGCGAAGCGCCCGATGGAATCGCGTTCGGCAGATCGGGCAAGCTCTATGTCACACTTGCTGCGCCGTTCAACTCGGGAGTTTCGATTCTGGACTCTGGTGGAACAGAAGCAGCGCGGTTGCACAACGATCAGGACCCGACCTTCCCTTACGATTCGCCGGCCAACATCGCCTTCAACAAGCAGGGCTCGATCGTCATTACCAATCACGCGTTTGCCACGATGATCCCGGGCCACTTCGTAGTGCTGGATGTGTTTGTTGATGATAAGGAGTCGCCGCTTGTAAAGCCCTAACCACGTAGGAAGCGCCGGCCCGGGAGCCATCCCTATATCCGCTGGAGCAAGGCCGGCGCCCCTTCTCAATCAGAGTCCAACAACATCACGGCCACAGTTGGGGCGGTGTTGAGCCGCCCCCCTGGCTTTTTATTAAGGAGCTTTTGTGTATATATATTCTGACCAACTCGAGCCGGCAATTGATTTAATCTTACGCGAATGCATGAGTGGAGTCTGAGCAAAACGCTCTGAGCGAGTCGGATAGTGTAGAATTGAAGTCAGGACACCATCGTTATGGCTCGCCTATCAACCAGGCAACGGACTTCGAGATCCGATGCTTCGAAAGGAATCCATGAAACAGCTCTCCTTAGCTTTGTCAATCCTGCTCGCTTTCGGCTGCGCCGCGGCGACCTGGCCGCAGACAGAACAAATCGACGAAGCGGGTCTTCAATTTTGGACAAGGTTCAAAGCCGCCGTCTCAAAGAGCGACAAGGAGGCGGTGGCATCGATGACTCGGCTTCCCTTCTTGTTCGACAGCCGCGAGCTGGCCAAACCCGACTTCATTCAGAAGTTCAATGCGATCTTCGACGCACGTGTGAAACGGTGCTTTAGCAAGGCCAAGCTGGTCAAAGAAGGCGACGGCTTTGAGGTGTTCTGCGGCAAACAAGTCTTTCTATTCGAGAAGGTGAGCGGCGTTTACAAATTCACCGAGATCGGCGTAAACGACTAGTCGCTTCGTAACAAACATGTCGCTGGTGAAGGTCCTTATCCCGCGGCCTTACGGGACATTGCGAGACACGATGAACAAAATCTTTGCCGCGGTCTTTGTGGCGGTGCTGCTTGCGGGGCAGGGCTCAGTGTCGTCGTTGCGCGTTTGCGCCGCGACGCGTGGAGAGTCAGTGATTCGAACACCCAGAACGACAAACGTCATTATGGCCTGCGTCTTCGCCGGGTCCCCGATCGTGCTTTGTTTCTCGCACGCACAGGCGGTCAGCTTTGCATCAGTCGCCGCGACTCGGAAAAATTTCAGGCGCCTGGCGATTCGGGCTCCAGGGCTCATACGCCTCTGGCGGGCAGCTTCGAGCGCAAGGTCATCATGGACGGGCTGCTAGGCGATCAGAAAGTCGAGTTCAAGGTTCACTACTTGAAGGTCCACGGCGATTGGGCGTTCGTCGATGTGACGCCGCTGGATGACAAGGGCAAGCCGGTCGCCGAAGGAGGGGCCTCGCTTATGCACAAGGAAAACGCTGCGTGGAAAGTGATGGATCTCTCCGTTCTCCCCGACGACCCGGACAACCCAATGGGAGCCGACGACCCCACGCCGAAATTTGTAAACGCGGTTCAGAAGGCCTTTCCGGGAGTGCCCGCCGATATCTTTCCAGCGAGAGCCCGCAGAAAGTGAACGGCACCAAGCTCCGCTTTCGATATCTGCCTCGCGCGACAACGATGCGTACCTTTCCCAGGGCGGGGTGGGTTGATGCGACAGCGTTGAGTTGATTTGAACGTTGATCCTGCGACCGCGAAAGCCGAGTTGAAAGATTCAGTCTGGCGCACATCCTCTGGCGCACATCCTTCCACCTTGGTGTTCAGGCCAACTACTTGACTTGCGTCCTTCCGAGCAATAGCATCGCCAACTAGTAAGATCAGCGCAGGCGAAGTTGAAATGACGCAGGCGGAATCAAGGCAAAGCGGCAGAACTGCTCGTCAGGTCTTGGTGCTGTCGTTGCTTTTGACGGTCCCAGGCAACGCGTCCGCAGAGAGGCTCCCACTCAAAACCTACACAGCCGCCGACGGGCTGCCGCGCGACCAAATCAACCGCATAGTACAAGACTCAAAAGGCTTCCTCTGGTTTTGCAACACCGAGGGCTTTCGCGCTTCGATGGTTACAAGTTCACCAACTACGGAACGCAGCAGGGGCTCGCGGGCCGCACGGTTAATTATTTTCTGGAAACCCGCCACTGGGCCGCACTAACACCGAGAGCAACCTCGATCTGTATGGCGACTGTTACACCTGGGCCGAGGACTAGAGAAAACCTATGCGCCTTCGCTGCCGGAAGAATTTCGCGCCCTTTCTGAGCTTTATGGTTTTGCCCGCGCTGCTGCTCGGTTATGCGCCACCCGTCCGCAGCGAGCGACTGCCGGTAAAAACCTACACAACCGAAGACGGACTAATACGTAACTATGTGAGGCAGATCTTTCAGGACTCGCACGGCTATTTGTGGATTGTTACTGGCAGCGGCCTCAGTCGCTTTGACGGCTACGGCTTCGCGAATTATGGCGCGGAGCAAAGCATTCCATTTCAATCCATAAATCGAATGATTGAAGACCGGCGCGGCGGCTACTGGCTTGCGACAAACGGCGGCGGGCTCTATAGATTTATCCCCAGGCTTACTGCGGACAATCCCGCTTCGAGTTTTGATAAGTACCTGCTTGGAGACAATCTCCTCTCAACATACGTTTTGACAGTTTATCAAGATAGATCGGATAGAGTCTGGGCGGGGGCATTTGACGGTCTCTTTTGTTTAGATGAAGCGAAAGGAGAGACGACATTCCGGCGCATCGCGCTCGATCCGCGAAAGGAACGTCCGCCGGGGGTTTCAGACATCGAAGAGGACGCGGAAGGGAGCCTGTGGATCGCAACCAGCCAGGGCCTATTTCGCCGATTGCCCGATGAGCGAATCGTTCGTTATCCAATCGCGCTTAGCTATGAAATGGGGACGGCAGGAGAAGCTACCGCCCAATTACTTTACGACGACAAAGGGCGAATCTGGTTAGAACACAATGCGGAATTCACTGTATTTATGCCGGAACCGGCAGCAACTGTCGCCGGAGAGGTTGCGTTTCGATATCTGCAGAAAAATATCAAACCGAAAGCCCAGGACAACTATCTGCTGCCGACCCGACCCGGCGAAGCACGGCACTTCCAGATAGCTGCGGAACTAGAGAAGGATGATATCCTCGATTTGCGCCAATCCACCGATGGCCGGATATGGATTGCCACACAACGCGGGTTGTTCGAATTCGATTATGGCGTGATGAAAAGATACTCGGTAGATAATGGACTGAGCAGCAATCTCCTCCGCTCACTGGGAGAGGATGCGGACGGCAACCTCTGGATCGGTACCCTGGGCAGTGGCCTGATGAAGATTGCCAGCAGCGGCTTCACCAGTTTTACAAAAGCCGATGGCATGGATGAAATCCAGATTATTTTCATGTTTGCAGACCCGTCGGGAGGGTTCTATGCCGGAACCGATAACAATAGAATTTGCCATTTCGACGGCCAGAGTTTTAAACCGATTGCCAGCACTGCATTTCGTCGCCTGATAGGAACGGGGAGAGCTTTCAATCACCCCATCTTGCGAGACCGCGCGGGAGAGTGGTGGATTGGCGCCGAGGACGGACTGCATCGCTTCCCCGCTGCCCAGCGAATCGAGCAACTATCAAGCATTCGTCCCAAAGCGATATACGCAACGAAAGACGGACTGCCGACCGATAGGGTTTATCGTATTTTTGAGGATTCCCGCGGCGACATCTGGTTTTCCTTCCTAGGCCCTAGCCTTGCGCCGTTAGCGAAATGGGAGCGCGCGACCAACCGCTTTCGCTTGTTCGGCGAGCGAGAGGGACTCGCTTCTTCGCACGAGATCTCTTCTTTTTGCGAAGACAGACAAGGCAATCTCTGGATGGGATTTCTTGCCTCGGGAATCGAAGGAGGTGGGATGGCGAGATATTCCGGAAACGGCTTCACCACCTTTCCAACAGGGCAAGCAGTACCGCCAGGCATAGTCCGTAACCTGTTCGTCGATAGCAAAGGGAGGCTCTGGATAGCGACAAGCCTTGGCGGACTCGCACGGGTTGATGATCCTGCGGCGGACAATCCGCGATTCGTAAAGTATACGGTTGCGAACGGACTTTCGGACAATGAAGCGAATTGCGTGACGGAAGATCGATGGGGGTACATTTATGTCGGCACGGGGCGAGGAATGGACAGGATTGACCCTGCGACGGGTAGCATCACACATTACACGATGGCTGATGGTCTGCCGACAAGCACCATCAACCGCATCATTCGCGACTCGCTCATGAACTTCTGGGTTGGGACGCCAAATGGCCTGGCGCATTTCATTCCCAAAAAGGATCCGCCCAAGCCGGCCCCCGCAATGCTAATCACCAGACTGATCATTGCCGGAAAAGAGCGGTCACTTTCCGAGCTCGGCGAGAGACAGATTTCAGACCTTGAACTTGAAAACGAGCAGAACAACTTAGAGATCAGCTTCGTTAGCCCGAGTTTCGGTTTTGCAAAAGCGATCGGCTACGAATGCAAGCTTGAAGGTTCGGACTCGGACTGGCGTTCAATCAATCATCGGACGATAAATTATTCGAGCCTGGCCTCGGGAACGTATCGCTTCCTGGTTCGCCCCGTGAGCGCGGACGGCACATTGAGCCAGTCGCCTGCGTCAGTGAGTTTCCGTGTTCTTCCGCCTGTGTGGCAGCGCTGGTGGTTCGTGTTGATGACGCTGGTTCTCATTGCAGTGCCGATAGTTGCAGTAGCGCGTTATCGTTATCAACGAATGAAGGCTGTGCGCGATGCCGAAGCAGCCTTGCGAAGAAGCCGCGAGGAGCGGTTAATCGAGCTTGAACAGGTCAGACGGCGTATTGCCACGGACCTCCACGACGACATCGGATCGAGCCTGTCGCAGGTCTACCTCCTCAGCGAAGTCGTGCGCCAGCGAGTTGGCCCGGATGATTCGGAAGTCACCGAGCCGCTGGCGCTGATCTCCAGTGCCTCGGAAGAAATGGTAAGTTCGATGAGCGACATCGTCTGGGCTATCAATCCGCAAAAAGACCATCTGAGCGATCTGGTCCTGAGAATGAGACGTTTCGCCAGCGACACCTTTGGCACGCGCGATATTGCCTTTCGATTTAGCGCGCCCGATGCTGACATGGATGTAAGACTCGGGGCGAACATCCGTCGTGAAGTCTTTTTGATTTTCAAGGAGAGCGTCAACAACCTCGTCAAACATTCCGGCTGCACGGAAGCCGAGATTAAGTTTCAGATCACGGATGGTTCTCTTCTGCTCAGAGTGAGCGATAACGGCAAAGGCTTTGACGCTTCCAGGGACAGCGATGGGCACGGGCTTGTGAGCATGCGGGAGCGCGCCGGCAGCATCGGCGGCCAATTCGATCTGGCTTCAGCGGTGGGACGAGGCACGATCGTAACGTTCAGCTCGCAACTGGCACAGCCGCCCGTGCCGTCGGTCCCTGCCAATACTGGCGGGAATGGAACCGGTTGAGATGACTGCCAACACTGGCGGGGACACGTCACTTTGTTGGGTATAGACTCTTGATTCAGTCAATGATCAATCTGAAGAAAGGGTATCTCTGGAGTTCTTAGCATGTCAGAAGTTCTTAATAGTTCTGCCGCAGCAACGCCGTTGCAACCGGCAGTCATCAAGGTAACGATCATCGAAGACCGGCGCGAAATCCGCGATGCCCTGACGATGCTTATCAACGGCACGGACGGCTTTCGCTGCAGTGGGGCTTATCGCACGATGGAAGAAGCGCTCGATAAAATCAAAGGCGAGATCGCGGACGTCGTTCTTTCCGACATCGGCCTTCCCGGAATGAGCGGCATCGAAGGCATTCGCATATTAAAAGAGCGCTACCCGAACCTGACCGTGCTGATGCTATCGGTTTACGACGATGACGAGCGCATATTCGACGCGTTGTGCGCCGGAGCGTGCGGCTATCTGTTGAAACGAACCAGCCCCGCGCGTTTGATCGAGAGCCTCAAGGAAGCGGTGGGGGGTGGCGCGCCGATGTCGCCGGAAGTGGCCCGCCGTGTGGTGGCTTTGTTTCGCGACATCCGCCCGCCCGAAAGGGCCGATTATCAACTGACGCCGCACCAAACGAGATTGCTGAAGCTGCTTGTCGAAGGCCACAACTATAAAACCGCGGCGGCAGAGCTTGGCGTATCCTTCCAT
>DATMCM010000215.1:0-6953 GCA_035558335.1 Blastocatellia bacterium | reverse complement strand
ATCAGGTTGGCGACGTTGGAGCACGCAATGACGAAGATAAGCGCCGACGCGACCAGAAGGAGGAGGAGCACCGTTCGCGCCGGCGACGTGATCTGATCCCGCAGCAGCTTCGCGTCGATCTGGAAGTGGGACTTCTGCGGGTACGCCTCGGGGTGTTCCTCGAGGATGGCGTCGTGGATGGTGCGCAGCTCAGTGCGCGCCGCCTCGAGATCCGCGCCGGGCGCAAGCCGGCCGAACAGCTCGGTCATCCGATGGGCGCGGCCCGTCACCATCGTTGCCGACAAGTGGTGCGGGCTGGTGACGACGTTCGCGATGATCTCGGTTTCGGTCGGATAGGGCACGGATGGCTCGAGAACGCCGATGATCGTTGCTGAGCGCGAGCCCAAGCGCACCGTCTGGCCGATAACATTGGGGTCGCTCTTCAGTCCCGTGGTCCAGAAGCGATGCGTCAACACCGCCACGCCCGCGGCATTAGGGCCATCGTCTGTGTCAACAATCAAGCGGCCGAGCACGGGCCGCAGACCCATTACGTCGAAGAACGAGCCGCCGACCACTCCCGCGCGAACGACACGAGGCTCGCCGAGACCGACCATCGTGAAGCCGATGGTCGAGAAGTCGCCAATCGCGGTCACGGTCTTCATGCGTGAGCGCAGATCGATGAGTTCAGGTACCGAGAACGTAGTGTTCTCGACATCGATGCCCGGCGCGCTTTGGCGGATGTAGATAAGCCGCGATTCGTCCCGATTGACGAGCGGCCGCAAGAGCACGACTCGGACGACGCTGAACATAGCCGCGTTGGCGCCAATGCCCAGCCCGAGAGTCACGATGACGGTCAGCGCCAGACCCTTGGCGCGAGTAAACGACCGGAACGCAAATCTTAAGTCGGCGATGAAGCTCATAGGGCCTCCTATTACACGTCTGCGGCGACGTCGATGCCAGAGTACACCGACAGAATATTCCTGTCAGGGATCAAGAACGGGTCCGCCCATCCCGTGATTGTATGGCAGCTAGCAGGCCAAATGGTGTTAGCGCATAACAGGTGAAGCAACAATGAGTTACAGCTAAGGTCCCCCGGGACGATGTCCGATCACGGGACGCGAGCGTCCGGACTCGCAAAAACGAACCCAAGGACGAATCGACCTCTACCACTTTTCAGTCGGTTCAATCTCGCTGAACTGATCCCGCTGAACTGACGCCTCTTATGCAGAACGGTGTGTATCAACCGCCGACCGTCGCCCAAAGCCTCGCCTACCACCCGCGTGCGCACAGATGTGATTTGCGTGTCGGAGCAGCCTGCGCTGCTGAGAATATCTTCCGGCAGAAATAGAATAACCCGAGCTTTTGCGTTGTTTGGCACCTCGGGGACAATAGTAGTGGACAAATGATGGGCCTTCACATAGAATCCGGCCGCTTCTAGCGCTGAGATTGATAGCGCTTTCAGGTTGACTAGAGAACAAGCTGATTCATCGTTACTTCAGATCGCTTTTTCTTATCGTTCAGCGGAATCATCAAGCGGGGTTTTCTTCACCTCAAGCGAGAGACTTTTAACGCATCCAAAGCGAAAGCTCAAGCTTGAGCAACCCGTCGTCCACATGAAAAGGAGAACAATTATATGAAGCGAGTAACCTTATTCCTGCTGATGTCAGTAGCGACTCTGAGTCTCTCTTGCCAGCCGGCAGCACAAAACAGTAATGGAAACGTAAACAAAAACGCCAAGTCCAACGATAACGGAGTTGAAGCTTTGGTCGCGGCCGGCGATAAGCAAGTTGCGATTAGCGTCACAGAAGATCCCGACGTCACAATTCAAGCGTTCCCTTCCCCAGTGCATCTACACCCGTCGAAGAACCAAAAAATACGGTGGTGCGCGTACAACAATACAGAGGACAAAGTAATAGACTGGGTCAGGATCGAGGCTAAAGCAGATCCGGGGATTCCCGATCCTTTTGATTGTGGTCTACCAATAACCGACAATTCGGATATTGACCCTGGCCACTCAGATTGCACGAAGTGGTGCAAGGCAAAGACCCCGCCTACAGGTCTCGAATACTTCTATTACAAAGTGGTCGTCAAGCTCAAAGATGTTGAAACTCCATTCGAGTTAGACCCGCAGGTCATAATTTCAGATGGAAAAAAAGACAAAAAGTCCGCCGGCAGCTCGAATGCCAACTCAAATCGGAGATAGATCTGCCAACCCGATTGGGATGGCTTAATGCTTGGTTGCGAACAGTGACTCGTAGCTTATGTTGCCGCGCAGAGGTGCCAGATCGGGATCGAGTTGCGCCTCTGCGCGGCTATAGCCTTTCGACAGCGACTGGGATAAGAATTCTATTGCCTTGTCGGTTTCCCCGGCCAACGAACACACAACAGACCGCTGATACATTAGCATAGTGTTATTAGGCTCAAGCTCCATTGCCTGTTCAATCGTTGCCATCGCTTCGGGCATTTGATGGAGCTTGGCGAGGCAGATTGCCAAGCGTCCCAACGCCTCACCCTGGCCTCCTTCGATGCTTAAACGTTCCTTCAGCAATCTGCACGCGATTTCAAACTGTTCCTCAGCTTCGCGAGTCCGGCCCGTGTATAAATAGGCATCTCCCAGATTGCGACACAGGATGTCGTTTCGCGGGTTTAACTCTATGGCCGACTTGTAGGCGGCGATAGCCTCTTCGTATCGCTGAAGATAGAAATAAGCGGTCCCAAGATTGGTGTACGAAGTTTCGTTGGGATAGATATCAATTGCCCGCTTTTGCATAGTCACCGCATCTTCGTAGCGCCCCAGCAATATGTAAATCCCTCCCAGCTTGTCATAGCCTTGATAGCTATCAGGCTGAATAATAATGAGCTGACGGAATTGTTCGGCTGCGTCCTTATAGCGCCCAAAAATGTAATAGCAGATCCCGAGCATCAGATAGCTTTCCCAGAAGCCGGGACGGATCTGGATCGCTTTTTCGAAGTACTTAACGGCGCGATCCAGATCGCCTTTTCGTTGATAGCATCTGCCGAGCCACCTGTGAGCGTCGCTGCTCATCGGTTGCAATGCGACGGCACGCTCGAACTCCTGAATGGCTCTTTCCAGATTTCCGGTTGCTTTGTAGATGATTCCGAGAGAGATATGAACCTGGGCCTGGTGCGGATCGAGAACCAGCGCGAGATCTCCCGCCGCGATTGCCCGCTCTACCCACATGTTTTCGCGAGCGAACCCTGCATACTTTTGCCAGTAAGCCTCGCACAGCCCGGCGTGCGCCAGAGCGAAACTTCGGTCCAGCCTTGCCGCCTCTTCAAACATCAGAATCGCCTGCTCGACGTTTTCCTTTATATCGTACCGCTCAATAAGGGCACGCCCCTTCGAGTAATACTCAAATGCGGCGATGTTGGTTGTGGCGGGTTGAGCCATCCTGTTGCGAGACTCAATCGGTATGTTCACTTTCAGCGCAGCCGCAACGTCGGCGCACACTCCGTCTTGAATGCTGAACAGATTTGAAATGTCTCCGCGATATTGGTCTCCCCAAATAATGCGGTTACTCTGACAATCTGTAAGCCTCGCCATGACTTCGATCACCTGGCCCGAACGTACCACCTCGCCTTCTAGCAGGATTGTTGCGCCAAGCTCTCTGGCCACCTTCCGCGCTTCGCCGCCGGCCTGATCGATGCGGCCGGCGCTGGCCGACTTCGATAACACCGAAAGCCCACTGATTTTGGCGAGGCTTGTTCTTATCGCGTGAGCAAGCCCCACGCCTATGTGTGAACCCTCTTCCGAAGAGCTAACATCTTCCAGCGGCAACACGAGAATCGTGAGCACTTCAAGCGGACGCAATGCCGTCTTTGGCTCAACCGGACTGGGCGTTTTGAGTTCCTCAGTGAGAGATGGCAACTCTACGGTGGGTTCGTCAGTGCCCGCTTTGAAAAAAAGTCTTCGATTGATCCTCGTTAGTTCCGCTTTTATTTCGGCGAAGGAATCGAATCGTTTATCAACGTCTCGTTGCAGACATCGCAGCGCAACCAGGGCAACCTCGCCTGGCATTCCTGGAAGCAGTGTCGTCGGTTTGACTACGTCATCTTTTAATATCGAGGCCGCCACGTCTAATGGACTCTTTCCGGAAAACGGATGCTTTCCGGTGATCATCCCGTAAAGGATAATGCCGAATGAGAAAATGTCCGTGCGCTCGTCTAGTTTATCTGCGCGCAACTGTTCGGGCGACATATAAGAGATCGTTCCGACGATCGCTCCGGATTGAGTCAGACTCTTGATATGAGTCAACCCGTCCTGGTCAGCGTCGAAGGCCCCGATTCTTTTCGCCAGCCCGAAATCGAGCAACTTAACCAGGCCCCGTTCGTTTATCAAGATATTTTCGGGCTTAATATCGCGGTGTATGATTCCTCGCGAGTGAGCTTCCGAAAGACCATCACAGATTTGCATAGCGATTTCGAGGGACTTGTCGGCCCTCATAGCACCGCTATCCATCAATTCACGCAGACTATTGCCCTTAACGTACTCCATTACGATGTAGTCATGCTCAACCGATCGAACTATTTCATGAATCGTTATGATGTTCGGATGATTCAGGTGTGATACGGCGCGCGCTTCATGCAGAAACCGCAAATCGGCGTCAGATTGCGAACTGGTTTTCTTTGCTATCACCTTGATCGCGACTGTCCTCATAAGCAGGGTGTCCATGGCCTTGAAGACTTCGCCCATACCGCCTGCGCCGATTTTTTCGAGAATCTTGTACTTGGAGAGTTCTGGGAACAAACTGATACTCCGAGTCACTACGAAAGTTACTAAGAGGTGTTAGGTTAGTCCCTGAAGCTATTAGGTGTCTCGATCAAGCTCGCCCAATCTAGTGCTTATTACCCTATCTGTCAACTTTCTGAATCCGATAGACAACATTGATTGCATAAGGGCTGCTGGCAATTGGGAGAGAGCGACCACGAGTCCCACACAAACTCCATACTCGCAGAGTTAAAAGCCTGCGCCATATCAATCAGCGGCGCAGCGGAAACCCGAAAAGGCAATTCGAAATTGAGGGCGCCAGAAGTTTCTGAACGAACACCTGAGCAACGACAACCGCGTAGCCCACGAACCGCCTTTCAAGATTCGATGATTGCCGTCGAACCAAATCTCAGAGTATTCGGGATAGGGAAATGCTTTGAAGCCCGGATAGCCTTCGAATTTACTCGCCGTCCACTCCCACACGTTGCCGCTCATATCGATGCACCCGTAAGCGCTCGGGACTTGCGAATACTTTCCGGCTGAAGTCGTACCCCAGTTGTGAAAGCCGAAGTTGCCGTTATCGCTGAGCTGATCGCCCCAACTGAAGCGTCGCTTGCGACCCGCCTGCGGATCCCACGACGCGGCTTTCTCCCATTCGGCTTCGGTGGGCAGGCGCTTGCCAACGAATCGAGCGTACGCGTCGGCTTCGTACCAACTCACTCCAGTGACCGGGTGATCGGTGCGCATGGCGGTGTCTTCAAACATCTCCCGCACGCGCCAACGTGTTTCGTGCCGAGCGTCGGAACGTGACCAGTACTCGGGGCACTTTACGTGGTTGGTCTCTTTCCATTCCCAACCCTCATCGCTCCAAAGCGAGCGAGTACGATAGCCTCCCGCTTCAATGAACTCCGCATACTCGCCGGCAGTGACCGGGTAAGCATCGATGCGAAAGTCTGCAAGCTCGACCGTGTGCGCGGGCTTCTCGTTGTCGTAAGCGAATGTGGAGCCGTCCGCGCCCATCTCAACCGCTCCGCCCTCGACGCTTAACATCCGAGGCAGCCGAGATCCTACTCCGGCCGCGCCGCGAACTTCGTGCTGCTTGTTGGGATCACCCGACTGCTCACCGCTTGCGGGGACCGAAGTCTCCGCCATTCGCTTCAGTTTCGGGTCGAGCATCTGAAGCAAGTACGCGACTGTCTCCTGGTGTTGATACTCGTGCTCGATGACCATATCGAAGACGTATCCGTCTCGGATCAGCGGATCTTGTTCTGGTCTCACCTTCCAAAGAAAGCTCAGCACCTCTTCGCGAACGTGATCGAGATAGCTTTCGATTTCGGCGATCGGCGGCAGGTTTGTTGAATCCTCGCGCGGCGTCTTGATCGGATCGAATATCTCATCGTAGCGTGCTGAAATGACCGGGTCGCCTTTGACTCTCTGAAGAATCCAGTAGCCCTCGAAAGCGCCGACATGACCGAGGTGCCAGAGAATCGGGCGAAACCCCGAGCCCGGCGAGCGTCGCAAGTCGGCTTCCTCGATCACCAGACTCATCAAGCGGCGAGTATGCCGGCGCGACTCGTCCATCAGGCTTGCGATCTGGTCGGCATTAAATTGATTTGACATGACTTCCCCAACAGTTGGCGCATTGCAATAAAGTAATATAGCATTTGCAGGTTGTTTCGCGAGCGAGTGGCATCCGAGTTGCTCGTCACAGTCGTAGTAACGAATTTAACCGATCGTGTTCGAAAACCAATGAGGTGTTACGCCGACTGAAGTCCCTGGAGAGAGAAGGATGGTCTCGCAAACTGTTTCAACCGCCGCTGATCGATTCGCACTGAGAGGATTGAGTGATGGACGCGACGTCACCAGCTTTGCTGAAGAAGTACGGGCTGGACTGACCGCCTCGCAAAAATCGCTCTCGCCGAAATACTTCTACGACGATCTCGGGTCGCAATTGTTCGAAGCGATCTGTCGCCTTCCCGAGTATTACCTGACCCGCGCCGAGAGAGAGATCCTGCGCGATAATGCGGACGAGATCGTTGCCCAGGTGAGCAAACCCGCCCGCCTGATCGAGCTTGGAAGCGGCAGCGCCGAAAAGACTCGCTACCTTATCGAGGCGCTGCTCAAACGGCAAAGCTCTCTTCATTACCTGCCTGTTGATATTTCTTCGGTCAGCCTCGAACGCAGCAGCCTCGAGCTGTTGCAGATCTACCCGCGGCTGTCGATAGCTGCGTACGCCGCCGATTAC
>DATMCM010000214.1:0-10653 GCA_035558335.1 Blastocatellia bacterium | reverse complement strand
AACGTCGAGCTTCACATACGCATCAAGCACCTTTCGCGCAACTTCCGCGCATTCGGAGCCGTGCGAGCGTCTCGCGAACACCAGCACCGCCAATCGAAGTGATGTCGGCAACACTCCGGCGGACTGGTCCGCATCTGCTGCAAGCGATACAAACCAGCCTTGCCGTCTAAAACCATTGCTGTCCGTCGATGTCCCAGTCTTACCGAAGACGAACAGCGGTAGCTGAGCCATTCTCGCTATGTCTGCTGTGCCGTACTCGACCGCGCCTCGACATCCGCCCACCAACGCGCGAACCTGCGTGGCGTCGATGTTTATCGTCGCACGTTCCTCGGGCGCGAAGCCTTCCGCTTCGGAGAGTCGCGGTCGAAACAGATGTCCTCCGTTGAACATCGCCGCATAAGCCGTCAGCATCTGAAGCGGCGTCGCCAGCAAGCCGTCTCCCTCTCCAAGCGCATCCTTGATTTGCCATTCGCCGGCGCGAATGCTCCCCGCCGACTCGCCGCTTGAGTTCACGCCGGTCCGAGCGCCAAACCCAAATTGCGCAAGCGTCGAATTGAACGCGCTGGCGCTCAATCGTTCGGTAACCGATGCGAAGAAAAAATTGCACGAGTAAGCAAGGGCCTGTCCGACGTTGAACGGAGTCTTGCTCTTCGGGTGAGAGCAGACGATGTCGATGCCGTTGCGTTTGTATCTCCCCGGGCACAACATCCTCGTTTCCCTGTCGATCAAGCCGAGCCGCATCGCTGCGAGTGCGGTAAACACCTTGATTGATGAGCCCGGCGGAAACGCTTGTTCGAAGGCGAGTCGAGGATTGACGACAGCTCGCAAGCGCCCGGTGAGCGGGTCCATAACCAAAACCGCGCCCTCCAGGTCGCCGAGCGCGTCAATCGCAGCTTGCTGTAATGCACGATCGACTTCGGCAGGGTTTGCGACAACCGGTTTGCCGATCGATGGGGCGGCTTCGGTGTTCGGCGATTGGCGAGCGCAAGCTGTGGAGAGGGCCGCGCCCAAACAAAGCGCGCCAAAGGCTGGGAATACGCCTCGCCAGCTACGTTTCAGCCGGCACATGCTCGGTCCCCTGGTTTGTGCGGCTCTGGCTGGTCTGTTCGACCGTTGGTCGTTCACTCGTCGCGAGCCTGGTCAGCGCGCCGACCGTAACAACCCATCCGATCAGCGAGAGCAGAGCCGCAAGCCCCAACCGAGCGCCAAACAGTGAGACATCAAGCCACGGCCTGGTGATCGGAGTTCGCCTGGTGACGAGGAAGTAAGGAATGATCGCAAACACCACGAACCCGATCGCGTAAGTCAAAAAGCTTCGCGGCGCAAACGCATGTGCTATTGTGCGAGCCGACGTCCGGAACGCTTTCTTCAACCCATTGTTCGCAGCCTCGACCCACAAATGAATCGACGCGAGCGGCAGCACCAAACCTGTCAACAGGTATTGCAAGGTTGAGAAAGCTACCGCTTGCCAGGGAGTTGAAGTCACCGTCGGCACTCGCGGGCCGGGCACGCGACGAGGCGCTGCAACAGATCGAACAGTCTCCTGCACCGATTTGACCTCAATGCTCCCGAGATAGTAGACGGCCACACCGATCAGAATAACGAGCGGCAGCACTATTACCGCGAGCTTCCAGAATTCTGCAAGCGAGCGAAGCAGAAGCTTGCCCGCATGGTCTTCGCTCTCGTACCTGACTGCAATCATCTGAATGACCAGCCACAATACCGGCGTAACGATTACCAGCGCCAGACTCACCAGCAGCTGAGAGACCGTCGCCTCGCGCGTCGAGAAGAACAGGTACACCGAACCGAGCATCGCCAGATAGAGCACCAGCAGTATCAGAATCACGCGCCAGCTCCGGAGCAGCCTTCTCGCGGCAGATGCAATTGCGTTGAACACGTCTTTGATCATCGGTTAACCCTTGGTGCTACTCGGCCCGAAGTGACTCTCTCGCATGTCACAGTTGGGAAGGTGGGCTTGCCCCCGCTGAAAACAGAAATCCTACTGGGATATCAGGCCACAACACCTCGCGGGGGCAAGCCCACCTTCCCGACTGTGACATGCGGGAATTGCGTCCTTGGCTCAATGGTTCGTTACTTCTTATCAAGTATCGTCATACGCCCGCTCGATGTGTTGGCCTGCACCGTAGGCTTGTACATCAGCTCGGCCCGCGCCGGAGCGATCTTGAACTCGCCCGGCACCTCGACTCGCAGCGCGACCTGAAACGTAGCATCGCCGTCGAAGTAGTCAACAAACAGCGCCGTCTTTTGATCGCGGAACTCGCGTGAATTGTACCAATCAGTCCAGCGATATGACCCAAGCCCCGTGTAGTCCAGATCGATGCCGCTCACTCGCTCGACTTGTTCGCAGCCGGCGGGTATTGGATCTTCTATCATCATGTACTGCCCGTGCGCGCCCTGCACTCGAAGTCTCGACACAATCAAATCGCCCGAATGAAGCTCGCCCCGAAGCGGTTCAACCGACCACTTTGCCTCACCTTCGGTTCCTACAATCTTCAGCCGGAGATACTCGCGACTGAGCCTTAGATCCGGCGAGGCGTTTGCGGCTACATCATCCTCGCGAGTGAAGTAGCTTGCGGTTGTCGAAAGATAAAGCATCCCCTTTCCGCTCTTCACGATTCTGATCTGATTTGCCCCCGCGACGCTGCTCCCCTTTCGCTCAACAAGAAATGCCTGGGCACTCTTTGCATCACCCGGGGTCACGCGACGGCTGAGCACCTGCTCGCCGTTGATATAAACCTCGAGCGAGTAGTCCGGCGCCAGTTCCTTGCTCACCTTTACGTAGTCGATCAAACCCATAATCGCGAAAGCCGTTTGCTTGGTCGAATCCCAGTAGTAACCGTTATTACGGTTCACAACCAGCCATCGAGCGGCCTTGGGTTGAAGCTGGCTCGAGGGTGAGATCAACGAAAGAGCTTTCAGCGAGAGCGCGGTCGCTTCCGTGTCGTTCTGTTCGCTGAAGTCGAGCATCGGGCGTCGCCGCGACTCCCAATGCGCGTCGAATTCGTTCGCCCGAGCCGAGCTCTCGATTTCATTCGCAACCTGCTTCGCGCGATTGTCTGAGCGCGACTTCAACGCAAGCGCGAGTAATGCCCGCCCGTAAGGCTGCAACTCGCCGCGCTTGGCGAACAGTTCGTCCAGATAGCGCGCATTCGCGTCTCCGCTCGAGATCAGCGAGTACACCATATATGCCCGCGACTCGCCGTCGATCTGTTTTCCATCCTCGGTGCGGGCCTCGATCATTTGCTTGAGCTTCTCGCGCCCGCGCGCGATTCGCGCCTGATCGACCGAGTAACTCGCGCGGGTCGCCATGGTCAATCCGTCGATCACATAAGCCGTCATGAACGGATCGGTCTTGTCATCCTTCCACCAACCCCAGCCGCCGTCCACGTGTTGGAACCCGTACAGGCGATCGAGCCCGCGCTGCACCTTCTTCGCAAGATCGTTCGAGCCGCGTATCGAAGCCGTCTGAACGTCCTTCAGCGTCTGGGAGACAATCACGTTGGGCAGGAAGCTCGACATGGTCTGCTCCGTGCAGCCGTACGGATAGCTGGTCAGATAATCGAGCGCGCCCAGCACAGCTCCAGCCACAGAAGGCGTCGCCTCGATGCGAAGCGACCTTGCCTGGGGGTGAGCATTCGAAGGCAGATCAAGAGCAATGGTCTTGTCGGCGCTGTCATCGGAGATCGTAGTAGCTCCGCCCGCCGCTTGCTTGAGTCCGTGCGGCACCACTTCGAGAGGAACCTCGACGGCGTCGGATTCGGTGTCGGTGAGCGCCTTTGCCAGCAGCTTGATCTCGCCGACATCGTTAGCCGCAACGCGCCAGTCGACGCGGTGCTCGCCTTGCTTGTTGATGGTGACTGTCGACACTGCCTGGTCCAGAAGTTTCGCGCCGGTCACCTCGATCGAGATCTTCGTAGCCTTCGCCGAATCGAGATAGTTGTGAATGATGGCCGACAAAGTCACCGTGTCGCCTTCGGTCAAGAAACGCGGCGTCTCGAGCCTCAAGATCAGGTCCTTGCGCGAGACGACCTTCACGATGGCCGAGCCCACCCGCGTGTCGGCGGTCACAGCTCGCGCGGTTGCACGCCACGTTGTCAGATTGTCGGGCAGCTTGACCTCGACAGTCGCTTTGCCGTCGGGGCCGGTTACGATGTCCGGCTGCCAGAAAGTCGTATCCCTGAAGTCTTTTCGAATCGTCGGCTCGGCATACTGGCCTTCGTTTTTGAAGTCGGCCAGTTGATACGACGGCTTGTTGGAAGCCAGGTTGAGCGGTTTGTCGCCCGAGAAGCCGGTGAAGTAGTACGAGATCGTAAAGCTCGTCTGAACCTGGTTGTAACGCCGCCCGTAGAACGCCTTGCGAATATCGGGAGTCTGATCCGGCTTGACGCTGTAGATGGCTTCATCGACTACGCCCATGCTTACTTCCGCTTGCGAAGCCGGAGAGCCGTCGTTGTTGCGAGCCAGTATCGTGTACCGCGCCGTCTCGCGAGGCTTGTACTCCTTCTTGTCCGCGAGGATTTCTATGTTCAGGAATTTGTTTCGCGCGGGCACGTTCAGCAGACGGTCGTGCGTGTACATATCGCCGTCTCGAACGTATGCGACCGCGAGGTACACGTTAGGCGCGTAGCGCGACTCGATGGGAACATCGATCATCACCGCACGAGCGGGTGCTTCGACGTGCCGCGCGGTCATCACTCCGCTCAACTCCGTCGTCACCAGTAAATGAGCTTTGTCAGTCGGCAACATCGCCAAAACGTGCGCGGTCTCACCGGGCTGATAGGATTTCTTATCCGGAATAAGCTTGATCGCTCCGTAATCCTGGTAAGCCCAATCAGACCACTGGTTCTTCCGATCGGCCACGTAGAGATAACCGGTGTCCGATACAAATCGATTCTTGCCATCATTAATAGTAGTCGTAACGATGACCGAGCCGGGCGCCGGGACCTGGTACTCGTAGACGGCCGTTCCGTGTTGATCGGTCTTGAGTTCCGCCGAGGTCAGGTTCGTGTCGTGCGAGACGTACTCGTAACGCTTCTTGCCTGCAACGTCTTCCTTTTCGACGCGCTCCCAACTTCGGTTTACAAACCCGAGGGTGACCGATGCTTCCACCGGGCGGCCTTCGTAATCCGTCGTGCGCACCTGAATCTTCGCGTTGTCGCCTTCGTAATAGACATAGCGGTCGGTGTGGATGCTGCCGATGAAAGCGCCCCGGGTTCCGACGACGCTCGCTCGAGCTTCGATCGTTCGCCGCGCTTCGTCGGTCACTTGAGCTTCGAGGCGATAGGTGTAATCGTACGGGCTCTTCTCATCGGGCTTCGGCACCTCGAACTCGACGTCGAGCTTGCCCTGGGCGTTCAGCGTCGCTTGCCCGTCCTTGACCATGTCGTTCCCGTAACCGTACTCATCCTGTTGGGTTTCAGAGTCGTCAGCTTCACCTTCCTCTTCGTCGCTATCCCACCAGTGATAGTACGGACTGCGATAGATGTAGTAGGTCACGTCCGCTTTTGTAACCGGCTCACCAAAAAAGTAGCGAGCCTCGACGGTGAACTTGACCTTGTCTCCGACGGGCACGAATTTCTTAGGCGTGGTCACGTTGACTTTGTATTCGGGCTTCTTATACTCCTGGACTTCAAAATAGCTGGTAGTCTTTGCGGAGCCGGCTCGAGCGATGATGCGATAGCTTCCAAGCGGGGCACCCGCCGCGATGTCCACTTCGCCGCTGAATGTGCCGCGCGCCGAAAGCGTCGAGCTCTTCTGAAGGACCTTGCCGCTGTTCGGGTCTTCGATGGTGATGTCGACGGGACCGGTCACCGCCTCGTAACCGGCCTCGCCCTGGCGGCGGAGGATGCCCTTGAAGTACACCTTCTGCGCGGGACGATAGACCGGGCGATCGGTGTAGATGTAGCCGGTCACGCCGGCGCTTTGAGCGTCATTCTCCCCGCCCCCCTCGTCACCTTCGCCGTCGCCCTCTCCGCCGTATTGTCCAAAGTAATACGGCTGCAAGTCCGAGATCGCAAAGTGATCGTGATGACTGGCCATCACCAGATATGATTTGTGGGTGCTCTCCTCCTGCTCGGCCTCCGGGTCGACGTCTGAGGGGTGCACCGGTTGTTGCCGCTTCGGAGTTTCAACGCGCGTCTTAAGTATTCCATTCTTGTCGGTCGTTCCTTTGCCGACGGTGGTTTTGTTCTGCGCTATCTCGACCTGAACTCCTTCTCGCGGCTCCCCGCTCTGGCGATCTACGGCGAACACCAGCATCTCGCCGCCGGGCGTAGTCTTGTTGATCAAGGTCAGGTCGGTGACGATTGCGACCGTGTAAGCGCGAAGGTCGCCGTTGACCGCTTCGATCAGGTACACGCCGGGATCGCGACGGCCGAGCATCACCATTCGCGCATCGTAGAAGCTGTCCAGAGGCTGAAGCCTTTCGCGCCAACTGCTCACAAGCTGGTCGGGGTTGAACAGCGGGACTCGCGCGAAGTCGGCGACGTTAATAGGCAGCCGGTCGCCTTCACCGCGAAACTTCTGCGTGAGCGATTCGCGCGACTCGCGACGAAGCTGCGAACGAAAATAGTTCTTGAGCGACTTGTAGACCGAGACTTTGAACTCACGAATCTTCTCGATCAACGATGGAGTCTGTTTGATCGAAGCCGCGACCTCGAGCTTCTCCTGCTCGCCCATCTTGTGAGGTTCGGCGAGCCGCTTGAAGAACTTCACCGGGTCGTCTACGTGATAAACCCGAAAGTCCAGATGCTCAACGCCGACGTAGTTGATCCATACCCGCGCCTTGTCGGCTGTGCTGTAAGTCCGGTTTGTGGAAAGCGAGAAGTACGGCTTGTAGGTCGCCGCGGTCTGGCTGGTTTGCGCATTGGCCCCCGCGTTTTCGCCCTGCGCATCCGTGCGCGCCCCAGCAAGGTAAACCGTCGCAATGACCACCGCAATGTACACCGTCGCAGTCGTGAATCTGTTTCGAAGCTTCATAAGTTCTCGCGCTCCATGTCTCAACTAAGAATCTTCAGTCTGTAGAAGCCCAGGAAATTCGGATTGCTCTCAGCTGGCCGCCATCTCTTGTCCGGGTGATGGTCCAGAACCGAGAGCCTGACTTTCTTTACCGTGCCCTCATCCGACGGCGAAGCGCCGGTGTGATAAACGACCCAGTCCGCGGCGCCCTCGCCGGCGTGTCGGGCCTCCCCGATGAAGATCATCAGATGATAGGGATACTTCCCGACCCAGGGCTGATGAAAGATCAACAGGTCACCCGGCTGAGCTCGCCGGCGGTCGCGGCTGACCAACACGCTGTTGAAGTTCTTCAAGGTGCGACCATCGGCGAACTCCGAGAACTTGTTTGACGCGAGATCGCTTTCTTGAAATGCTCCGAAGTCTGTGCGAAACAACTTCTCGCGCAGCGGGTTTTCTTCAAGGGTAAACGCGCGCACGTCGGGTGAGACCGGTTCGTACTCGACTCCCATCTTTTGAAACCACGGCCGGTCGTGGCGCCGCAAAGCCTCTCTCCAACTGAATCGAACGAGCCCGGCGCAGTCTCTTTGACTCGCGGTCCATTCAGGGCTCACGTGGTAAAACTGCATCTCGGCGATTGCAGTAAACCATCTAACAAAGCTCTGACGGTCTTCGAACGAGCGCAGCTCGGCGCCGTCGGGAATGCCGTCGCCGTCGGAGTCGTTCCAGTCGATGGTCGCCGGTTGGGTTGGTGAACTGCTGGCTTTGGAAGCTCGGCTGCAAGCGGCAAGCGGCGCGCTGAGCACCAGCAAGAGCAAAAAACAGGCAACACGCAGTCGCATTATTTGAGACCGCCTCCACAGTCGGGCGGGATTATATGGCGCGCTTCGAAGCAAGTCAAAAAAGCCACCGGAATTACCACAAAGGCACAAAGACACAAAGAAAGGAGGCCAGAAGTTTTCTTAGTGGCTTTGTGTCTTGGTGGTTAAACATAATCATCCCGACTCTCAGTGCACTCACAACGAATCGACGTTCCATTCGGCGACTTCTTTGTATCTTTATCGACGCGTTTGGTTGTCTACGATTCGTCTTGATGTTGATTGCTGGGTGTGTCATAAATTTGCCCGCGATCTGAAGCTCATCAACAGACCGGGAGTCTTACCAAGCACAGCCAGGAGACAACAAGCGATGTCATACTCAAAGATCAATCGTAGAGACTTTGTGAAAACCGCGGTTACTGCGGGCGCTGCCATCGGCGCACTGGGGCGGACCGGCAACGCCAGCGCGCGGATAATCGGCGCCAACGACCAAATCAATGTCGGATTGATCGGCGTCGGCGGACGAGGCCGAGGCTTGCTCGAGTGGGTAATGAAGACCGGCGAGCAGCCAGCGACTCAAGCCAAGGTCGTCGCCGTATCGGACGTCTACGTCAAGCGCTTGAACCAGGCGAAAGAGAAAGCGGGTTGTGCCGGCTACCTCGACTATCGCGAGGTCCTGGAACGCAAGGATATCGACGCGGTGATCATAGCAACGCCCGATCACTGGCATGCGCGAATGGCGATCGAAGCGCTCGACCGAGGCAAAGACGTCTATCTCGAAAAGCCGATGACTCACACCGTCAACGAAGCGAGGCTCGTTTACGAAAAGGTGAAAGAGAAGAATCGCATTCTGCAAGTGGGCTCGCAGACTACAAGCTCGGATCAATGGTGGAAGGCTCGCAAGGCGATTCAAGACGGGATGATCGGCCGTTTGATAATGAGCCAGGGCTCTTATCATCGCAACTCGACGCAAGGCGAATGGAACTGGGCGATCGACGCGGCTGCAGGACCAAACGGCAAGGGCGACGACTTCATCGATTGGAAGATGTGGCTTGGCGACGCGCCCAAGCGCCCGTATGACGCGGATCGCTTTTTCCGCTTCCGCAAGTACTGGGACTACTCGGGCGGGATCGCTACCGACTTGTTCTATCACGTGATGGCGCCGATGAACATCTGCTGGGGCGAAGCTCAGTTTCCATATCGGGTGATGGCCTCGGGCGGAATCTACGTTTTTAAAGACGAGCGCGAAGTGCCCGACACGTTCATGCTCACCGCCGACTACGCGCAGGGTCATTCCGTTGTGCTGAGCTCGTCGATGGCGAACGAGACTCACATACCGGGGCTGATTCGGGGACACGAAGGAACGATAATGATGGTCCCGAACGGGCGATTCGAGGACAAGGTCGATTACATCACGGTCACGCCCCAACACATCGTCAAGCTGAAGTGGGAAGAGAAGTACGGCGCGACCGAGATCAAGCTGAACTGCGAGCCTCGCGAGGACCACATGCAGAACTTCCTGCGCTGCGTGCGCACGCGGGAAAAGCCGGTGCTGGACGCGTTGACTGCTTACAAGGCGATGGTCACGATCGGGATGAGTGTGCAGTCGTATCGCGAAGGTCGCGTTTTGTACTTTGATGAACGGAAACAGAGGGTGGTGTCTGAGCCGCCAAGAAGCTGAGCAGAACGGCGAGATACAAGCGAACGCTCCAGGACTGGTTTGATAGGCCTCGAGTTCGCGATCCCGCTTCAGCGGGCTCCGCCGAGTACAGGAGCGGTCAGAGTTCGACAGCAACACTGAAAGGAGACAACGATGGTTAGTGTAGCCCTATTGGTTCGACTCGAAGCAAAGCCAGGAAAAGAAGCGGAGGTCGAAAGCTTCCTCCGCAGCGGCCTGGCGATCGTCCAGGAGGAACCGGCGACCACGGCGTGGTTCGCAATCCGCATGGGACCATCGACGTTCGGAATCTTTGACGCCTTCCCGGACGACTCAGGCCGCCAGGCTCATCTCACCG
This sequence comes from Blastocatellia bacterium, assembly GCA_035558335.1. Lineage (GTDB taxonomy): Bacteria > Acidobacteriota > Blastocatellia > UBA7656 > UBA7656 > Onstottus_B. The sequence goes on along the minus strand of DATMCM010000214.1, from coordinate 845 downwards.
GGCGCGTCGCCGCGGCGCTTATGGCCAGCGCGGCCGACCTCTTGTCGCAACCGCCGGTCATCGAGAAGGTCGATGTCCTTGCGGCCAAGCTTCCTTAAACGCAGGTGGCCACCCTAAATCTCAGGCGACAAACATGTGGGAGTGGCCGACCAATTGCACAGGTGATCGAGCTGCACCGCTCTCCATTCTGAGGCTCAGAAACTGTCTTAGTTAGATTCAAACTCGGCAAGTGCTCGTGCCCGCATACACGATCGAGACCCTTCAACTTCCATGAATCTACGGGGCTGCAGCCTGGTTTTCCTGCTCTATTGACAGGCATGACCCACGATAGTATAGTGGCGCGCGTTGATCAGATCTGCGATATCGAGATCACATTCAGACTCCTGTTCCAGCGCCGGCCAGAATGGCTAACCACCCGAAAAAGTCCTTCTGGGTGAAAAAGAGGCAACCTCGTGGCCGATCACAACGATCCCAACGCGGTCAACTCAATCTTCTCGGATATCGATGTCAGCGCAGCCGATCTTTACGATCTCTTCGGCTTTCCCAGCGATGACACCGACGGTGGCGAAAAAGTCGTCATTGCTCTTACATTTGCTGCCATTCCGGATGCCGGAGTGTTTGATACAGATATGCTCTACAGAATTCAGATCTCTGCAGAGCCAAGAGTCGCCCGTCCCGCTAAAGACGACCATAGCCTAAAGGCATTGCTCAGATATTTCGACACCTTAAAGGACAAATACCTTGGTCCGCTGAAGTCATCGGAAATCCGCGTTACCGTAGATCAGGCTAATCGAGCCACTATTAAATTCATCGATTTCCCAGGCGGCGGATTTTCGGCAGTCGTC
>DATMCM010000213.1:0-12773 GCA_035558335.1 Blastocatellia bacterium | reverse complement strand
AAGCAGTTGCCAGTTGCCAGTTGCCAGTTCGTTTCACGTTGAATCAAGCGGCAACTGACAACTGACAACTAGCAACTAGCAACTGACAACTGCCCATGAAACAAGTCGTTCAGAACTTCCGGACCGGTGAGTTGAAGGTCGAGGAGCTTCCGCCTCCGGCGCTTCGGCAGGGTGGTGTGCTGGTACGGACGGCATGGTCTCTCATAAGCGCCGGCACCGAACGCACGATCGTCGAAACCGCGCAAAGCTCGCTGATCGGCAAAGCTCGCGAACGGCCGGACCTCGTGCGTCAGGTGGTGGACACCTTCAAGCGTGAAGGCCTTCGATCCACCTACGAAAAAGTCAAAGCGCGGTTGACCAAGTTGGCGCCGCTTGGCTACAGCGCGTCCGGTGTTGTGACGGCGGTTTCAAGCGACGTGCATGAGTTTCGCGCCGGTGACCGCGTAGCCTGTGCTGGTGGAGGATACGCCACTCACGCCGAAGTCATATTCGTCCCCAAGAATCTCTGTTGCAAAGTTCCCGACGGTGTTTCGCTCGATGCCGCCTCTTACACTACTGTCGGCGCAATCGCGCTCCAGGGAGTGCGCCAGGCCGAGCCTAGATTAGGCGAGTCGGTGGCGGTCATCGGGTTGGGATTGGTTGGGCAGCTTGCCGTTCAATTGCTGAAAGCGGCCGGTTGTCGGGTGCTCGGTGTAGACATCGACGCGGCGGCGTGCGAGCTCGCAAAGTCATCGGGTGCCGACTCGACGGCGATCGACGACCAAACTGCCAGGGCCGCTTGTGAGGCGCTGACTGAAGGGCGCGGAGTCGATTGCGTGTTGATCACTGCCGGAACCAAATCGAGCGAACCGATCGAGCTTGCGGCAGAGCTCGCACGCGACCGGGCGCGAGTCATCGTCGTGGGACTCGTTGGAATGGATGTCCCGCGCCACAGCTTCTACGCAAAGGAACTCGAGTTGAGACTTTCGCGCTCGTACGGTCCCGGGCGGTATGACCCAAGCTATGAAGAGAAGGGAATCGACTACCCGATCGGTTATGTGCGCTGGACCGAGAAGCGAAACATGGAAGCGTTCCTGCGGCTTGTCGCTGAAGGCAAGATCAAAACCGACCCGCTGACTACTCATCGGTTCAAAGTCGCCGACGCGCTGGAAGCTTACAACCTGATCTTGAATCGTGATGTTGAACGTTGCTGCGGCGTGGTGCTCGAGTATCCCGACGTCACGGAGACAGCGACCTCGGATCAGCTTCCGCGCGCGCGAGCCGCCGCGTCCGGAGAACTCGGTGTGAGCTTTATCGGGGCGGGGAACTTCGCGCGCGGCGTGCTGTTGCCGATAGTCAAACGAGCGGCAAAGGTTCAGCTCCGAGGCGTCGTGGCTGCCACAGGACTCAGCGCCATGAACGCGGGCGAACAATTCGGCTTCGCATACCCGACTACCGACTATCAGGAAATCCTGAGGGACGAAGACTCGAAGATAGTCTTTATTGCCACTCGTCACGACTCACACGCGAAGATGGCGGCGGAAGCTCTCGCGTTGGGCAAAGACGTGTTTGTCGAAAAGCCGCTTGCGACAAACATCGACGACCTTCGCGAGGTTGTCTCGGCGGCGCGCGAGTCCGAAGGCTTGTTGATGGTGGGCTACAATCGCCGGTTCGCGCCGATTGCGCGCGAGCTCGAAGCGCGGCTCTCAAAGCGCTCCGGGCCAATGACGATTCTTTACCGCGTGAACGCGGGCCAGTTGCCCGCCGAGCATTGGACTCACGACGCGACCGAGGGCGGCGGCCGGATCATCGGCGAAGTCTGTCACTTCATCGACTTCGCTCAGTTTCTTACCAACTCATTGCCTGAGCGAGTAACCGCGACCGCGGTGCCTCGCCCTCAATCGGCAGGGCTTATAGATGACAGCGTGATCATTTCGCTGGGCTTGAGTGATGGATCAGTAGCCTCGATCGTCTACACGGCAAGCGGAGACAATTCGGTTCCGAAGGAGCACGTGGAGATCTTCTGCGATCGGAGCGTTGCCCGAATCGACGACTTCAAGAGCGGCGTGTTCATTCGAGGCGGCAAATCCTCAAAGCTTGGGGGCGGCAGTCAGGACAAAGGTCATGCTGCCGAGTTAGGGGCGTTCCTGGATGCCGTGCGAACGGGCGCCAGGGCGCCGATCAGTATCGAATCGCTTACCGCAACAAGCCTCGCATGCTTTGCTGCAGCAGAGAGCGCGTCGAGCGGAGCAGCTTCGACGATTGATCTTTCATCGCTATTTGCAAGCTCGACGCGATCTACTACTCTGTAAGTATCCTGTTTGATCAAATGTCATCCTGATGGCCGGATGACTTTAACGACTTTATTTTTTCGCGGTGATCCACAAGTGCCAACCCATCGATGAAGCCAGGCGCCCTTCAACCGACCGCGGGATGAAATTCCCTACCAATGGAATCCAGCGTTTGTTTAGGAAATGAGTTTCTGTCCTGACATCGCCGAACTTCGAGAACATCGCCGCCGCCTCATCTCGAGTGTAGACGCGCGCCAGCGGGTTCCCCGCGCCGTCGGTGTTTTGATTCAAGAACTGATCGCGAGAAAGTAGCCCGCCAGCATCTTCAAGATAGAGCCGTTGAAGTTGGCGCAGGCGGTCTTCTTCCTCTCCGGTCAGTCGATGCACGAAAGCCGGTCCCCACTTGAACTTCAACAGCCGCACGCCAAGGCGTCGAACAGTCATAATGTTAACTCGGTAGTTAAACGAATTCTTGTGGTACAGCATGATCATTGCGGTTCCACCCGGTCGTAGGACTCGATGCACTTCGTCGATTGCACGCTGGGTGTCGGGCGTGTGGTGAAGGACGCCGTGCGAATAAGCAAGATCGAAAGAGTCGTCGGCAAATGGTAGGTTCTCGGCGTCGGCCGTCCGCAAGTCTGCGCTCAAGCCTTCGAGTGCGAACCGCCTCTGCACGAGCTCGATAGAAGCTTCAGTCAGGTCGACGCCGGTGTAGCGCGCTCCGTGGCGGGCAAAGTTCACGGCGTCGGCGCCAAGCCCGCACCCAACTTCCAGAACATCGCGACCGCACCATCGCTCAAAGTCAATAACTTGCGGTATGTGCCATTCGGTAGCGTAGCGATGCTGCTCCTGCTCAGCGAAGAACTCACGTGAACCGATCTCGGACCGGGCGAACTTGGCCCCGCACGGATTGGCTTGCCAGAAATCGTGGACTCGAGCTTTGAGGTCTTCGGCCATCACCTGAAAGTAATCTAATGGCCTGTCACCCAAAACTCAACGCCTTGGATTTTGTGGCGGCTCTATTTCCAACCGTGCAACAGTCGCGCTGATGATCTATGATAAGCGACAAGCGTCGGGCGTTCGCATGCAACAACGGTGCATGCTTCCTGGTCGCTCGCAACGAGATAGTCGGAGGCTTGATGAATTTCAGACGAATGGTGTTTGTGTTAGCGTTAGTTGGGGTCATAAGCGCGGCGGTTTTTGCTCAGACCTCAGGAAGGGTCGTCAAAGTTCGATCAGCGGAGCCGATGTACAAGATAAAACCAGGCTCCGCCGTCGAAGCCACCGTAGTCATCGACATCGAGTCGGGATATCACATCAACTCGAATCGCCCGGCCGAGTCGTTTCTTATCCCAACAGCGCTCAAGCTGCAGCCGCTCAAAGGGCTCACCGTCGGGCGAGTTGTCTACCCCAAAGCGAAGCTGCAGAAATTCGCCTTTTCTGAAAAGCCGATGTCGGTCTATGAAGGAAAGGCGCCATTGAAGTTCAACGCTCGTTCGCTGCCATCGCTTGCCACCGGGAGTTACGTCGTGAAGGGAAAGCTCACGGTTCAGGCTTGCAACAGTGAGCAGTGTTTGAGACCCCAAACCATCGATGTCGAAATACCATTCGATGTCACTAAGTGATTCCCGATCCCAAAGTCGTCCTCACCTAATGAATGACCGCCGAGAGTGCGATTGAACTGAAGTGTGAGCGAGCGCTTGCCCGGCTCTTGCGATACTGTCGCAGCGAGGGATGGGCGGGGTACGATCCCTACGACGGCTTGAACAGCCCGCTGGTTAGAGCGCTCACTCTTAACAGCAAGACGCTTCGGACGATCGCAACTCAATTGAACAAGCGCAGTCCGGTGAACCTCCGGCCGCTTCTCGGTATTCGAAAAGAGCTCAATCCGAAGGGGCTGGCATTGGCTGCTCGCGCGCTGATCGAACTCCTAAGTGGACAGAAGAAAGGAACGCCTGCGAGCCTCGTTGCGGGCGAGTCAGGCGAAGAACTGGAAAGCGACTCAAGGCATCTTCTATCGAAGCTCGAGGAGGTGAGAAGCGATCAGTACTCCGAGGCGTGTTGGGGTTACAACTTTGACTGGCAGTCGCGCGCGTTCTTCGCACCTCGCGGTACTCCGAATGTCGTGTGCACGGTGTTTGCGGCGCATGCGTTTCTTGACTGGTACGAAGCCACACAGGATTCGCGGGCATTTGAGATGGCTGGCAGCAGTTGCCGGTTCCTGCTCGATCGAATCAATCGCACCAACGACGGTGATAAGTTCTGTTTCAGCTACACGCCGCTGGATCATTCGAGAGTGCATAACGTGAATTTGCTTGCGGCCGAGTTATTAGCCCGAATTTTTGCGAGCGAGGGACGAGAGGAGTATCGAGTGGCGGCTGAGGGCGCCTTGCGGTTCACAATCGCTCGGCAGAAAGAGGACGGTTCGTGGTCTTACGGCGACGATCGCTCGCAGGAGTGGATCGACAGTTTTCACACCGGGTTCGTTCTCGTTTCTCTGAGGAATATCAGCGCCTACCTGGGTCTAACTGATTTGCAGACTTCGGTTGAGGCTGGATATGAGTTTTACTCCAACCGATTCTTTCTTGCGGACTCAACCCCCGGGTACTATCATGACGATCTCTATCCAGTGGATGTGCACAGCGCCGCGCAAGCAATAATAACGTTTGTGGAAATGACCGACCTGACGCCTAACGCACGCCAGAGGGCAGACCGGGCAGCGGCCTGGGCCATTGACAATCTGCAAGACTCCGCGGGCTTTTTTCACTTTCAGCGCCGCCGCTTTTACACAATCAAGATTCCATACATGCGTTGGTCACAGGCGTGGATGCTGTACGCGTTGAGTCGATTTTACACGAGGGATCAAGCAAGGAATGTCTGAACAGGCAGCTGTAGCTCGACAGGCGATAAAGGCAGCGACTCCCAGGCGTGGCGTGATGAGGCAGCTGTTGCCGGCGTCAACTCTGGTCCTCATCGATATTGCAGCGTCGATACTTGCTTTTGCCTTCGCGTACAAACTTCGCCAGCACGCCGACATCTTCGAGTGGCGACATCGCAAGACATTCCTTCCGATTGGAATCCACGACGAGTTCGAACCTTATTTGAGTTTCCTGGCGTTCGTACCGGTGGTGAAGGTTTACGCCTTGCGCCGGTACGGTCTTTACAAGCTGAGAGGCGAGTTCTCTTTCTCGAACGATCTCTTCAAGGTTCTCAACGCTTCCACTCTCGCGTTTCTTGTTCTCGTTCTCGTTGCGTTTCTGTTTCGACAAGGATTTGCTATGCGTGATGGCCACCTCGTCTCGATAGATTTCTCTTATTCGAGGCTGGTGTTTGTGTATGACTGGCTGATCTCGATGGGTCTGTTCTTGACCACCAGATTCGCGGTCCGACTGATTCAAAGCGCGTATCGCTCCAACGAGCGAAACCTGATACCTACGATAGTCGTCGGCTGTGGTGAGATGGCGCAGGTGTGCCTGTCCGAAATCTCCGAGAGGCCGCGGCTCGGGTATCGGTTGGTGGGGGCGGTAACCGCTCGAGTGAATGAAGACGCCGCCGAGGTTCGAGGGCGAGGTGTCAGGGTGCTTGGGAGCTTTGACGATTTGCCCGATCTCGTTAAGAGGCACGGCGTCGAAGAAGTTCTGATTACAGATGCGCGCATCCATCCGCGAAAAATGTTCGAAGTGCTGATGGAGTGCGGGCGCGATCATCACATCAAGTATCGCGTCATTCCGAATCTGTATGATTGCCTGCCCGGCAAGACCGAGATAGCTACGCTTGGCTCGCTGCCGATGATCAAGCTGTACGAGGAGCCGTTCCAGGGCTCGCAGCGAGCACTCAAGCGCGGGATGGACGTGATCGTATCGATCGGGCTCATGCTGGTCACCTGGCCGTTCTGGCTTGCGCTGGCGATCCTGATAAAGATGGAATCGAAGGGACCCATCTTTCTTAAACAAGAGCGAGTGGGGATGGACGGGAAAGTTTTCCTGATGATCAAGTTTCGCTCGATGATGGACGGAACTGATGACCAGGCACACCGCGAGCTTATGCGACGCACGATCAACGGCGAGGATGCGAATCAAGGCACGTCGGCCGAGCCGATTTACGGCAAGGTCAAGGACGATCCTCGGTTGACCAAGATCGGTGGGTGGATGCGGCGCTACTCGGTGGACGAGCTTCCCCAGATCCTGAACGTGCTTCGCGGACAAATGAGCATAGTAGGGCCGCGTCCACCGCTGCCTTACGAAGTGAGGCATTATAAGGACTGGCATCGCGCGCGGTTTCACGTCCGGCCGGGGATCACCGGTCTGTGGCAGGTGAGCGGAAGAAACCGGTTGCACTTTGAAGAGATGGTTAGACTGGATGTCTTTTACATCGAAAACTGGTCGCCGTGGCTGGATGTGAAGATCATGCTGAAGACGCTTCCGGTGATGCTGCGCGGGGATAACACCTACTGATTCATAACTGAATCGTCGTTGCCATGGAGACAATTTGTAGAGCGACTAGCCTAATGTAGAGTGGCGATCTGCGGCAGCGGGAATCCTTTCTCATTAATTCTGCGACCCACATCATCAACGACGCCGGACAGCTCCTCGACCGTACAATCTAACGAATGCACACAACTGTCACCCTACGTTCGACGACGACGTGCGCGCGTCGACTTTGCCTCGGATGGGCTATCAGATGAGGCGCGCCGGTTGGTGGCTACTGCGATACCGTCGAGATCGGGGAACAAAGTTGAGCGACTGATGCCGAGCTGGGTCAATTCCTGTCTTATACGCCGGCGTTCCGCGCGCGGGATGATTACTTGCAAAAGATCACCGGGCCATTGCACCTTCGCGTTCCGCGCGGCCGGCGGATGCGCTGTGAAGCAACCTCCCTGCACGGTTATGCGCTGGGTTACGTGTGGCGGCCAATACGCGGTGATTCCGGCGATGGCGAAGGGATCTGACCCCGGAGTCGCGAGCGGGCCACTGTGGTGGTAACACCAGACAACGCTGTCATTGTTGGCTTCTGTTCGCTCGCACGCAAAGTAGAGCGCACCCAAAGGATTGCTTGTCCAGTCGAGGAGTCGCGTTGCCAAGCCGTGATGCTGCGCCAGCGCAAGCCACTCCCACTGATCCTGGGGCGGCAGATGAGCGTGCGGTCGCGCGCCCTTCTTGAACTCTTCGAGCAACCAGCGCTCGTGCCGGTCTCGCGTCCATTTGTACCGCTCTCGATAGGTCTGAAATTCCTCACGATCGATTTGGGGCGAGGGATCCCAGGACGCATCGATCTGACCACGGAAAACCCATAAATCGTCGGGACTTCCGCGCTTCTCGAGCACGCGGCTTAGGAAGTCTCGCACGTCTGCGGTTTGTCCCAAAGAGGAGTAGTTCGCCTTTGGCATAACAACCTCCCAGGCGCAACGTCAGAGTTGGTCGGGCACATCGGTTAACAAGGAGGCTCTCCGAGACACCAAGGTTCACGGGCGCGGCGGGCTGTTACATCTCGTGCCGATTAGTAAGTGCCTTGTGCATGGTCACTTCATCGGCGTACTCCAGATCCGACCCTACCGGCACGCCCATTGCGATTCGAGTCACGCGGATCCCCAGTGGTTTTAGCAACCGCGAGAGATAATTTGCCGTCGCCTCCCCCTCGGTGTTCGGGTTAGTGGCCAGTATGATCTCTTCCACTTCGCTCGAACGAAGCCGTTCCAGCAAACCCTTGATCTTCAGATCGTCCGGGCCGATTCCGCGGATCGGCGACAGCGCTCCCTGCAACACGTGATAGAGGCCCTTGTAGTCTCGCGTCTTTTCAACTGTCACCAGGTTGTGTGCTTCTTCGACTACAAGCAGCACTCGGCGGTCTCGATCCGGGCTCGAGCAGTACCTGCAAGGGTCAACATCGGTGATGTTATTGCAGGTCGAGCAGAAGATTATCTTGTCTTTGACTTCGGCGATTGCGGCGATCAATCGGTCGGCTTCTTCGCGATTGATTTTCAGAATGTAGAAAGCAAGCCGCTGCGCGGATTTGTATCCGATGCCTGGAAGTCGCTGGAACTCATCGATAAGTTTTGTTACCGGTTCTGCGTAGTCTAACATTGATCAGACTCGGAGCGGTTCGGACGTTTGTAAGCGCGATTAGACTCTAGTATTAGCATCCCCTTGACGTTCAGAGGCCACGCTTGAGACTGCCGAGGAGCAACCAAAGGTTGAACTCTGTAGGTTGAAATCTGACGTGGGGGTGACCTACTTACTCACTCGCGAAGCGCCCGGTGCGATGAGTTCTTAGAACATCCCGTCAGGCAGACCCATTCCGCCAAGCTTGGACCCGAGCTTGCCTTTGATCGCTTCGTCAGCCTTGCGCGAGGCTTCGTTAACCGCCGCCACGATCAAGTCCTGAAGCATCTCGACATCGCTTGCGGCCTCGGGATCGATCTTGAGATCAAGCAGTTCCTTCGCTCCGTTCATCTCCACGCGCACGACTCCGCCGCCGGCGCTTGCGTCGACGCGAATTTCCCTCATGTCGCGCTGCATGTCTTCCTGCATCTGCTTGGCTTGCTGCATCATCTGTCCCAAATCGAAATCACCTGGAAGTTTCATTGCTATAGTCCCCTTCCTAATCTCAGTTCACCTTGTGTCGCGTGATCGCCCCTAACTCAAGCGTCCGGCTTAATCACCTCGACAATCTCTCCGCGAAACTTGTCTTTTAGAGCGCGGAGCTTTGGGTCATTTTCGGCGTTTTGCCTCGCGCGAGTGCTCGCCTTGTTTTCCTCCGTTGGCTCGGGCCCCGGCTGACCGCCTACCGACACCGAAAGCCTTACGTTTTGACCGAGCGCCTCTTTACAGATCTCCTCGATGGCCCGCCGATTCTCGCGGGTGTCGAGCCTTGCCTTGAACGCTGCGTTTTGCTCTGAGTAAGCGACGCATAACTGTTCGTCTTCAATCGTTATACTATCAGCGTGATCGAGCAATGAGACAATCAACTTCTTGTTTCTGCGATCGATGGCTTGCTTAACCCGCTCGGCGGTCGTTGAAGGCGACGCTGGCGCGACTACGGGTTGAACCGCTCGTACCTCGGAGACCGGATCGTTATCGAACACGGCTCCGTCATAGGGGTCATTCAACGCCGCGGAGTCAGTCTGACCGGGCGCACCGCCGCGCTGATCAGCACGCGCACTCGGAGTCGTCCGGCTGATTGTGGGCGCTTTGCCAACGGGAGGCGCCGATTGCGATGCAGACGGCCTTGGAGAAGGGACGCTGCTCGGCTTAGATGTCGCTCGCGTTGTTGACGGCGAGCCTGGGGGCGGAGCGCCGGCCACACCTAGCCTCGTGCTGAGGTCCGCGATCTTGTCCAGCGCCTCTTCCAGCAAGTAGAGCCTGCGGGCCTGCACGAGCTTCATAAGCCCGATCTCTAGTTGGAAGCGCGGTTGTGTCGATGTCCTGATGTCCTGCTCGGTCTTGGTCAGCAGCGAAAAGAACCGAACGAGGTCTTGCTCCGAAAAAACCTCGCCGAGCCTGGAAAGCGTTTCGGCTTCGCTCTCCGGCATCTGAACAAGCTCGGCTTCGAACCCCGCGAGCTTGACCACCAGGATAGCGCGAAGGTGCGTCATCAACTCCTTGCAAAGGGTTCGCAGATCGTAGCCGCGCGAGACAACAGTATCTACCACTCGAACTATCCGGCTCGCGTCCTGATCGGCTATTGCCTCTACGATTTCGTTGAGAGTTTGAGTATCGACCAGTCCCAGCGCGGCGGACACGTCTTCATCGGCGACCTTCGAACCGGAGAAGCTTATCACCTGATCAAGCGCGGATTCGGCGTCGCGCATCGAGCCTTCGCCGGACCGCGCGATCGCGAACAACGCTGCGTCGCTGACCTCGATTTTCAGATCGTCCGATATGTGGCGCAACTGCGCGACGATGTTCTTGAGGCTGATGGTTCGGAACTCGAACACCTGGCAGCGCGACAGGATAGTATCCGGCACTTTCTGCAAGGCGGTCGTCGCAAGGATGAACACGACTCTTGGCGGCGGCTCTTCGATGGTCTTTAGCAGGGCGTTAAAGGCCGGATTCGAGAGCATGTGAACTTCGTCGATGATGAAGATCTTATAAAGGTCTCGCGCTGGAGCTATGGCAATCGAATTGATGATCACGTCGCGCACGTTGTCGACGCCGGTATTCGAGGCGGCGTCGATCTCGATCACGTCCATTGACCGCGACGCGGTGATGTCCTGGCAAGACGGGCACTGATCGCAGGGTTCGGGCGTCACACCCTTCGCGCAATTCAGCGCTTTTGCAAAGATGCGAGCGGTCGTTGTCTTGCCGACGCCGCGCGCACCGGTGAACAAGTAGGCGTGATGAACGCGGCCGCTGGTTAATGCGTTACGGACCGTTCGAGTAATGGCTTCCTGGCCGATCACTTGATCGAGCTTCTGGGGTCGAAACTTTCTTGCAATTACTTGTGAGTCAGACATGGGCAGTTATCAGTTGTCAGTTGTCAGTTGTCAGTTGTCAGTTGCCAGTTGTCAGTTGTCAGTTGTCAGTTGGAAGTCGGATCGGAGCTTGCCCGCTAGCAACTGGCAACTGACAGCTGGTAACTGGCAACTGCTTTGTCAGGCTCCGGAGACGCCGCGGCACATCCGCGATCTGCTACCGTTGCTCCGTTCCCGGCCTGGCGGGGTTCGCAGTCGCGCGATTGCACGGCTTCCGGAGCCTGACAAGGCAGTTGCGAAAGCAGTTGCCAGTTACCAGTTGTCCGTTGCCAGCGGGCAAGCTCCGATCCGACTTCAAACTAAAAACTGACAACTGACAACTGGCAACTGACAACTGCTCAGGCGGAGAGGGTGGGATTCGAACCCACGGTACAGTTTCCCGTACACAGCATTTCCAGTGCTGCCAGTTCAGCCACTCCTGCACCTCTCCGCAAAAAAACGATGAGCTATGAATGATGAGTGATGACAGATAAGGAGCGCAGCGGTTCATCACTCATCATTCATAACTCATCGTTCGAATCTATGGCGGAGAGGGTGGGATTCGAACCCACGGTACCCTTGCGGGTACAACGGTTTTCGAGACCGCCCGATTCAACCACTCTCGCACCTCTCCGCATGGTTGACTATCTTCGCTTTTCGCGAAAAAAGGATTGTAGCATCGCGCGGCACTCTGTCTCAAGGATGCCACCTTCCACAATCACTCGATGATTCAAGAAGTCCGTTGAGCAGATCCGGAAAAACGTTTCGACCGCGCCAGCCTTCGGATCACGAGCTCCAAAAACCAGCCGCTCGATGCGTGCGTGCACGATTGCGCCGGCGCACATCGCGCACGGCTCTATGGTCGAGTACAAAGTTGCTCCGGTGAGCCTGTAGTTACCCATCCTGAGTGCGGCTTCGCGAAGCGCAACGATTTCGGCGTGAGCCGTAGGGTCGCTGGTTCTAATGACCGCATTGCGGCCTCGTCCGATGACTTCGCCGTTTAAGACTACGACCGCGCCCACCGGAACCTCGCCGTCTCCGAGGGCAGCTTCGGCTTCCGCGAGCGCTTCCCGGATGAGCTTTTGGTCAACGGATTCCATGGTTGGTGTGTAGGTTGGGATTGAAGCAGTCCGAACGGTTTGCTAGGCGAGTCGGACCCGTTTTCATACGCTCTGTCGAGAGGTCGCTACGAGTCTATTCCTCCTATCAAAACCTTCCAACGACAACTGCACTTTTCGACCTCGCGGAATCTCAACCGCATATTCGATGGTATTGAACCTCTTGTTTCGAATGATGCTTGAAGGTTCCTCCAGCCTCGTATCGCAACGGATTTCCAGCCGGTGGATATTCTGGGTGGTTATTCTTATCGATCGAGTGCGATTGCGGTTGATGGTGACCTCGACGTAGAGCTTGCGCCTGGGAGCGCTAGAAAGCAATTCGGCTGCTCTGTCGATCAAGTCTCTGTTGTCGGTCAGATCCTGTCTGGTCATATGATGCTGCACGTTCGGCGCGACGCCGAGCGCTTCGAGCGGCCTCCCTGAGCTCGATCCGACTCGCAAGCTTCGACGCAGCGCTACTCTCATACCCGCACCATTGGGAAGCGGCTTGAAGCCCGACTTGGGACTGTTGCGCATCCATCTCAGCAGATCATCGTGTTCATACACATTTGCGCCGCCGGCGCCCGTGTTCCCACTCGTACCGAGGACTTTGCCAACCTTGTTGTCCTGAAATCCCGCGGTGAACATGTCGGTCGTGCTGTAACACAGCGCATCCGTGATCAACAGCACCGGTCCATAGTATATCTGACCGATTGAGTTGGAATCTTCTCTGGAGGTGAGAGGGAGGCGCGTCGAAAAGATTGCGCCAGTCGTAACCGATTCTGAAATAGACCTGGCGAATGGACGCATCTCCTCGCCGGGAGGCGCCGCTCGACAGATCTCAAGGGTCAAAGGCGTATTAATGAACTCAAACAACTCGGGCTCGATAGGATGCGGAGTGAACAGTTGTAACAATCGTTCGCCTGCGTTGATAAATCCACCGGGATTACCGCGCGC
>DATMCM010000212.1:0-6165 GCA_035558335.1 Blastocatellia bacterium | reverse complement strand
AGTCCGGTACGCACCAACAGGTAATCGCAGCGATCGATCCTATCGAACGCCGATTCGATGACGATCCACTCCACGGTGATGACGGGCGGTCCGGCTCGCTTAGGAGCCTTGAGCCGGGCCTCGAGCGCCAATGTAGACGGGTTAAGGTAAGGCAGGTTAACGACAACGCCCAGCGTGGGGCGACCGTCCGCGGCGCCGGTGCGCGGAGACAAGCTCTCGCTTGGCGCCGGCTGGTGCGCGGCGTCGCCTCCGGACGAGCGATTCGGATTCGCACTAGTGTGGCTTCGCTCCGCAACCGTGCGAACGATCTCAGGCACGCTCCAGTCGTCCTGAAGTGGACGGTGGTCGAACCCATAGTAGTTCCGCGCGTAGACCATCCATCGCCAGCGAGGTGTGTCGATCGCGTATCCAAAACCATCCTTCGGCCACTGTGCGTTCAGAAAGCTGACCAGGCTCCATGCTGCGATTGCGATCCCAAGAACCAGTTTCAAGGCCATGGACACCTTGGCTGGAATCCTGGCGCCGCGATCGGACGGCGGTGCTGCCGACCGCGAATCGGCACCAACGGGCTTGCGTTCGCGCAGCCAGCAAACCGAGAGCAGGGCCGCAGCCGGGAGCACCGGCACGGTGTACCTGACGTCTTTGTTGGCGACCAGGGCGAACACGCCTATGCCGCTTATCAGCCACAGGTAAAGCAAAACACTTTCTCTGCGGCAGCGCACAAGCGAATAGACCAGACCGCACAAGAAGAGCGCGCCCAGCGGCAACTGCATCTGCATGCTGATCAGCGCATGAATGTAAAAGAAGTTTGACTCAAAGCTATAGAGCGGGGCTTCGCCTTCGTCGATTGCCGCTTGCTGGTTCTGGTGATAGACCGCTATCACGTCGCGAAAGTGCGGCGCATACCAAACCGCGGCAATCGCAACCCCTACCACTGCCGCGAGCGCCAGGTTTGCAATAGCTCGCCGCTCGCGGCTAAACAAAACTCGAAACACGACGTAGAGCGCGGGCAGCGCGAAGAAGAAGGCGAAAGTCTGCTTGACCAGAAGGCCGAGCCCGACTGATATGCCAAACACCAACGCTGAACGCCGGTCTTTGAAGTCGCCGGCCCGAATCAGCAGCGCGAAGCTCACCGCGACCGCCGCCATCAGCGGAAAATCCAGAAAGGCATCGTGCATCAGCCACGCGCTGAAATGATAACAAGCGCAGACCAACGCGGGCAGAATCGTCAATGCGACCTGCGAGTATGAAGTCGAACGCGCCTTCGGAAGTTGATCCGCTCGATCGTGCCCGTACACCGTGCGGGCCATCCACGAGACGGCCCACATCAAACCGGCCAGTGAGATCAGGTTTACTGCGATGCCGGTTAGTCTCGAGGCGCCTAGAACAAGGAACACGATCGCGCCGGTCAGGTGAACCATCGGCGCATAATAGTGGGTCGCGGAGAAGAACTCGTGCGCGAAGCCTCGGAGATCGAGCCTTGCGAGCAACGAGTAATAGTCATATGCAGCGCTTATGTGGTCCGCAGGGTCCCACGGAGGCGGCGTGCGTTCGCTCAGCGTCCAGAAAACCGTCGATAAAGAGAGAAAGATGAAGATGAAAAGCCCGAGTGTTTTGCCAAGATGACGTCTGAGATTCTGGAGGATCACTCCCGCGGATTATCTTGAAGGGTGTTCAACGCGTCAACCAAAAGCACATCGCGCGGAGCTGCACTCTTAGGCAACGGCTACTAATCGCTAATGGCGCGGATAGCCTTATCGATCGACGAGACGGTGATGCCGAAATGTGAAGCATTCCAGATCCCGCGACCGTCGCGAACAAGAATCGCCTGCGGCGACTCGTGCTCGATTTGCAGTCTCGCGGCGGCTTCGTTTGAGACGCTGCGCGCGGTCTGGACGGTTATCAGTTTGTAGCTGACACGGGGATCGGCTCGCTCCAGGTAGGACTCGAATTCCGAATAAGCTCGGGAACTCATAGGGCAAGCGTTGCTGTGCTTGAAAAGAAGGACCGGGCGATCGGCCGATCCGGATAGCGCCTGGTCGAGTTCTTCGATCGTGTGCAGTTCTTTGAGTTCGGGTGTCATTGATGGTTTCCGCGCAATGAGATTCTAGCAGGAGGCGGTCGATGCCTGGCAAGTGCCAGGCGCAGGCGGAGTTGCCGGAGGTGACGAGCGAGTCGCCGCGTTCACTTGGTCCAATGTTCGATCGGGAGGGTCAGCAAGAGATAGCGTTTGCGGAGTTGCTTCACGTGGTCCGCCAGATCTCGTTTGGCAATCGAGCCTGCTCGCACTCGATCCCTCAGCCCGCGAATCTCGATAACATAAAGGTCGTTGATGAATTCTCGGATCAGCTCAGGCGGAGTGTCGTCGCGGGGCTTTACGCCGTGACGGCCAAGCTCGCTCAACACGATGTCTCGGTATCTGAAGTCCATCGACAATAGACCTGTAGGGGCGTCCCTCTGTGGGCGCCCCTCATTGATAATCTTAGCGGGCAGGCAAAGAGGGGCGCCCCTACAGGTGTCTATCAACATCAGTTTAACCGGGAGTGCTACCCAATCGGCACACGGTCGAGCCGAGCCATGGCTTCCTTGATCAGTCTTTCGGTTTCTTCTTGATGGTCGTTGGTCAGGTGACTCCCAAGCAGAGTAATCTCGGTCTTTCGTGAGCCTTTGACAATCCCGACATACAGTCGGTTGCTCGCCACGTCATAAAAGGTTCGGTCGGTTATGACCTTCGGGTCTGCGCGTTTTATCAATGCTTCGATTCTTGGAATCAGCTTCCGGACATCTATCATCAGTTCCTCCACGGCTTTCGACTCGGTCATCGGTGAAGCTGGATTGTAGCACGCAGGAACGCGTTGGATTGAGCCAGGGTAGCTCAGCCACGCTCGTGCGCCGTGTTGGCACATTGTGAAAGTCTGTCTAACCGCCGACGCTGAGACGCTGAGAACTTCGCGGAGAGCCTCGACCAATCTTTATGATGCGGCGGTTAGCCCGTTACTCAACGCCGCTTGACTATTCGAAAAGAAGCGATAGAATCGGGCAGCTTCGGGAAGCGTGGGTCCCAAGTCCCAGACCGTAAGGAATCATGCTTTCGGAATCCCAAACCTCCATTCGTGACTGGATCGCGCTGAGTCAAATCATAGGTGTTGGTTCGCGAACGGCGGCGACCTTGATCGACAAGTTCGGTTCTCCGACCGCTTGTCTTGAAGCTAGCTCCTTCAGTCTTGAAGCTGCATCATTGCGGCGCGATACAATCGATGCGATCAAGTCGGCGGAGCCTCGCGAGCGAGCCGAGCGGGAACTCCAAGAGCTTGCGAAGCTCGGCGGCGAAGCGGTGGTCCTGAAGGATGAGCGCTACCCGGCGCTGCTTCGCGAAACTTACGACCCGCCAATAGTTCTTTACTGTCTCGGCGACTTCGAGCGCGCGTTCTCGCAGCCTGCGGTGGCCATGGTTGGATCGCGGCGCTGCTCGACCTACGGCCGCAACGTCGCCGAGATGCTCGCGCGTGAGCTATCGGAGCGCGGGGTGACGATCGTCTCTGGGCTGGCCCGCGGCATTGATTCCGCCGCGCATCGAGGCGCGCTTGATGGCCGCGGCTTGACCGTCGCCGTTATGGGAACCGGCCTGGATGCGGCCTACCCCAAGGAGAACAAGCGGCTCGCTGAGAAGATCGCCGAGCAAGGCGCGCTGGTGACCGAGTTCCCGCTCGGGACTCCTCCGGTCTCGCAGAACTTTCCGTTTCGCAATCGAGTGATCAGCGGAGTCGCGCTTGGGGTGCTGGTTGTCGAAGGCGCCGAGCGAAGCGGCTCGCTGATAACCGCGCGGCTGGCTTACGAGCAAGGGCGAGACGTGTTTGCGGTGCCCGGAAACATAACTTCGGCGAAGAGCTTCGGACCGAACTACCTTATTAAGGATGGAGCGAAGCTTGTCCAAACGTGGCGCGACGTTGTTGAAGAGTTGCCGGTCGAGATGAAGGCGGGAATCCTGTCGGCTGAGCGCGGAGAGGCGCGGTCCGAGCAATTGACAATGGACGATGTCCAGCTCTCGGACTCGGAGCGCTGGGTGCTGAGGCTGCTCAAGCCGGATGAGCCGGTTCACATCGATCAACTCATAGCCAGTGGCGCGCTTGGCAACGGAGAGCTTATGGGCGCGTTGTTAAGACTGGAGATGACGGATAAGATAAGACAGCTGCCCGGGAAAAGCTTTGTGAGGAGAATGTGACTGTCTTGCTTCCCGTTTCCAGTGCCTCAGCGGGTTAATGGAAAAACAAAAACGGGGGCTGTTCCTGGCTGCCTGGCCCGCCCGCAGACGGATTTGTCCCAAAGCCGCCAGCCCAAAACTACACACTAAAACAGACGACCATGTAACTTGTTGTGTGGTCTTTGCGTCTTGATATCCTGGCGACGAGAACACAGTCGGGCAAAAAAGCCCCTGCTTGACACTTCAGAACAGCGAACTGTAGAGTCGCAGTTTTGGAGGGTTGAACAGAAAGCTGTCCTAGGCAGCTCACTTTGTTCCAACGGGTGTTTCAAGTATGGCTAAATCGCTGGTAGTTGTGGAATCGCCGTCAAAGGCAAAGACGATAAACAAGTATCTCGGCGCCGGCTACACGGTCCTGGCCTCGGTCGGGCATATAAAGGACCTCCCGAAAAAAGGAATTGGCATCGATTTCGAGAACAACTTCGAGCCAACTTATGAAGTAATCCCGGGCAAGGAAAAAGTCATTCGCGAGCTGAAGGCGGCGGCCAAGAATGCGGATACGATCTACGTGGCGACCGACCCCGACCGCGAAGGAGAAGCGATCGGCTGGCATATAAAAGAGGAGCTGGAAGGCCGGGGCAAGAATCGCAAGACCGTTCGCCGGGTGATGTTCAACGAGATCACCAAGAGCGCAATTCAAGCTTCCTTTAAAGAACCAATCGACATAGACGAGAACCTGGTGAACGCGCAGCAAGCGCGTCGTTTGCTCGATCGGATCGTCGGTTATCAAGTCAGTCCGTTGCTCTGGGACAAAGTGCGGCGCGGTTTGTCGGCCGGCCGCGTGCAATCAGTGGCATTGAGACTGGTCGTTGAACGCGAGCGCGAGATCCAGGCGTTCAACGCCTCCGAATACTGGACCATCACCGCCAACCTTGGGGCCAAGCTGCCGCCAGCGTTTGACGCCAGGCTGCTGCGGGTCGATGAGAATACTGTCAAGACAACGGACTTCGGGGAGGACGCGCCGGCAAAGAAATCGGAGCTTCACATCAAAGACGAAGCGCAGGCCGACGCGCTCCTGGATGAGATCAAGCAGCAACAATTCGTCGTCACTTCGGTCACCACCAAAGAGAAGAAGCGCAACCCGGTCCCGCCGTTTATCACTTCTAAGCTACAACAGGAAGGCTCTCGCAAACTACGCTTCGCGGTGAAGAAGACGATGCAGCTTGCGCAGCGGTTATATGAAGGCATCGAGATCGGAGATGAAGGCGCGGTCGGATTGATTACTTACATGCGAACCGACTCGACGCGTGTGTCGGATGCAGCGCTTGGCGAAGTGCGCGACTTCATAGGCGCGCAGTTCGGCGCGGAGTACTTGCCTGAGAAAGCGATCTTTTATCGCTCGAAAAAAGACGCTCAAGATGCGCACGAAGCGATCCGTCCGACGTCGGTGTTGCGGACGCCCGACTCGATCGCCAAATTCCTGAGCAAGGACGAACTGGCGCTCTACAAGCTGATCTGGCAGCGGTTCGTCGCATCGCAGATGATGCCGGCGTTGTTCGATCAAACCACCATCGACATCAACGCGGGTACTCGGTTTCTGTTCCGGGCGACCGGATCGGTTCTTCGCTTCAGCGGATTCCTCGCCGTCTACGAAGAGAGCAAAGACGAAAAGGACGAGGATGACGAAGAGCAGACTCACAAGCTCCCGCTGGTCGAGCAGGGTGAGCGCTTGAAGCAGAACAGCGTGGTCCCCGAGCAACATTTCACCGAGCCGCCGCCGCGTTACACTGAGGCGACGTTGGTCAAGGCGCTTGAAGAGAAGGGGATCGGCCGGCCTTCGACTTATGCTGCGATCATGACAGTCATTCAAGATCGCGAATATGTCGCGCGCAAGGAGGGGCGTTTCTTCCCCAGCGAGCTTGGAATGATTGTGAGCGATTTGCTGGTTGAAAGCTTTGACGACC
>DATMCM010000211.1:0-4111 GCA_035558335.1 Blastocatellia bacterium | reverse complement strand
AATAGTTCGCGTTCAACCCTGGCTGGCGATCCTCGAAGAACACGTTTCCGTGATACTGGTTGGTGCCGCCCTTGGTGACGAACTTGATTTGAACGGCGCCTTCGCCGCCGCTCTCTGCGCCAGGCGTGGCCGTCGAAACCGTAACTTCCGCGACAGCGTCTGTGCTCGGGCGGATATAAGTGAAGAAACCGTCACCGGATCTGATGAGGTTGTCTTGCATGTTCAAGCCGTCGAGCGTGATGTTGAGCGAGCCCTGCGGCAGTCCGTTTACCGAGGACGTGCGCGGGCGGCCTGGAGTTGAGGTGCCCGGAAGATTCAACACCAGGTCGAGAGCATTTCGCGATGTGAACGGAAGCTCTGAGATCTGTCTGCCTGTGATCGTCGAGCCGACCGTGGTCGTCTCTTTCTGCAGAACCTCAGCGCCGCCGGTGACGGTTACTGACTCGCTGGCCGCGCCCGGCTCGAGTTTTATTTCTACGTTGACTGCTTCACCGACAATCGTCTTAACGTCAGGGACGACGGCCTGTTTGAACCCGGGAGCGGTGACCGTGATCGTGAATGTCGAGACGCGGAGGCCAGGCAACACAAAGCTGCCATCCTCGCCGCTCTTCAGCTTGTAGTCATTGCCCATCTCGGTGTTCGTGACAACCACATCCGCCCCGGGCACCACCGCGCCCTGCGAGTCCATGACCGTGCCGCGTATGCGGGATAGGGCGCCGGTCTGAGCGAGACCCACGCTGGTGAGCGAGCTCAGAAGTAGCAATGCAGAAAGCGCCGTAACAAGTACTTTCTTTATCTTCATTCTTCCTCCATGTTTTTCTTCACCACACTTCCAGTGACTCCCTGACGCGATTCACTGAAGGTGAGCTATGACTGAGTTAGTGGATGGGCCGTTCCTTCTTCCTCGTGCTCAGCGGAGCCTGATGAAACCGCCAAGGAAACCGGTCCCGCCTATTTGATACTTAGCAAAACTCTGATTCTTGAAAAGTGCCTGATCAAGCTGAGAATGTGGAATGGGATCTTCTGCAATGAATGTGCCAGCTTGCCGGTCAAATTTAAGGTGCTTATCTGCGTGAATTAAGTCCAATTTGAGCGCAAGGCAAATGACCGGCACGTTCAAAGATTTGGTTGCATTTACGAAAAAATGGAAATCCTCTGCTTGGAGGAAGGCGATGGTCGCAAAAGGGGGCCCAGATGGGTCCCGGTCTAGCCCTGCACAAACTTCTCAGATCGAGGCGTGTTACCGCCTCTCAAATCGTCCGGCGAATTCCAGCTGCTTCCGTATGACTACGTGTCCGATCTGCAAGATCAATCGCTCGTTCAACCATACTGGGCAGCGAAGATCCGCCGTGAGCGACCGGCATTCCAAGCTCACCTTCGAGA
Organism: Blastocatellia bacterium; assembly: GCA_035558335.1. GTDB lineage: Bacteria > Acidobacteriota > Blastocatellia > UBA7656 > UBA7656 > Onstottus_B. The sequence goes on along the minus strand of DATMCM010000211.1, from coordinate 2,728 downwards.
TCTTCCAGGGTTCGGTCGTCCAGGAAGATGTGACCGGATTTTAAGCAAGCTTGCTCAGGCACGATCAGGAAGTTGCCTTCAATCGAGCCGCGCGCAGCAAGCAAGTCGCCTCCAGCAATTAATCCGGCCACCGTTACTTCCTCGCCAAAGAAGCAATTCCGGACGGCCATGACTGTGAGCTTAGTTCCTAATCGCTTATTTACCTCGCGCACGTGGCGGGCGAGTATCGGGTAGAACAGCTCCCCGGTGGCAATCGTGCCATGTAAAGACCCGGGGCGAATCCCTCGCGCCGTTCCTTGAGCGCTTGATGAGGCGGGCACGAGCCAGTGATCGCGGTTGAGTGCTTTCTTCGCCTCAACCACAAACCGCCGGACCATGCCGACTCCGTCTTCGATCTGTGGATAGTTTCCGTAGTGCGCGCGGCCGGGTACCGGTTGCCCTGCCCGTAGATAGAACTCGTCGGCCAGGAACACAAACGTATTCCCAAGCGTCCGCCGAAACTCGCGCTGCCAGGGGCGCACTTGTTTGATAAGCTCGCGGCAAAACTCACCGGTCACCGCAGTCATTCGATCCCGATAGTTGTGGAGCTTTGTGAACACGACTGGAACAATTGCTACCGAAGTGAGACTTGGATGAAGCTCGGCCAGCTCGTTGACCGTCCGTTTGAGCACCTCACCGTCGTTGATGGTAGGGCACAGCACGATCTGCGCGTGAAGCTCGATCCCATGAGATGCGAGATATCTCATCTTGGCCAGCACGTCATCAGTTCGTTTTCGCCCGAGAAGGTACTTGCGCACTTCTGGGTCAGTTGCGTGAACCGAGACGTACTGCGGCGACAACCTTTGCTCGACGATTCGATCAAGCTCGAGCTTGGAGATCGAAGACATCGTCGTGTAGTTGCCGTGAAGAAACGACAGCCTCGTATCTTCGTCCTTGAAGAACAGCGACTCGCGCGACCCGGCCGGGTTTTGGTTACAAAAGCAAAAAATGCAATCGTTGGCGCACTGACGGGGAGCGAAGTACTCGAAATCCAACCCCCACACTTCGCCTTCGCCTATCTCGACGTCAAGCGTCGCGTGCTCGCCCGACTTCTTGATGATGTCGAGCTGAACGTTGTCTTCAGAGCCAGTGTAGAACTGAAAATCAAGAAAGTCTCCGAGCTCGTGACCGTTGACCTTCACTATTCGATCACCGGGTTCGACACCGATCTCGTCGCCGAGCGCGAACGGATCGACGCCGCTAACAACCACGCCCCTGGTCTTCCTGGGTGTATTGATGGGATAGATAGTCTCGAACAGCTCGGTATACATAAGTCGGGAAGTATAGCAGAACAAGTGGAGAATTCTCGCGGCTGACGTGGCCAACCGGGCTCGAGAAAAGAGCGCTCCAGCATGCGCTTTCTTCCTGGCTCAGGGAGCCAGGCTTCGCGAGGTCAGTTACAGCAGCTTATCGATCGGCGTGTACTCCAATCCCTGGTCCTTCGCAACCGCCTCGTAGACCGCTTTCCCTTTGTAGGTGTTCGCGCCAGCCTTCAAATGCGGGTCTCGTCTGAAAGCTTCCTCTGCGCCGTACTTCGCAAGCTTCAACCCAAGCGGCAGCGTTGCGTTGGTCAGGGCAAAAGTCGATGTGCGGGGCACCGCGCCCGGCATGTTTGTCACACCATAGTGCAACACGTTTTCGACATAATAGGTCGGCTGGCTATGGGTAGTGGGCTTGGTAGTTTCGATACAGCCGCCTTGATCAACCGCCACGTCGACAATCACCGCGCCGCGTGGCATGTCCTTGAGCATATCCCGAGTCACGAGCTTGGGCGCGGCTGCGCCCGGCACGAGCACCGCACCTACCAGGAGATCGGATTGCGACGCTGATTCGTGAATCGTGTACGGATTGGAGGCAAGCGTTCGGATGCTCGATCCAAAGATGTCGTCGAGATACCTAAGTCTTTCGATGTCGCGATCGATGATCGTCACCGACGAACCAAATCCGACAGCGATCTTCGCCGCGTTAGTGCCGACTACACCGCCGCCAATTATGGTCACTCGGCCCGGAGCGACCCCCGGCACGCCCCCGAGTAGCACTCCTCGCCCGCCGTTGATCTTCTCCAGATAAGTAGCTCCGACTTGAATCGACATGCGCCCGGCTACTTCACTCATTGGAGTGAGAAGCGGAAGGTGGCCGTAATCGTCCGTGATCGTCTCATAAGCGACTCCGATAACGCCGCTGTCGAGCATAGCTTTGGTCAACTCCCGCGCCGGAGCAAGATGCAGATACGTGAACAGAATCAGATTCTCGCGCAACAAGCCGTATTCAGATGCGACCGGCTCTTTGACTTTTACAACCATATCGGCGCGCGACCAGGCTTCTTCGGCGGTGTCGACGATCTGGGCGCCGGCCCTAATGTACTCCTCATCGGAAATGCCTGAGCCATCTCCGGCGCTCCTTTGAACAAGCACCGCGTGTCCGGACATGGTAAGAGCCTTGACTCCGGCTGGAACGAGCCCAACTCGATACTCGTTGTCCTTAACTTCCTTTGGCAATCCGACAATCATTATGGCTCCTTAGTCGGTAGTCCGTAGTCCGTAGTCAGTAGCTGGCGCTTCACAATTACACTCTATCTTTTACGGATACGAGCTACGGACTACTGACTACGGACTACGGACTGCAGACTTAAGTATCAATTTGCGCTCGCTGGAGCTTGCCCGAATAGTCGACGTACACGGCCTTCCAT
>DATMCM010000210.1:0-2625 GCA_035558335.1 Blastocatellia bacterium | reverse complement strand
ATAACCGTCCTAGTTATCCGATCAACTATGCTGCAAGCTACGTTCATCGTGTCCGCGCTTCTCGCGTTTCATTCTACCAGCGCATTGATTGATCTGGGTTGCATCCCCGCTTGCACCGGCGACCGACTTCCCGCGCGTCAGGCAACAAAAGACTACGCGAATGATGCGCTAAATCGAACTCGCGCGCTCATCGATCAGGTCATTGCTGCGTCTTATCCCGATCTCAAAGATGCCGACATCCGCATCAAGGCGTTTCGCTCCCGCTCGGACTATTTCAAGGCGCGCTTCGGTTTTCCCGAGTATTTCTTCACGCGAATGCGTTATCTGGTGTTTGTGAATCCTCGGGCGTTCGAGCTGCAGGCGCCTGAGGAGGGCGTACGGGCGATCATCGCGCATGAGCTAGCGCACGTCGTTTATTTCAAGAAGGGGAATCGAGTGCGGTTGTTGGGGCTGGTCAGGCTCACCTCAAAGCAGTCCACCGCAAGATTCGAAAGATGGGCGGATCTTGAGGCGATCTCACTCGGTTACGGCGAAGGTCTGAAGGAATACCGGAGCTGGCTCTACGGCAACGTCCCGGCTTCGAAGCTCGCGGACAAGCAGCGAAACTATTTCTCGCCGGCGGAAATAGATGCGATTCTGTCGGCGTCGCGCAAACGGCCCGAGTTGCTGGAGTACTGGCTCAAACACGTACCTCTTAGTCTGAGTCAGATTCTCAATGCATCGTCCGCGCTTCCTTCGCGTTTCAGTGGCGGCCGCAGTGAAAAAGATCATTAACCGCTGGCGACGCGGATGACGCCCATAGATCTGACAACGAGTTTAGAGGAGGTCTCAAATGCCGGGAAGGCTTGATCGTGTTCTCGCAACGCTCATTGGCGATTACCGCCACTATTCGATCGAGCGCCGGTTGTTCAACACCATCAGCTTGCTCAACACAGTGGCGAATATCGGCGGAGCTTGTGCGGCTCTGATGTACCAGTCCGGTCCGTTTCTCTTTCTTTTGCATCTGGGGACCGGGATTCTGTTCGCGGTTTTTTACTACCTCTCCCGGTTCAAGGACTCCTATCGGATTCTGTACTGGCCCTTTATCGTGGTAATTCTGGCTTTCCTGTTTATCAACTCTCTTTTCAACGCCGGGTCAGCCGGCGGGGCGCATTACTACTTGATCCCCGCGCTGGTTATTGGAGTGATTCTGTCCGGCGGGGCGCGGAGGACTATTGGTGCGTTCGTAGTGTTCGGTGTAACCACAACCGCACTTTTTTTCGTTGAGCGCGACCATCCCGGTTGGATCACTCAGTATACGACGCCTATGGAGAGAATGCTGGATGTTCGCAGCAACTTTCTCTTTGTGCAGTTTCTCACAGGCATTCTGGTCGTGGTGCTGACTAAGAACCTGAACCAGGAGCGCGCCAAGTCCGATGCGCTGTTGCTAAACATTCTTCCTTCGAGCGTGGCCGAGGAGCTCAAAGCGTATGACTCAGTGAGTCCGCGTCACTATGAGAGTGCATCGGTGTTGTTTACGGACTTTGTTGGCTTCACGCAGATAGCCGAGGGAATGAGCCCTGACGAGCTTATCGCCGAGCTAGATGCGTGCTTCAGGAGGTTCGACGCGATCGCTCGAAAGCACAAGCTAGAGAAGATAAAAACGATCGGCGACTCGTACATGGCGTCGGGAGGCGTGCCGGTTGCGAATCGCACTCACGCCTTAGACAGCGTACTTGCTGCCTTAGAGATTCAGCGATTCATGATGGAGCTCGCGGAGAAAAAAAAGGCGCAGCACCGGCCGTTCTGGCAGTTGCGTCTCGGAATCCACACCGGTCCGCTGGTAGCTGGAGTAATCGGACGCGAGAAATTTGCCTACGATGTTTGGGGAGACACCGTAAACACCGCCAGCCGTCTCGAGTCGTCTGGGGTAGCGGGACGGATCAACATATCGGGCGCGACCTACGAACTGGTGAAAGACTTTTTTGTGTGCGAGTATCGCGGAAAGATATCGGCCAAGCACAAAGGTGAGATCGATATGTACTTTGTGAACGCCATCCAGCCGTCGTTGTCTCAGGGCTCAGGAGAACCCAACCGAAAGTTACTCGAGCTGTACAACGTGATCAGCGATCACGCCCCGTCTCAAGCGTAACGGCGGACGCTGCTACAGCGTGCTTCCAAAGAACCGGCTACCGACGATCGGGATCTCGCTCCTGCGGATGAAAAGGATCGTAGCGCTCAAGACAAACACAGTGACGGCCAAAATGAACAGCAGGCCGCCGTCGTTCTTAACCACTATCCCAAGCCTGGTCAGATGACTGAAGATCGCGCCGGTTATCGTCCCCAGCGCAAGCACTGCGCCTATTGTCACCGTCGAAGGAATCAGTAAGAGGATCACGGCAATTAGCTCGACCGCACCCGACCCGATCCTGCCCCACGGCTCGAGCCCGAGGGTCGAGAAGATGTATTTTGACTCCTCGGCCCCGGTGAACTTGAAGAACAGTGTTTGAAAAAGGATCACCGCGACAATGAGCTGAAGTATCCAACTTGCGATGTTCTGTGCTTTGGTTAGCGCCATTTCGTCCTCCCTTTTGATTCTCTCAATCAGACAATCCCTGCACACCGGCAGATTATTCCATTGCGGGG
>DATMCM010000209.1:0-2642 GCA_035558335.1 Blastocatellia bacterium | reverse complement strand
CCCGCGAGGGCGATCTGATGTCGCGGCCGGGCGTCATCGGCGTAGGAGTCGGCCGGTCAGACAGTGCCGACCAGGCTTCGATAGTTGTTTATGTTGACGCGAATGCCAAGGTCAAAACGACTCTGCCGAAGAGAATCAACGGCGTGAAGGTGACGCGGATTTATTCGGAACCGTTCGTGGCGTACTAGCCGCCAATCGTTCGAGACGGCGCGCTTTGTAGTGCGTCTCCCGCAGGAAGAAATGAACAAGGCCAGTCTCAAGGAGCGCTGGCCTTGTTCATTTCATTGAAAGGATCAGGCTGAATCACCTGGTAGCCGCCAGATCCGCGCGGCGCTTCAGAATGTAAGCCTGAATCGCCTTGACGTCATCGACCGTGAGCCACTCCTTGAACGAAGGCATCCCCTGACTCTGATAAGCGCCGCCCAGGACGATCTGCTCGTATCTGCCAAAGGTCGCAGGCTGCGATTGCCTCAGGTCCGGAAGCACACCGCCTCCGCCGAGCGCGCCGATCCCGTGACACATCGCGCACCACTGCGCGAACAAACCAGCGCCTTGATCTATTCGTTCGGGCGCCGCATCGAAGATGATGGCCGTGACCTCTTTGGGCTTCTGGGTAACTGCTTCGGGCAACATTTGCTTCGCGTTCAACGCAAAAACTAAAAGCCTTCCTGGCAAAGCTGCGCCGCCGGTCGCGGTTCCACCAGTCAGGGGGAACGTTCCTCCCCAACCAGCCATCACCGCGACATACTGCACGCCGTCCAGTTCGTAAGTTACCGGCGCCGCGATCACTCCCGTCCCTACCTTAATTTCCCAGAGCTTCTCGCCTTTGTCGGCGCTGTAGGCGACGAACCGCCCGTCGGATGTTCCCTGGAAAACAAGATTGCCCGCCGTCGTCAGGGTGCCGCCGTTCCACATCAAGTTGTACTGAACCCGCCATCTTTCTTTCTGTGCTACCGGGTCCCACGCCAGCAAGTGCCCACGCGGAATGAGAGGAGGCGGGTCTTTCAAGATCGTCATGTCGATGCCTGTATTCCATGCCCCCGGCTTATACACGAACTTTTTGTCTTGTGCATAAGCAAAGAACGGTTCCTGCGCCGGGATATAGACGAGCCCCGTTTGAGGGTTAAAAGACATCGGCTGCCAATTGTGCCCTCCGAAGGGACCCGGCTGCATAAAGTTCACAGCGTCCTTGTAGCGCGCGGCCGGATCCTCAATCGGACGTCCAGTGGATTTGTCGACGCCTTTGGCCCACGAGATCTTTGTGTACGCCTCCGCGGACAACAACTCGCCGGTTTGTCGGTCGAGCACGTAAAAGAATCCGTTCTTGGGCGCCTGCATCAGAACCTTGCGGCGCCGTCCGTTGATATCGAGATCGGCAAGAATAATATGCTGAGTCGCGGTGTAGTCCCACGAATCACCTGGCGTCGTCTGGTAGTGCCAGACCAACTCGCCGGTGTCCGGGCGTAGCGCGAGAATTGACGAGAGATAGAGATTGTCGCCGCCGCCGGGGCTTCGAACCTCGCGGTTCCACGGCGAGCCATTGCCGGTCCCGATGTACAGCAGATCAAGCTCGGGGTCATAAGCCAGCGAGTCCCAAACCGTTCCTCCGCCTCCCATCTTCCACCACTGGCCCGTCCAGGTCTTCGCGGCGCGTTCAAGCGCTGGAGACTCAAACGGTTTCGAGGGATCGCCAGGCACGGTGTAGAAGCGCCACGCCAGCTTGCCCGACTCCGCATCGTAAGCCGACACGTAGCCGCGCACTCCGAACTCCGCGCCTCCGTTGCCGATGATGACTTTGCCCTTCACAACTCGCGGCGCGGCGGTGATCGTGTAAGGTTGTTTCTGGTCGACGGTCACAACTTGCCACAGAAGCTTGCCGGTATCCGCATCGAGCGCCGCCAGTCGCCCATCGATGGTCCCCACATAAACCTTGCCCTTGTAGACCGCGACGCCGCGATTGACAACGTCGCAACAGGCTCGCTGGCCATACGGGCCGGGGACTTTAGGGTCCCACTTCCAAAGTTGTTTGCCGGTGCGCGCGTCGATGGCGAAGACGATGCTCCAGCTTCCGGTCGTAAACAGCTTGCCGTCGACGACAATCGGCGTGGCTTCGAGACCGCGAGTCGTATCGGTATCGAAAGCCCATGCCAGCCCGAGACTCTTTACGTTGGCGGCGTTGATCTGAGTGAGCGGGCTGAACCGAGCTTCGGAATAAGTGCGCCCGTGAGTGATCCAGTCACCCGACCGCGCGTCGGAATTGCGCAAGGCCGCATCGTCGATAGATTTGATTGCGCCGTGATTCTTCTTTTGAGCTTCGAGCGGTTGCAAACAAAGGGAACTGCCGAGGAGCAGCACGGCCAGAGAAAACATGATTCGTCTCTTCATAAAATGAGTCTCTTTTTTCAGCGTTGCCGGTCGGGTTCGAACTGTCGAATTTAGTGGGCAATGATAATGTGAGCCGTCGCGCATCGTCCAGTCCGGGTTGAGCTGAAAGGTTGGGTTGAGCTGAAGCGTTGGGTTGAGTTGAAGGGTTGGGTTGAGTTGAAGCGTTAGGTTGAGTTGAGGGTTGGATTGAGTTGAAGGGTTGGGTTCAGTTGAAAGCCCCGAAGCTTGGCGAACCCCGGCTGGTTTGGGTAACCCGC
>DATMCM010000208.1:0-4399 GCA_035558335.1 Blastocatellia bacterium | reverse complement strand
TGTCTTTTTCGCAGTTCCATCCACGTTGCTAATACCGGTGAAGTTACTCGCTGTTTACTTCATCGCTCACGGACATGCGATGGCCGGATTGTTCACTGTCGCGGCCGCGAAAATAGGAGGCACGGCCCTCGTCGCGCGCTTGTTCACCTTGACCCGGCCCAAACTCCTGCGCATCGCATGGTTCGCATGGCTGTATGAAAGGTTCATCGCCTTCAAGGCAAGAGTCTACGCTGCCATCAAGTCAACCAGAGTTTATCAAACTGCTCATCAAATCAATCTTCGAGTACGACGCGAGTTGAAGGCGTGGATGACCAGACGCAAGGGCTTTTTGAGAAGGCGTTGGAACGCCGCAGTCAGGTTGTCCCGCAGCCACGGACAAACGAAATCGTAGAGCTCCTCAGAGTCGGCGGTACTTTTGGAGCGGGGGGCTGTGCGGATGTCAGGAATGCGCCTGGCGAGTTTGAGCTCACATTTGAGTGGACCCGCGCCAGGCTCGTGCGATCTCGAATCCGGAGCCTCGTGAAGCTTCGCGGCCTGGATTGATCGCCGGCACGAAGGCGATGGGAAAAGAGGGCGCGTCCACTCGGGCCGCGCCCTTTCTAAGCAGGAGAGGTGAGCCTTGCGGCTTCCTGCAGTGATGACTTGTTCGGAGCGGGCTCCGGCGAAAGATACCCGACCAGTTGCTCGTTGCTGTGGCGCAGGCAGAACTCCTGAAACGTTTCTGCGCCCAGCCGCTCCGTCTTGTAGCGCGTGAATAGCCGCGACAACGATTCGGCCAGTTGATCGGAAGGGATGCGAGCGCCAACGCGGCGGCCGAACGTTTCGTGCTCGCCTACGCCGCCGCCGAGAAAGACTTGAAACGTCTCGCGCTTCACGCCGTCGATCGTCGTCAGCGAGCCTTCAAGCCCAACATCGCAAATGTGATGTTGCCCGCATGAGTTCGGACAGCCGGTCACGCTTATTCGTACCGAGTCGTCGAGATCAAGCGCGCCCTCGAGCTGTTCGTTCAACTCCGCGGCCCGATTCTTCGTCTCGGCCAGCGCAAGCTTGCAGAACTGAATTCCGGTGCAGGCAATAATCGCTTTGCGTGACCAGCTCGGTTGGTAGGTCAAGCCGCTCAGATCCAGCTCGCGCGACAGCGCCTCGAGGTTCCATTCCGGAATGTCGAGCAGGATGATGTTCTGAGTGTTAGTCGTTCTGATTCGCCCGCTCCCGTAAGCTTCCGCGAGCGACGCCAGCCGCTCCAACTGCGAAGCCGAAGTCCGTCCGCCAAGTATTGAAATGCCGACGTAGTAAAGCCCGTTGACACGTTGGCCGTTTATCCCGAGATGCGAACGGTCGCGCTCCGCGATCGGCGCTGCCTCGGGCTGGCCAGCGCGACGAAGCTTCCAACCGAGCCGCGCTTCTACCTCGTCTCTGAATCGCGGGATCTCCCATTGCTCGACCAGGAACTTCAAACGCGCGCGCTTGCGGTTCTGGCGATTGCCCTCGTCGCGAAACACCGAAGCGACGGCCGCGCACAGCTCGACGACCTGATCCGGTTCGACAAGCACGCCCAGGTCTTTCGAGAATCGAGGCGTAGTGGACAGCCCTCCGCCGATTCGCGCTCGAAAAGCGACGCGGCCTTCGTCGCGCACGGCGAACAATCCGATGTCGTTGATCTCCGGATAGACGCAACGCACCGCACAGCCGGTTATCGCGATCTTGAACTTGCGAGGAAGATTCGAGAAGTCCCGATTCCCAACAAAGAAGTCGTTCACTTGCTGGACCAACCCTGTCGTGTCGTAAAGCTCGCGCTCATCAACGCCCGACACCGGGCAGTTGAGAATGTTCCGAACACAATCGCCGCACGCTTCTGTAGTCGAGAGCCCAACCTCTCGCAAACCATCTAGTATCGCCGGAAGGCTCTCGATCCTCACCCAGTGAAGTTGAATGTTCTGTCTGACGGTGATGTCCGCAAGCCCGCGGCCATACCCCGCCGAAAGCTCCGCGATCTTGCGCAACCGGCCCGGAGTGAGATCGCCACCAGGAATTCGAAGCCGAACCATGAAAAACCCGTCTTCGATCGGCCGCTGACTGTAGATGCCGTACCAGCGAAACAACGGCTCGTCTTCGGGTGAGATCGAGTGGTTGCCCAGGCTCGCGTATCGGTAAATGTCCGCCAGCACGTCGAGTCCGTCCTTGCGCTTCTTGATGTCTTCAATCTTGTTCATTGCTGCACCTCAGATCTGGACGCACGCGGCAATCTCGGTTCTCGAGGATTCACGGAGGAGCGATTCGGCTTCGAGAATGAGAGAGAGTATTTTCGCCGCGCTTTGGTCGACCGATTCAACCGAACTGTCGACGACGACTTCAGGAAAGACGGGTTCTTCGTAAGGGTCGCTTATGCCGGTGAAGTTCGCGATCTCGCCGGCAAGCGCTTTTTCGTAGAGGCCTTTCACGTCCCGCTCGACAAGCTTGTCGATCGGGCAGCGAACGCACGCTTCGATGAACCGGATGCCTTCATCTTCAACCAGACGGCGAACATCGTCGCGCGACTGCCGGTACGGTGATATGGCAGCCACCAGGACTACAACCGCGTTGCGAGCCAGCAGTCGCGCGACGAAACCGATGCGACGCACGTTTGTGTCGCGATCTTCTTTTGAAAACCCTAACCCTCGACTGAGGTTCTCGCGCACCTCATCACCGTCGAGTACTTCCACGCGATGACCCGTTGTCGACAGTCTCTCCGACAGCGAGCAAGCAAGAGTCGATTTGCCCGCTCCTGAAAGCCCGGTGAGCCAAACAACAAGTCCCGTCTTCTGTTTTCTTCTGCTCAAGTCGTCCCTCCAATCAAATTGACGACGCCCTCAGTTGTAGGGGCGGCCCTCCGTGGCTACCCCGGATCGCAGTTACGAGTCCGAGCAACTCTGGGGCGGCCACAGCCCTACGCGCATCGGTTAATCGGCCGCCGGCGACGCGGCTTCAAGCACAACCAAGCTTCGAGGCCTTGCGTGCAAGCCGCATTCGGTCTTCTGTCGGCCCGCCCATCGCCCGGCGCGATCGTGTTCGCTTGCTCCAACCGCAGAGGTGCAGTGAGTGCAGCCGATGCTCGGGTAGCCCAGATCGTGAAGCTCGTTGTATGGCACGTTATGCTTTCTGATGTAGTCCCACACGTCCGTCTTGTTCCACCGCAAGAGAGGGTTGATCTTCATCAGCCGCCACTGGTAGTCCCACTCGACTACTTCAGCCGTCGATCGCTCGATCGTCTGATCCCGTCGGATGGCGGTGACCCAGGCAGCCCGATCGCGCAGCGCCTTCTTTAACGGCTCGAGCTTTCTCAGCCTGCAGCAAAGGTCGGGATCTCTTGCCCAAAGCCGCGAGCCAAATGTGGTTTCTTGTTGTTCCGGCGACAGCTCTGATTTAAAGGATTTGATTTCGATCGCGTAACGGTCCTCGATCCGTCGCCACAGTTCGTAGGTCTCGGGAAACAAAAACGCGGTGTCGAGAACGAAAATGTTCGGGTTCGCGGTTATCTTCACAGCCATGTCGATGAGCGCGACGCCTTCAGCACCGAATCCGGTTGCAATCGTAAGCCGATCGCCGAATTCTTCGAATGCCCATCGGAGCGTCTCTTCGGGTGCCGCGCCATCGAGTCGCGCCGCCGCATCCCGGATGGCCCCCGGCCCGAGCGCTATCGATCTGTCGTTCACAATCTCAGTCACAAGTTGCGTCATATGCCTCCTGGGAGCGCGGGCGTCTCGCCCGCAATCGCCATTCAGATCAAGATGCCTCGGGATGCGGGCGAGACGCCCGCGCTCCCAACAAACTCGCTCAGCGAACGTCGCAGCGATTCATCGCCGAACCAGCGCAGTTTCTCTTGAAGCGAGACCACGTCTCCGACGATCGCGATTGCCGGCGGTTTGATCCTTAGCTCAACCCCGGCTCCATCGGCGCAAGCGAGGTCCTCGATGACGCCGGTGAAGACTTCCTGTTGTTGATAAGTACCCCAACGAATTATCGCGATGGGCGTCGAGGGCGACCGTCCGATCTTGATCAGCTCGCTCGCGATCCTCGCGATGGTTCCGCCGCACATGAAAATAACCAGCGTGTCCGCGTAACACGCCGCGCGCAAATCGACTCCGCCGGAGAACTTCTCTTGAGCTTCATGCCCGGTGATAAACGCAACGCTTGAAGCGTAGCCGCGATGGGTAAGCGGAATGCCCGCATACGCCGCCGCCGCAACGCCGGAGGAGACGCCGGGGATCACCTCCCAGGGAATTCCAGCTTCGACGAGAGCTTCGGCCTCTTCCCCTCCTCGACCGAAGATGAACGGGTCGCCGCCTTTCAGCCGAGCCACGACTCGCCCTTCCGTCGCGCGGACGATCAACAGGTGATTTATCTCCGATTGTGAAAATGA
>DATMCM010000207.1:0-10317 GCA_035558335.1 Blastocatellia bacterium | reverse complement strand
TTGAGCAATGATTTATGATAACCGACCTGCCGGCCAACGGACTCGAAGACGCCTCTCTCCACGTTCTCGATTCGGTAATTAATAAGGATCTGTTGAATCATCTCGGGCAAGCGATTTCCAACAGAGCGCGAGCCGACCTCGAAATCACGTTCCAAACTGTCACTTATTTTAGAACTCGTTGTGGCAGTCCAGGAGCCCGATGAGCAAGCCGGTGGCGATAGCCTACGCGTCCGGATGGCGAAGCAACATCATGGAGAGGACGCAATCACTGGACAGCCGGGCGCTCTTTTTCATTACGGTCGTTGTCGCCGCAATCAGTTTCCTGCCGTATCAGTTCTGGAAGCAGCCGAGCGTAGTTGACCATGCAAACTGGGACTATTTCGCGCAGGTGATAGCCCGCGGCGGTGTTCCATATCGAGACGTCGTAAACATCAAATCACCGCTTTCGGCCTACATAGCAGCCGGCGGGATAATCCTCGCGCATCCTTTTGGGCTGCGCGATATATTTGCGATTCGCGTTGTTTACCTGTTGCTAATGGCACTCACTGTAGGCTTCACCTTTCTCGTCGCCAGCATTTATTTCAAGAGTCGTCGCGTGGCGCTTATGGCCGCTGCGATCATGATGGCATTCAATGTGTTCGGCGAGGCTAACTGCGGAGGTGTTCAGCCCAAGACTCCGATGATACTGTTCGGTCTGATCTCGTTGTGGGCGATCCAAAAGGACAAGCCGTTTCTCGTCGGTCTGGTTGGCATGCTGTCAGCGCTAAGTTGGCAGCCGGGCCTCTTATTTGTCGGCGTCGCAATTCTGGCTTTCTCGCGCTACACGACTAGCTGGCGCGACCTGAAGGCGATCAAGGCAGTAGCCGGCGCGGCCGTGCCCCTTACAATTTTTCTCGGGTATTTCTGGTTGAAGGGCGTACTCCCGGACGTCTATTGGTGGAACATCGACTACAACCTCACGGTTGATGCGCCGCGAGGACTTCGCACCGTCCCCGACATTATCGACCGGTTCTACCGTTTGTTGACGAGGCCCTTTCGCTCAGAGGCGATCTATTTTCTTATGAGCGGTTTGGGATTCGCTTTAGCCTGCCGCCGTGAGTTGAAGGCATCGTTGAATGAAAGCCGGCGTCGCTTGCTTGAGAATGCAAGCCGTCACGCGGTGATAATTGCGCCGTCGGTCTATTTCGGGTTTTGCTTGATTAACATCCAGGGCGGCCCGGACATGATTCCTCTCTTGCCTTTTGTAGCGATCTTCGGAGCGCTTGGCATTGTTTGGCTGCTGGATCGCTTTGGTGACTTGTTGTTGCGACGAAATGCGCACCTTGAGCGAACGACGGTTGACGCAAGCGCCTATGGCGTTGTGCTCGCCTTGATATTGATACTGAGCGTCGGTGACTCGTTGCTGATCAGAGTCCCGTTCCCGACTCTAAGGGATCAGGACGCAGAGGTTGCGGAGATTGTCTCTCACTTACAACCTGGAGATGAAATTTACGCGCATGGGCGTTCGGAGATCCTCGTCCTTTCGGGTCTGACTAATGCTGATAGGCACTTCTTTTTGGATAGAGGTAAGGACGTTTACCTGGATCGGGTTGAGCCTGGCGGCTTCGCGGGTTGGCTCGAGCGCCTCAAGGCAAAGCATCCGAAGATTGTGGCAATCGATCGAACTAAGTACGTCGAGCGCAAGGATGATTTCGAGGACTGGATGCGCGAAGACTATGAGGAGCGGAGAGGGCGCATCTTTACTTACTACTTGAGAAGAATGAGCGGCCAGCAGTAGATGTCGGAACGGATTATCAGCCCACAACCACTCGCAGGACCGAGCTTGAAGGAAAGGGTGAATAGGCTTTTCCTTTTTCTCGCGCGCGAGGAAAACGCGCGTCCGCTGGCGCTCGCGTTGTTTGCGTTTGGCACGGGTCTGATGCTGCTGTACAAGCCTTTCAGCCAGCAAGAAAGCGGGGATAGCGCCGGATACGACTACATTGCCCAATGCATCTTGCGTGGGCAGGTTCCATATCGTGATGTAGTCGACATCAAGACCCCGGGCAGCATGTATCTGAGCGCTCTAGCAATGACGGTCGGCCACCTGCTGGGCGTGCGTGATATCGTCGCGGTGCGCTTGTTTCAGGCTTTGCTGGTCGGGCTCTTGTCGGTCATCATCTTCGCTGTAGCGCGAATTTATCTGCGCAATGTCTTAGCGGCGTTGATTGCGTCTGTCTTCCCGCTGCTGTCTTACAAGTTCGCGGAGTGGACGGTCGTAGGGACTCAGCCCAAACTGCCGATGATTCTGTTCGGCGTGCTCTCATTGCTTTTGATCGCAAAAGACAAACCGTTCTCGGCCGGAGTCACCTCGATGCTGGCCTTTCTTTGCTGGCAACCGGGTTTGATGTTTACGGGCGTGGCGGTCTTGATGTTCTCGAGATACCTGACCAGTTGGCGCGATGGGCGCGCGCTCAAGGTTGTGATTGGGGCTGTCGTGCCCCTCGCAATCGTCCTGGCGTATTTCTATTCGCGTGGAGCGCTTGATGACTTCTGGGCTTGGACGATCACCTTCACCTACAGCGTATTCCGGCCCGAAACACAAAGAGGATTCTCACAATCGTTGACTCACTTCGGACATGTCATGTTGAGGATCTACGGAGTCGACATCGTGTTGATCGGCCTCAGCATGGCAGGATTTCTGACATATGGAGTCGAGCGCGCACGCGCCAGGCTGAACGGCCAGGGCCGGTCCGACTTGTACAGGGATGCCATCCTGATTCCTCCGGTAATTTACTTCGCGTTTTGCATGATCAATATGCAAGCGGGGCCTGATTTGATTCCGTTCATCCCGTTCATCGGAATGTTCGCGGCCTGGTTCCTGGTCCAGGTGGGACAGTTCATTTCCAGACGAACCAGCCGCACTGCCGCAAGCATTAGCTGGGATTTGCTCTTACCGCGAACAGCGTTGATGTTGATGGTGTTTATCTCTTTGGGACGCGGCGCGGGCTACAGGATTCCACTCGGGTTCACGCTTCAGGACGAGGACAGGCAATTCAGAGTCATATCTGATTTGTTGGGTCCGAATGATAAGGTCTATGTCCACGGCTCGGTTGAGTTGCTTGTTCTGCTCAATCGACCGAACTTGAACCCATACACATTTCTAAACCAGGGCATTGATACTTTCGCCTCCGCACGAAGATCGGGCGATTTCAGTTTGATACTTAATGAGATGGAGTCGGAACAACCGAAGCTCGTGGCTCTCTCGCGTTTGAAGACGGTCGCATCCCGCGATCAGCTCGAGCGTTGGGTTAATGATCATTATCAGAAACTAGGGTCATTCCAGAACGGCGACGTTTATCTACGGAAGAGTAATGATTGAGGCGGCGCCCCAGAGAATCTCTTCAGGGCGAGACTTCGCGGCGAGCCGGCATGACACGATCGAATCTCAGAACGGACCGCGCTTGAGTCGTTTTTTTAGCTTCTTAACCGTAGATGAAAATCTGGGGTCGTCTATCAGATTATTCAGCTCATACGGGTCGGCGTCAGTGTCGTACAATTCGGAGCTATCCTTGTCCGTCTTCACGTACACGAACTGTTCGGTTCGGATCGCGCGAAAATGTTCGGTTGTCTCTGTGTTCATTCGATTAGAACGATCAACCGGGTCGCCGTTATCGTGTATGAACGATCCAGGCCAACCTTCGATGAGAAGAGCATCTCTCCAATCGGGGGTGCCCCTCATTAGAGGAACCAGCGATCTGCCATCTACATCGCTCGGTATCGGGATACCGCTCAACTCGTAGATCGTCGGGGCCAGATCGATAACTGCTACGAGACGATTCTCGACGTGCGGGACGTCGATCAGCGGAGGATAGCGCAAAGCGAATGGAACACGGCAAGCTTCCTCGTACACTCGATTCTTGCCATGGATTCGGTGCTCACCCCAGAACGCTCCATTGTCTGAATAAAAGACGACTAGAGTGTTGTCCAGTTTGCCTTGATCTCGAAGTTTTTGGAGAAGATCGCGTACGCCGTTGTCGATCGGACGAAGGCAGCGCAACTGATCTAGCCGCGACTCGTCTAAATCTTTGATTTCATCAGCCGTTAGCTGCGGTAGTTTCTGAAGCCAATCTGGCTTGCCAGCCATCTGCGCGGGATTGAAATTCGGCGGCCGCCAGGGCGCCAGACCGGAATACAGGTTCTCATCGCCGGGCGCTGGAATGGCGGGCGTATGCGGAGTCACCGGCGTGAACATCAGGAAGAATGGCTGATCAGCCGGGACCCTGTCCAGGAAGTCCAATGCAGAGTCCCGGATGATGTATGGCATATAACCTGGCACCGTCTTGAACTCGCCGGAAATATTCATGTAAGGATCTATGAGATCGCGCTTCCAGCCCACCCAGAAATCAAACTCCGGCCGAGGATCGGCGCTCCAGGAGTTAAGGTACTTGCCGCTCAGGCCGGTATAGTAGCCGGCATCGTGTAATCGGTTGACCAAAGTGGGCCCGGCCAGATGGTCCTTGTTGACATGCACTCCGTTGTTGCGTGCGTACTTGCCTGTTAGAAAGCCGGCTCGACTCGCGCAACAGATGGGAGTTGGTATGTACGCGCGGGTGAAGGTGATGCCCTGGTCGGCAATCAACGCCTTTGTCGTCGGCATGAATTGAGATGTCAAGGTATCGTGACCTTGATCATCCGTCATAATGATGAGAATATTTGGGCTCTGATTTTTGAGCTTCCGACTGTGAACGCGAGAAGGCTTCGCCAGCGGGTATGCCACTACAATTACCAACACCGACAGGATGAACGCCGCCCACACTGCGGCTGGACGACTACTTCGGGCTCGCATACTTGTCTCTCACAATGATTCGGAAACAGTTCAACGTCTTCGCTTTGCTGCTGAAACGATACTGGGCCGGAGCGCGGCGCCAAGGTCTTCCGCAATATACTTCAATTCTTTAATGACGATCAAGTCGCCCGCTTTACAGCCGACTCTCCAGGCCCGCTGACGTCGTTGTTATGCAAGACTTCACCATTCCAAGAGTGTCGGTTGGTAAAGAGACTGATTCTAAGAACGGGCAAGGGCGCCGCTTCACGCCGAAGGAAGCAATCCCATTTCTTATCACTGTTGGCCTGGCGAGCCTCTGTTACGGGCTGGTTATTAACCGCGGGATGGGCCTACCGATACTGGGATATAACGTATCGCCAGCCGAGCGAGTGATGCTCGGCGAAGCGCCCTATCGAGATTTTCTCTACAACTACACTCCTGGAGTCTTATGGCTCAACGCGCTGCTGATGAAATCACTTGGCGCGAGCGTGATGACGATCAACGTCGGCCTGTTCGCTTTCAAGCTGGCCGCGCTGATCGCTTTGTTTCATGTTGCGCGACGATTGACGTCGGATATGGCAGCGCTCATTCCGGTAGCTCTTGCTCTTGCGTGGATAGGCTACAAGGTCGTTTTTCGGGCTTACCCGACACAGTACTCGATGCTGTTTCTGCTGCTGGGCATCATCTTCATGCTGAACTACGACAAGACCGGGAAAGCGCGCTGGCTGTTGATGTGTGGCTTGACCATCGGCTTGGTTTTTCTGTTCAAGCAGAATGTTGGCGTCTTTCTCCTGGTGTCGGCTACGGCAGCTATAGTCATCCGGGAGAGTCTTGGGTCGTCGCGGCAGCCGCTGTTTCCCGCCCGCATTCTTTCGTCCGCCAGGAAGACTGCCTTCTGCTGGGCCGGGTTTGCCGTGATTGCAGGAGCGATGTTCGCTTACATTGCAAACACCGGGACATTGAGCGCGATGCTCGATCATTTTTTCTCGCTTGCGGGTGAATACGGCGAGAAAAGAGCAATAGCGCTTCCGAGCGTCAGGCTGCTTGGGCCTGTAACAGGAGCTTTGCTGGCTGTGACTGTAATCGGGTTCATGGCGCTTCGAAACGCGCCGCGAGTGTTTGAGTATTATGTGATTCTCGCGGTTGTGTTCGCAGCGATAGCCCTCCTCATTCCTGGAAGAGGATTCGCCATCAAGAACTCTGCCACGGCCGCGATGTTTTATCTGCCGCCCGCGCTGTTCGCTCTTTCTCTTGCAGCCGTTGCATGGCAATTCAGAAGTAGCCGCCGCGGCGCCGAACACAACGAGGACTGGTGGAAAAGCGCGGGGCCGATTGTGATCGTCGGGCTGTTCGCGCTTGCCGCTTATTTGGAAATGTATCCCAGGGCTGACTATGCGCATTTCGTCAGGATGTTGCCACCTGTCTTGTTGTTGTTGTTCTTGCTCATCGACCGCGGCGTTCCGGCGCTGTCGACATACTTTGAAAGATATTTGCCCTCGCCGCGGCGCGCTGCCTTGTTGTGCGGAGCGGCTCCGATTGCGCTCTTGTTCATCGTGGGTATAAAGGACAACTGGCAGCCCCGCTTCGACGCGAGCCTTCGCTTCATCGAGCAGACGCCGCTGGCTGTCGAGCGGGCGCGCGGCATACTCGTGAGCAGGAAACAGGCGAAATTCATCGATGACCTTGCCGCCGCAATAGAAGCAAACAGTTCGCCCGACGAATACATTTTCTCCTTTGCTCCGCGCGGCACCGCTTTCTATTTTCTAAACGGCAGAAAGAATCCATCGCGATTTGTATGGTGGCGATCGGTGGGAATCAGGAGCGAAGAGAGACAAGCCTTGCTCGACAAGATAGCCAGTGGTATCCCAAAGCTCGTTTTCGTTTCAGAGGGATTCCACAATGAGCGAATCCTCGATTACATCAACGCGCGCTATCATCAAATCGAAGCCGTCGGCGAGCTGAAGGTCTACGATAGAAATCAGTAACCCACGAGTCTGAATGGAAACGCATCGTCCCCTTAACGAAACAGACGCCTTGAGCCATCAGTCTGGCTGGATTACTCGCATTGCGAACGTGCGCGTCCTGGCACTCGCAGCGTTTCTTGTCGGCGGGGCAGTTGTGCTCGCCGACAGACCGTTCACTCATGCTGAAAGAGGCGACAGTTCGATCTTTGACTATATTGCGCAGTCGATCGTCAGAGGGCAGGTGCCTTATCGTGATGTCATCGATCTGAAGGGTCCCGGCAGTATGTATCTAAGCGCAGGGGCGATCGCGATAGGCCGCTTCGTCGGTATGCGAGACATAATCGCCGTGCGTTGGTCTCACGTTTTTTTGATGGGTCTGCTTGCGACGATTACCTTCCTGGTCGCCGATGCATATTTCGAGAATCGCCTGGCGTCTATTCTTGCCGTCTTGATTCCGTTCATGACCTCGAGCTTTTCGTCACAAGTGATCCGTGGTACTCAGCCGAAGTTGCCGATGATTCTCTTTGGCATGGTGAGCCTGTTGCTCGTCGCCAGGAACAAGCCCTTCTGGGCAGGCTCCTTTTCTATGCTCTCGTGTTTGTGCTGGCAGCCCGGGCTAATGTTCACGGGGGTGGCGGTACTCATATTCTCGAGGTATCTGACGACCTGGCGGGACTCGCGTGCACTGAAGGTAATGCTCGGGGCGGCCGTTCCTCTTTGCGTCGTGCTGGTGTACTTTTCCTTGAAAGGCGCAATTGGTGATCTTTGGTCATGGACCATCGTTTACCCTTACCGAGTGTTTGCGCCGGAAACCTCAATGCCATTGCGTGAGACCTTTGATAATTTTTGGGCAGTGATGCATCGCGAGCTACTGCCTTTTCCCTTGATTGCGCCCCTCGCCTTGGCAGGGCTGGTTATATACGTTGCCGCCCGCGTAGTTCGCATTATCACCCGCGAGGAGGAAGCGCTGTCCGCGAATCTGTTTAGGGACGCGGTCGTATTCCCCCCGTTGATCTATCTGACCTTTTGCATGATCAACTTCCAAAGCGCCCCCGACCTGATTCCGTTTTATCCGTTTATCGGGTTATTCGGAGCGTGGCTGATCGTTGAGGCGGGCCGCCTGGCAGGAACGGCGTGGCTGAAGCTGGCAACGCTGGCGCCGCTTGCGGCGATGCTTGCGATTATTGCCATGATTGTCATCGAACACACCCGCGAGCCTGGAGACGGGGCCTTGCCGGATCAGGACCGAGAGGCGCAAATCGTGGCAAGTTATCTCGGACTGGATGACAAGATATTCTCGCACGGTATGGCTCAAGTGCTCGTGTTGTTAAACAAGCCGAACGTGACTAAGTATCTCACGCTGGCTGACGGGACGGACAACTACATAGCAGCTCACAAGCCGGGCGGCTTTCAAGATGTTATCGACGAGATAGAAATGTCCGCGCCAAAGATTATCGCGATATCCCGTTTAAGAAACGTCAGACATCGCGTGGAACTGGAGGATTGGATTGACCAGCACTACGACAAACTCCAGTTCGCGAATCTGGACGGCATTTATATTCGAAAGCGATGAGCAAGCTTGAGTCCGGTTGTTCTGATATGAATTCATCGGGGTCTCGGCGAAACCGGCGCTGGAGCAATGTGGGTGGCGCTTTCCGCGGCGGCTTTCGAGACGCAGTCCGCCGAGATCAAAACCATGCCGTTGCCCTCGAATGCAGCACACTGTTCCACCAATCTCGATAGAGCAGGCACAATCCCCTGGTTCATCCGCGCCACGGCATCTTTCGCCGCCGGCTGATACTGCATGATCCATTTGTCGCCAGCCAGATACTCTGGTGTAAAAGCGTTGCGATCGACCAGCAGATAATTGACCCCATACTTCAGCATGAAGCCTTGCAGTTCCGTTATGTCGGCGGCGTATTGCGCGTTGATCAAGTCCCCAGCGCGCTGGCGGATCTGAGAATAATACCCTTTATGAAATGGCAGAGCGCTCTCTCGCGCAACAAGAACCGATCGCCCGGCAAAGATGGGGAGATTATCTGTCTCGTTCGATAGCGATGCGATCAGCGTGCTTTTCGGCTGGCGCGATAGATACTCGTACAACGCCGGGGCCTCGCCGATCTTGTATCTGGTATCGACTTCGACCGGGAACAGAATCAACGCAGCGCCAGCAAGAACCGCCGCAGCGACAGCCGGCAATGTTCGTTGCTTTGCCCATCGGAAGGCCGCGTCCAGCAATACGATCGCCGAAATCCCTGCAGCCAGAGCCAACAGGATGCGAAAACTGCTTACCGTGAATCTGCTTGGCAGGTACAGCCTGAACAGCAAGAGGTTGGCCGCCAGGAAAATCGCAAGCGAAGCCACGATGATCCTGGGAAAAGCTTCGACCCCATTCGATATGCGGTTTGCCAGAGGAAATCGCTTGCGAAAGACAAACAGAAGCGGAAGCGCGAGGCCAAGACACATTGTGATGGGAGCGAAAATGCCCGATGTGAACATTCCAGTGTGGCTGCCGGTGATCCAATAACTCCAGAAGCCCTGTCGGAAAACCACCATCCGTCCCCGCGGAAGGAACTCGGGCATCATCCTCGCCTCGCTCGCCGTCACAACCGGGCCAAAGCCGGATGAACGGAATGCATAAGGCAAAAGCACCAATGCGGTAACCGCAAGCGTCGCCGCGCACGCGAGGTAGTCACGTTTGTCGCTCGACAGCCGCGGTCGCAATCCATCCCAGTGCACAACCCGCAGCAACATGACCCCGACGGCAATAAACATGATCGATGGAAAGAACAACCCCATCAACGCGATCACCACCAGCGAAGGCAAAAGCGAATCGCGAAGGAAGAAGAACACAAAAGCGAGAAAGAGCGGAGAGATGAAAGCTCTTGGTGTCGCGGATACCAGGCCGTTGCGCATCCAGAGGCTCTGGTTCAAGAGCAGACTGCCGGCGAACGCTGCAGTCGGGACTGGAAGCAACTGCATTGAAACTGCAAAGCAAAATGCTGTGGTGATTAATCCGAGGGCCATCGGCAACAGCTTGGCAAACAGGAACGGGTGTATCCCGGCGCTGGCCGCCGCGCTATAGAGCATCTTGTACCCGGTCGGCGCGATCGATTGAAAATAATCTGCGATTAGATCGCCGGGAAGTGAATCGGGGTCAACAAGGCGCGACATCCAGAAGACGTGATGACGCCAGTCGTCTTGCAGCACGTAGGGGCTACTGAACGCCTGGCGCATTGCCCGCGAAGCAAACATCATGGAAAAGACAAGGCTTAAGAGCAGCCAGAACACGGTTCGATAATCGAAAGCCCGCGAAACCGGTTCAGTCAAAAACCTCTGCCAGGGTGCCATCAGATTGCGATCATCAGAGGGTGCGATGCTATGATCCTGCTTGAATTGGGGCTTTTCGGGTTTCATGGTTTGCAGGTCGTTGAAGGAATTCTCGGTAGATTCTCAATCTTAAGCCTGGCGCCTTATCACGACGGGGGAAGGGTGATAATACCTTACGGCCCCTGCTGGTGCCAGATCCTCTGCCCGCCGAAGAATAGA
>DATMCM010000206.1:0-8611 GCA_035558335.1 Blastocatellia bacterium | reverse complement strand
TAGCCAAAGATCGTCTCATAACTCGGAACCTCAACGCCCCAAACGTACTTGCGATAGAATTCGTGATAGTCGAGTTTAGTCAGCCGGTTCACGATGCCAATCATATCCTCGGTGGTGAAACCCTTGCCCTTAAGATAGAACTCGCGATAAAGAGCGCGCATCACATCGTCCAGCCGCGAAGCTCCCGCTGTATCGTGAATGATCGACAGATCCAGGAGCGCTCCGAGATTCTGACCCTGCGTGTAGTACGAAATCCCGAACGCGACCGGCGTGTCGTAGCCTACCCACGTCGACACCGAAGAGTTCGCCGGCGAGATGTAAGAGCGGGCCTCGTTGCCTTCAACGCCATTAATTGCGCCGGCCACGCTTTCTATGAACTGCTGGCGCGTGTTCAGTCCTGCTCGGTAAAGCGCAACGCTGCCGTAGTAATTGGTGAAGCCTTCGGAGACCCAAAGCGAGGGAGTTTCGTTCTCGCGCGAGTAATCATATGGCCACATCTCGGCCGGGCGAATCCGTTTGACGTTCCACAGATGAAAGAACTCGTGCGCGGCGGTGCCGACGATCATCTCGGGTGTCGCGAGCTGGCCGGGCGGCGCAAAAGCGACGAACGAATTGTTGTGCTCCAGGGCACCCGCCGCGTGAGATTCGGCGCGCGCGAAAAAGTAGAAATAGACATACTTCTCATAGGGCAAGCCGCCGAAGATAGCGCTGTCCGCCTTGGCAAGCTTCGCGAGCATCTCGACGAACTTCGCAGCTTTTTCTTTAGAGAACGCGCCCGCCGGAGTAGTGACCAGAAAGTGAGGCTTCTTCTCGACTTCGAACTCGGTGAGATCGAAGTTGCCCATCTCGGTCGGCGAGTCTACCAGCGTGTCGTAATCGGGCGCCGCAAAAGTTCTGGCGTCGGTCTGCTTGAGCGCAGAAGCAATACGCCAACCGGCGGGTGTCTCGAAGCGTACACTGCTGGGGCTATTGCGGTGGTTCGACGCCATCAGAAAGAGCTCAGTGCCGGTGAAGAAGGCGAAGTCGCTTGTGATTTTGGCTTGATTGAGCGCCAGAACGTCGGCTCGATAGTCGAATTCGACTTTGATCCGATCGAGTCCTTTTGTCTCAACAATCCACGTCTGCTTGCGGGTCATCGAGTGCTCGAGCCGATGGCCCTTCGAATCTTTCACTGCAAAGCGAAGGATGTTCTTGAGATAGTTCTCGACGGTATACCAGCCAGGGGTCCAGGTCGGCAGCGACAGCTCGAGCCGCGGCTCGCTGATGTTTTGAACATCGGCGTTGACGTGGAAGAGATTCTCTTCAGTGCTGGCGATGGCCACGGTGTAGTCGATGTGAAACTGGCCGCGCTTCTGAGCAACGACCGGAGGGGTTATGGCCAGAATGACTGTCGTTAACAGTATGAGGTTAAGGAGACTCGAGAAGGTTATCCGGTTTGGCATTGATGATCCTATCGATCTTCGTTTCATAGTCGGTAGATGACCGAAGCGCTTTCAGTCCAGCTAAGCTCTACGATAATACTAACTTCGTTTGCTCAACCACCGAACTGAACGCCCGCGCGGCCGGAGTGCTCGCGAATCTTGTTTGTTATCTCAACTGCAAGCTCCAGCGCCCGGCGGCCGTCTTCGCCGCTCACCCGGACCGGGCCTTTTTCGACGGCTTGTAGGAACGACTCGATCTCCAGACGCAACGGCTCGTCGCGTTCCACCTGAAGCGAGCTGCTGTCAAAAGTCGGCTTTCCCGCGGCGTCGGGTTTCACCGAGACGACGGCGGTTTCCTGCGCCGAGTAATCGATAGATACGTATTCGTGGGGTTGAAAGAAGCGCAGCTTGCGAACCCGCTCTGAAGAAACTCGACTCGCAGTCAGATTAGCCACGCAGCCGTTATCAAACTCGATACGCGCGTTGGCTATGTCTACCTTTGGCGTGAGTATCGGCACACCGGCTGCGCGAACTTCCCGCACGTCGCTTCTGACGAAAGATAGGACCACGTCGATGTCGTGGATCATCAAGTCCATTACTACGTCGATGTCCAGGCTTCGCGGCGTGAAGACGCTCAGGCGGTGAGCTTCAAAGAAAAGCGGTTTGGTCACGATGAGCGAAGCCGCCGCGACCGCCGGATTGAAGCGCTCGAGGTGCCCCACCTGAAGCACCGTGCGGCCGCGCCCTGCGGCGGCGATGATCTGATCCGCTTCGTCGAGCGTCTGCGAAATCGGTTTCTCGATCAGAACCGAGATGCCGGCTTCGAGGAGCTCGCCCGCGATCTCATGGTGCGAAAGAGTCGGCACGGCGAGGCTAACGGCGTCCACGCTGCCAATCAATTTGCGAAAGTCCGCGACGAAATCCGCGTCGTAACGCTCGGCCACGGCAGCTCCGGTCGAAGCGTCGATGTCGCAGACTGCAACGAGCTCTGCGGCTTTCGAGGTCGAGTAGATACGCGCGTGCTCGCGCCCGAAATGTCCCACCCCGATTACTGCGACTCTGATCATTCCGACTGCTCCTCGACTTCATCCACCGCTGCTCGCGCCTTGACCCCTTCTTTACGGCTACTTACACTGGTCTGTCAAATGACCCATTCGCACCACCCTCGAAGCGAACGCAGGGCGTCGATCAACTCTCAATCTTCAACAAAGCAGAAAGCATAGTGGAACAACCACCCGCTGCCAAGCACAGGCCCACGATTCTCCTGGCTCTCGTCGGGCTGTGTGCCGTCAGCTTCTTTTTCGGCCTGGGCCGGGTCGGTTTGTTGGGTCCCGATGAGCCCCGTTATGCGGAAGTTGCCCGCGAGATGTTTACCAGCGGTGACTATATCTCGCCGCGACTTTGCGGATGTCTGTGGTTTGAAAAGCCGGCGTTGCTCTACTGGTTGGCGGCCGCGTCTTATCGCTTGTTTGGAGTGAGCGAGTTTGCTGCCCGGTTTCCTTCGGCGCTCGCGGCGAGCGCGATTGTGTTGACGCTCTTTTTTGCGTTGCGCAGGGCAGGCCTGGCAGATGTCGCCGCGCCTTCGGCGCTTGTGCTGGCTACAAGCGCGATCTTCATTGGCTATGCACGAGCTGCCACGCCTGATATGGTGTTGACCGCGGCGGTCGCGATCGCGCTACTTTCCGGCTACTTGTGGACAAGTGCGAATGGCCGCGAACGAGCAGTCTGTTGGGCGGTATTGTCAGCGGCAACTGGTGTTGCAGTCTTGGCGAAAGGGCTGGTTGGTGTTGCCCTCATCGTTCCGGTGTTCGCCATCTATCTGGCGATAATTGGGAAACTTGGGTCGATCGGTTGGCGGGAGTACGTTTTTGGCTCCGCGATTTTTATCGCTGTGGTTTCAATCTGGTATGGGCCGGTAACGGCAAGACACGGCTGGGAATTCCTGGACGAGTTCTTCTACAAACAGCACATAAGACGTTATCTGACGAACCGCTATCACCATCCCGAGCCTATATACTTTTTCCCGATGATCGCGCTGGCGGGAGCGATGCCCTGGACGTTCTTTCTTGGGCCCGCTGTCACCAGGCTGCGAACGCTGAGGCCGCGAATAAGCGCCCGGGATTCGATGCTCGCCCTGGCTTGGATCTGGGTTGCGTGGCCGCTGCTTTTCTTTTCGCTCTCGGTCTCAAAGCTTCCAGGGTATCTCTTGGCGACGTTTCCGGCGCTGGCGATCATCATCGGCGCAGAAGTCCACCGATTCGGGAGCGGTGAACGAGAGGGGAAATTGAAGCTGGCAGCCTGGCTGACGGCGCTCGCTCTGTTAGCGATGACCGTCGCGATCATTTTCTATTCAGTTGGGCAGCTGAATGGCGCGACCGGATGGCGCGCGGCGTTGATAGGCTTGCCGGCAGGAACGGCAGCCGTGACCATCGCTCTTCTCGCGGCGAAGCGCACCCGCGCTCTGGTTATCGGCACAGCGGCGGTTATGATCAGCGTCGTGGTGAGCGCGGTAGTATTGCTGCTGCCGGTGGTTTCCGAGCGCGATACGTTGAAGTCGTTTTCGTTGAAGACCGCCGCGCAGCTTCGACCGGGCGAGCGCATTGGATTCTTTATCAAGAGCGAATACGCGCCTGTTTTCTACGCCGAGGGCCGTGTCGCTTGCGACGTTGGCGATTTTGACGTGTTGAATGCTCTAAACGAAGAGACGCTGGTGACCGCGCTTGAACGCGATCAAACGCTGGTTGTGATGACGGACGAGAACTGGCGGGATGAAGTGGAGGGTTTCCGGATGGTGTCGTCCGAGCTGATCGGCCAACAAGGAAAGACGCTGGCGTTCAGAGTTTCGCTCAAGAAGTAGCCCGGGACGCTCGTCTGTGTCAGTCCACACGCAACGACAACGCGCGCCGAACGACCTGCGCTCGCGCGCTAGTTCGCGCGAGCGAGCGGCCCGGCTTTACTCGCCGACAACGGGACCGCATCCAGGAAAAAAGCAACAACTTCCGCGTCATAGTCGGCAGACGCTTTGCCGTAGAGTCGGGTGACGCGTGAGTACTCGACTTCGACCAGCTTCTTCGGGTCTTTTGCTTGAGTGTAGAGGTCGAGAGTGAGCGCTTCAAACGCTCCGGTGTTCTTTGCCTTCATGAAGAGCTTGGAACCCGTAACAGCGGCGACAGATTCGACAGCGGGAGCCGAGTCTTCGCGGCGCATCAAGTAAAGCTGCAATGCCAGGCCCGTCAGATCGCTGGTCCAGTGAGAGTCGACAAGGCTGTTGGCCGCCGAGCTGTCGGTGCCGATGAAAGTCTTAAGCCGGTTGTTGATGAAGCGGTTCATGTCGGGATAAACCGAATCGACCGCGACCGCTTTGACTGACGGGTCTTGAGACGATGCAACCAGAGAGATGTATCCGCCCATATCAACCCCGTAGAGCCCAACCCTGCCGTCGATTAGCGGCTGGCCGTCGTTAGCCTTCTTGGACTTCAGAAACTTGATTGCGGAAAGCAGGTCGTCTTTCTCATAGGTGCCGAGACCCGACCATTTGACCGAGCTCTCACCGTGTCCGCGCATATCGTAGAGCAGCACATGATAGCCGGCCTTCCAGAGCTCGAACCCGAGAGTGAGCAGCTCGGAACGGTTCGAGCCGTAACCGTGGCTAAGAATAACGACAGGTCCGGGTTTTCCCTGACTCAAGAACCAACCGGACGATTGGGTTGCATCGGAGTTCTTCCAGGTATCATCAAACCACATCGGTCTCTTTAGGATGACCTGAAAGTCTCGCGGCGAGCCGTAGAGCGATGTGCGAGGCGGGTGGGTCATGCGATGAACCACGTAGAAATCCAAAGCGCCTACGCCGACGACCAGGACTAGCACCGCCGGGACGAAAACCCAAAAGACGCGCTTGAACGCCGCTAGCTTCTTCTTTGAGATAAGCATATGTTCAGACCAAACGGGGCGAGGTGAAAAAAGGGAGGGGCAACGCGTGGTTTTTGTCGGAGGGTAGCTGAGAAGTTGCGACAGGGCCGAGTATACAAGAAGCGGCTGTTATTGCAATAGTTCTTGTAGTCCGTAGTCCGTAGTCAGTAGTCCGTGTGTTCAGGATCCAGACAAACCGTCGGGCGCGAGCTACGGACTACGGACTACTGACTACTGACTACGGACTACGGACTACGGACTACTGACTGCAGACTAGGGGCTTCCCACTCATTGACACTGTCAGAACCGCTTTCGTAAACTCAAACTCGAAAACCGAGGGGCTTTGATTTGATCGCGAAACTGTCGGGAACACTCATTCATAAACAGCCGAATACGGTCATCATCGATGTTGGCGGAGTCGGGTATGAAGCTACGATTCCGGTCTCGACCTTCTACGAACTGGGCGAGCCGGGTACTCAGGTATCGCTCAGGATTCACACTCACGTCCGAGAGGACTTGATCCAGCTATTTGGCTTCTGGACCAGCCGCGAGAAAGAACTCTTTTCGAAGCTCACCAGCGTGAGCGGCGTGGGACCGAAACTTGCCATCACGATGCTCTCGGGTATGCCTGCCACGGAACTGATTCAGGCCATCACCAGCAACGATCTTGTGCGATTGACCGCGATGCCTGGCGTGGGGCGCAAGACCGCCGAGCGAGTTGTCGTCGAGCTGCGCGATAAGCTCGCTGCGTTGTTGGCGGCAGAGCGCGACGCTGAGCCGGTGCTCTCGCGCGATCAAGCTGCGGGCGGGCCAGTGGTTCGAGATGACACAGTCGCCGCGCTTATGGCGCTCGGGTATCCAAAGCCAATGGCCGAACGCGCGGTATCGGACGCGATTCGAGAGGAAGGGGACCGCACGATCGAAGCGGTTCTGAAGCGATCGTTGAAACGTCTGTCGCGGTAAATCTTGCAGATGCTCGCTCCGTTAACCAGCTTGTACGACCGAAACGAGACCGGTGAAGTTTTCGACGAAAAATATCATCGCGCCGAGCGCGTTTCTGATTGCTTTTTTTTGAGTGCTTCACATATAATCGCGCGCGTTCGAGATCAACAGGCTCCACACTTCAGAAGTCGTTCGATCTAAGCCCGGTACTTAACTAATGTCAGCAGAGTCCCCCAACCTCAAGCTTGCTCCGTGTCCGGCATGTGGAGACACGGGCTGGGAGTTCGTCGAGGGCAAAGGCGTGCGCCCGTGCGATTGCAAGCGCATCGGGCGGACCGATTTGCTGGAGGCGAACGCGCGAATACCCAGGCGATTTGCCCATTGCGCGCTCGATAACTTTGAACCTCTGATGCCCTCGCTCCACCGTGCGATGATGAACACGCGAAAGTTCGTCGAAGAGTATCCGGTGGTGGACGTCGGGCTGCTGTACCTCGGGCGTTGTGGGGTAGGGAAGACGCATCTGGCGGTCGCGGCGCTAAAAGAGCTGATCAAAAAAGGAATACCCGGAATTTTTTACGATTTCCGCGATTTGTTGAAAGAGATCCAGGACAGCTACAACCCGAATACTCACACCTCCGAACTAAAAATTCTGACGCCGATCTTTGATGCCGAGGTGCTGGTGCTTGACGAGCTCGGATCGAGCAAGCCAACCGAGTGGGTCCAGGAGACGATCACTCACATCATCAACAAGCGGTATAACGACAGAAAAATCACCCTATTCACCTCGAACTATTTGGACATTCCTATCGGCTCCGCCTACGACGAAAGCCTGACCGAGCGAGTAGGCGTCCGGTTGCGCTCGCGATTGCACGAAATGTGCAGGCTCGTTCTGATGGAAGGCGACGACTATCGCGAGACGCTCAAGACCCGCCGAGGCAGCCGGTTTTCAAGCTAAACAGTAGACACGCCCGGTTTGGCTGAGGGAAGGCTGGCCTCGGAGAACCGCAAAGTGCTTTCACAACTTGAGTTCTCCTCAACACCCGGCGCGCAGCCGAAAGCGGAATTGGTCACGCTCATAAAAGTTCTGTCTTCTAGCCTCGAGGCGAACAGCTGAGCCGAAAGCCAAGCCAAACCAGGTTCTTGACGCTGGCTATGACGAATTTAAAAACAGGAAACTCCGTACTTGTAACAGGTGGGTCAGGGTTCGTCGGCGCGCATTGTATCTTACAACTCTTGGACAAAGGCAATGACGTAAAAACCACAATTCGCTCTCTGAACAAAAAACCTGAAGTCATTGAAATGCTGAAGAATGGCGGAGCGGGATCGGTTCAACATGTCTCGTTTATTGAAGCAAATCTGTCAAAAGACACAAACTGGGATGAGGCTGCCAAGAACTGTGAGTATGTATTACACGTTGCCTCGCCGATATCGTTGACCGCGCCAAAAGATGAAAACGAAATGATAGTTCCTGCGGTAGAAGGAACACTTCGCGTATTAAGGGCTTCAAGAGACGCAGGGGTTAAGCGAGTGGTGATTACGTCTTCATTTGCGGCAGTAGGCTATAGTCACACGGATCCTAACACGCTAATTACAGAAGAGAGCTGGACAGACCCCAACGACAAGAGCCTCTCCGCTTATTTGAAATCGAAGACCCTGGCGGAGAAAGCAGCCTGGGATTTCATGAGGACAGAAGGTGGAGCGTTAGAACTTTCTGTTGTAAACCCTGTCGCTATTTTCGGTCCTTCGCTTAGTCCTAACTTGTCGGGCGGCCTCGAGATCTTAAAGCAACTGTTGGACGGGTCAATGAAAGCTATCCCTAATATCAACTTTGGAATAGTGGATGTACGAGATGTTGCCGATTTACATCTTCGTGCTATGACCAGTTCGGAGGCAAAAGGGCAACGGTTTTTGGCGTTGGCGGGTGGTGTTTTATCACTGCACGACATAGCGCTAATGCTAAAACAAAAAATGGGGGATGAAGCCAGGAAGGTTACGACCAAAAAGCTGCCCGATTTTCTCGTGCGCATAGCTGCACTATTCAATCCAGCCGCAAAGAACATAGTTTCTCAATTGGGCCGAATCAAGAATGCAAGTAATGAGAAAGCAAAAATACTATTAGGCTGGACGCCACGAACCAATGAAGAGGCTATTATGGCATCCGCCGAGAGCCTGGTGCGATTTGGGTTAATAAAGTCATCTACGATGGTCCGATGAAGGATCTACTGTTCAGGATAACTTGGTAGTGGTGCAATTGCGTATTCAGAAGAGTTCGCCACGAAGACACCAAGATGGGAAGGACCACAAAGCCTGTCTTTGGTGGACCGTCGTGACTTCGTGCC
>DATMCM010000205.1:0-13639 GCA_035558335.1 Blastocatellia bacterium | reverse complement strand
GCTCATGCAGCAGATTGAGACTTCTCCCGACCTGGCCGAGCGGAAACGGCTATACGCGGAAGTTCAGCGTATCTGGTCCGAGCAATTGCCCGAGATAAACCTGATGGCCGCGACCGAAGCCGTTGCTTATAAGAGCAAGTTGAAGAATATTCACGCGTCGGCGCTCCCGCCGCGGGTAACCTGGAACTGCGAAGAGATCTACCAGAAGGACTGAAGCTCGACGGTGGACCCGGGGAGCCGGACCGGCGGCCGCCCTATTCGACTACCGGCCCCAGATCATGTGGACCTTCCTGATCAGGCGACTGCTAGCAGCAATTCCCCTTATCATAGTCGTATCTTTTATTACAAAAGCGTTGCTGGTGATGTCGCCCGGCAACTACCTGGATAATCTTCGGCTAAATCCTACGATCTCGCGGGAATACCTTGCGTCTATGGAGCGGCTTTACCACCTGGACAGCAATAATATTTTTGAACGCTATTGGTATTGGCTCTGGCCGGCGCTTCGAGGCGACTTCGGATACTCGTTCACCAAGACTATGCCGGTGTGGACGCTTATCGGCGAGCGGGTCTTGAACACGCTGCTGCTGACAGGTTCGGCGATGGCATTCTCATGGACGCTTGCCATTCCCCTCGGCACTCTTGCAGCCGTGTATCGCAATCGTTGGCCTGATAAGTTGATCGGACTGCTATCGTTCTTTGGGTTGTCGATTCCGAGCGTTTTCTTTTCGCTGGTGATGGTTTTGTTTGCTGCAAAGACAGGCTTGTTCCCGCCGGGCGGCATTCACAATCAGGCTCTTTGGACCAGCATGACTGGGTGGGAAAAGCTGATCGATACGTTGTGGCATCTGGTTCTCCCAATGATCGTGCTCGGAACGATTGGGATGGCGCAATACGTGCGGCAGATGCGAAGCGAGATGATCGAGACGCTATCACGAGACTACATCAGAACGGCGCGCGCCAAAGGGCTAAGCTGGTGGCGCGTGGTCAGCAAGCACGC
Organism: Blastocatellia bacterium; assembly: GCA_035558335.1. GTDB lineage: Bacteria > Acidobacteriota > Blastocatellia > UBA7656 > UBA7656 > Onstottus_B. Next base: position 12,642 of record DATMCM010000205.1, on the reverse strand, counting down.
GATGGGAAATGCGATCAACCCGCTGGTAACTTTGTTCGGGTTATCGCTGGCTACGCTGCTCTCGGGAGCACTGCTAACCGAGTTCGTGTTCGGTTGGCCGGGTCTTGGGAACCTGATCTTCGACGCGCTGTCGGCTAAGGACGAACCGCTGGTTATGGCCTCGGTGGTCATGCTGGTGTTCATGCTGATAGTGGGAAGCTTGATCGCCGATCTCCTGCTGGGCGCGATTGATCCGCGGATCAGAGTCGAATGATTGCATTGAGCGTTAAAACCAGGGCGTCTGAAGTGGTGCGGCCGGCAGGCCGAACGCCAACGCAGCTTTTCTGGCGAAGGCTCCGCCGCAATCGCACAGCGATGTTTGGGCTGTACGTGCTCGCCCTGCTCTACACATCGGCTTTGTTTGCGGGGTTCCTCGCTCCCTATAGCTACGACAATGCGGTAAACGAGCTATCGTTCCATCCGCCTATGCTCACCACGATCAAGTTTTTCGACGAGCAAGGTCGGCCTTCCCGCCCGTTCGTCTACGGCACCACCCAAACTGATCCGCAGCTTGCGACGTATCAAGTAGACGAGTCGAGAAGGTATCCGATTCGCTTCTTCGTTCGCGGAGACAGCTATCACGTTTTGTGGATCGTCAAATCGAACATTCATCTGTTCGGTGTAGACCCGCCGGCTCGCATTTTCTTATTGGGCGCGGACAAGTTTGGCCAGGACGTCCTGTCGCGCATTTTGTATGGCGGGCAAGTTTCTTTATCGATCGGCATAGTGGGGATATTCATCTCGACCATCATCGGGTTAATAGTCGGCGGCGCGGCCGGCTACTTCGGAGGGGCGATAGACTTCATCTCGATGCGCGCGGTCGAGGTGCTTCTGGCGCTCCCGGGCATTTACTTCATTCTGATCCTTCGCCAGTTGTTCGGGAGCGGGCTGAGTTCGACCCAGATCTATGTAATCATTGTGATAATCCTTGCGTTCATCGGATGGGCCACCGAAGCGCGAGTCATCCGCGGGCTGGTTTTATCTCTCAAGGAGAATGACTACGTCGTCGCGGCTCGCGCCCTGGGCTTCACACACTGGCGGATCATCGTCCGTCACATCCTGCCGAACACTCTGTCGTTCGTAATAGTTACCGCGACGCTGTCGGTTCCCGTTTACATCCTTAGCGAAGTTGCGCTGTCCTTTCTGGGTGTCGGCATTCAGGAGCCGGAAGCGAGCTGGGGAAACATGCTGACCGCGGCTCAAAATGCTCGGATACTGCGCGACTTTCCCTGGATGCTGATTCCCGGCGTGTTCATCTTTGTTGCCGTGATGGCATGGAACTTCCTGGGCGACGGCTTGCGAGATGCAGCCGACCCACGCACTCTTAGCTAGTAGCTGCAAGTGAAAGTCCCTATGACCAGCAAGCGAGTTATTCTGGCGGGAGGCAGCGGGTTTCTCGGCAAATCGCTGGCTTGTGAACTGGCTGCAAAGGGCTATGCCATAACAGTGTTGACTCGCCAGCCCGGACCCGATTCCGTATCAGCCAATCAAGTCGCCTGGGACGGCAAGTCTCTAGGCGATTGGGCCTCGCTCCTGGACGGCGCAGAAACGGTGGTCAATCTTACCGGCAAGAGCGTCAACTGCCGCTATACGCAGGCGAACCGGAAAGAGATCATCGAATCGCGCGTCGATTCGGTCAACGTGATAGGCCAAGCCATCTCGCGATGCGCAGTTCCGCCAAAGTCCTGGGTTCAAGCGGGTTCGCTCGCGATCTACGGCGACGCCGGAGACAGGATATGCGACGAATCCGCGCCGCCTGGCGAGGGCTTTCCTGTTGAGACATGTCTGCTCTGGGAGCAGGCCTTCAACTCGATCAACACGCCACACACTCGAAAAGTGTTTCTGCGGATCGGCTTTGCGCTCGGACCCGATGGTGGCGCGCTCGAAACCCTGAGCCACCTGACAAAGGCCTTTCTCGGAGGCGCCGTTGGAAGCGGGCGGCAGTACATCAGCTGGCTGCACAATCACGATCTGAATCAGTTGTTCCTCGCCAGCATCGAGCGAGCCGACATCGACGGCGTTTTTAACGCCACCGGCCCAAACCCGGTCACGAATTCCGAGTTCATGCGCGAACTTCGTCGTGTAATCGGCAGGCCCTGGAGTCCGCCCGCGCCGGCGTGGGCTGTACGACTCGGAGCGGCGCTGATAGGCACTGAAGGCGAGCTTGCATTGACTGGCCGCCGCTGCGTTCCCACGCGGTGGCTTGAAAAGGGTTTTGAGTTCAAGTATCACGCGCTGGACGACGCGTTGCGGGACGCAATCACGTGAGGCTATGCAGGAAAGAATAGTAACAATCTCAAATCGCCTCGGCTTGCACGCGCGAGCAGCCGCGCGACTGGTTCGGCGAGCCGGGCAGTTCGCAAGCGACGTCGAGCTTGCACGCCTGGACACCGGCGAGTCCGCGGATGGCAAATCAATTCTGAGCGTGCTTTTGCTTGCAGCGGCGCGCGGGACCTCGCTGACGCTGAAAATCAGCGGCGATGACGAAGAGCGCGCGGCTGACGAGCTTGTCGAGTTGTTCGAACAGAAGTTCGGGGAGGAGGCATCCGATGGCGTCTTCTAACCTGACGCGCTCGCGCGACGTCAAACTGCGTGGCATCGCCGCTTCACCCGGAGTCGCAGTCGGCCAGGTGCTCAGACTAGATGAACGGGGCCGTCACCAGTTCTATTACATCGGCGTCTCTGCCGCCCAGGTTCGAATGGAAGTCCGCCGCCTGCGTGAGGCGCTCGATGAAGGCCGCGCGCAGTTGCGCGAATCCAAAGTGCGGCTCGCCCGCGAACTGGGATACGAGCACTCATTCATCCTCGATGCGCATTTGTTGATGCTCGAAGACGAACGTCTCGTAGCCGAACTCGAGAACGATATTCGAACGCGGCGGGTCAACGCCGAGTGGGCGGTGCGCGCCGTTACCGACCGAGCGATAGAAGCCTACAAACAAGTCAGCGATTCATACCTCCGTGAGCGCACCTCCGATCTCGAAGATGTGGCCACTCGTCTGCTCACCATCCTTTCGGGCAAGGACGAGTTCGACCTTTCGAAACTCGATCAGGACGTGATCATAGTAGCGAAGAACATCTGGCCGTCTACTGTGGCTGAGCTTGACTTCAGTCATGTGCTGGGATTTGCGACCAACGCCGGCGGCATCGCGTCTCATACCGCGATCATCGCTCGTGCGCTGGGAATACCGGCGGTGGTCGGGTTGCGCGAAGTGACTCGTTACGCAAAAACCGGTAACGCGATCGTCATCGACGGTGCCGTCGGCGAAGTCATACTGCGTCCGACCAAATCTGTAATCAGGGACTATTCACTGAAGCGCGAGCGCGACGAGAAGCGGCGCGCACGTCCCGGAGTCAAACCCTCAGAGGCGGCGGAGACCCTCGATGGCGCGCGAGTAACGATGCGGGCAAACGTCGAGCTCTCGACCGAGATCGAATCGCTGGCCCGGTTCGGCGCGGAAGGCATCGGGCTCTATCGCTCGGAGTTCATGTTCTTGAACAGGCTGCCGGAGCTTCCCAGCGAAGAAGAACAGTACGCTATCTATCGCAAGCTGGCTGCGGCGACCGGCGACGCCGGCGCAAGCATCAGGGTCTTTGATCTGGGAGGCGACAAGCTCACGCTCGAAGGGTTCGAGGAAGAAAACAACCCGGCTCTGGGGCTCCGCGCGATCCGGCTTTCGTTGAAAGTCGAGCACATCTTCCGCACTCAGCTTCGAGCGATCCTGCGCGCGAACCTGCACGGCCACCTGCGAGTGGTGCTGCCGCTGGTCAGCACAATCACCGAGCTTCGCGATGCCAAACGCATAATCGCCGACGTCAAACAGGAGATGGCTGAGGCCGCGATCGAACACAATGCCGCCCTTCCGGTCGGCGTGATGATCGAGGTCCCCGCAGCGGCGTTGATGGCTGATCTGTTCGCTCGGGAAGCTGACTTCATCAGCATCGGCACCAACGACTTGATTCAATATATTTTGGCGGTCGATCGCGCGAACGAAAACGTCGCGCACCTATATCAACCGCTGCACCCGGCGGTGCTGCGGACCTTAGCCTACCTGGTTCGCGTGGCGGAAACAGAAAAAGTTCCGCTCGAGCTTTGCGGTGAGATGGCGGCAGACCCGCTGCAAGCGATCGCAGTCATCGGGTTGGGGATTCGCACGCTGAGCCTGGTGCCAGCTTCTATCCCGCTGGTCAAGAACGCGATCCGCTCGGTGGAACTGGAGCGGGTGACTTCGCTAATGAAGGACGCGATGAAACTGACTTCCGCACTCGAAGTCGAGGAGTTGCTGGCGCGAGAGCTTCCACGGCAAGCACCCCGCTTTTTTGCGGCGTGGCCGTCTCAGCAATGATGGACCTGTACGGGCGTCCCACCGTGGGCGCCCCTCGATCCCCAGACGTTTCTTTAAAACGAGGAGGGGCGCCCACGGAGGACGCCCATACAAGCCACCGCAAATGCCCTGAGTGCGTTCGAAAACACATATGGCAATGGCCGAAACTAAGAAACTGATCGAAGCACTGCGCTCCGGCCAGCTAAACAGTGTAAGAGATCTAGTCAAACAGAATCCCAACGCGGCCCGTTCTCCGCAGGTGATCGTCGAAGCCGGACGCCTCGGTTGGAAGGAAGCGTTCGATTTGCTTCTGAAGAAGGGCGCCGACCCGAACGCGATCTCGCGGGGCTACAGGCCTCTGCACTCGCTGATTCAAGAGGCGCCTCACAAAGGGCACGATCCGGCGCCCGCTTCAAGGGTCTCGTGTTTGAAGTGGTTGCTCAAGAAAGGAGCCGACCCGGAACAGCTCGGAGGATGGCCGGCCAGCCGCGCGATCATTACCGCAGCGTTCGTCGGACAGCCGGCTTATGTCGAGGAACTTCGTCACGCAGGCGCGGTTGTCGATGACTTCGTGGCTGCTGCTTTGGGTGACGTTCGTCGCATCGACAAAGTGCTGGCCAAAACCCCGTCGTTCGCAATGGCCAGCGACCCGAGCGGTCTGACTGCGCTTCATTGTTGCGCCGGGTCGAGGCTTGGAGCGAGAGACAAGAAAACTAAAGACTCCCGGTTCGCCATCGCCCGGCTGTTGCTGAATCAGGGCGCCGATGTGAAGGCAAGCGTACGGAGCTGGAACCAATGACGTCGACGTCGTCTACTTCGCGGTATCTTCAAGCCAGCTCGAGATGTTCGAGTTATTGCTCGACCGCGGCGCTGACGCCACGGCAGCGTTGCCCTCGACGCTTTGGCGGGACGGATTCGAGTTCGCGGAGCTTGCGTTGCGACACGGGGCGAAGATCGATCTCTCGGTGGACAACGGAAAACCGCTGCTCAACGAGTTGATTCGTTGGGGTCAGTTGAAAGCGGTGTTGTGGCTGCTCGATCACGGCGCAAGTCCCAATCTCGCGGACGCGCAAGGATGGACCGCAGTACATCAAGCCGCGTCGCGCGGCAACGAGAGGATGATGCAGGCCGTTCTCGATGCGAAGGGCGACCCGGGCAAGCGCGACAAGGAAGGAAACACTCCACTCGATCTGGCCCGGGCAAAGGGGCGCGCAAGACTCGCCTCGCTACTCAGCGGCGGTGCCACTGGCTAGGCTGATTCCGCGACGCTTAAGAATCGGATGGCCACCGAGAGCTGGCAGCTATGCAGCCCGGTAGAAGATCGTTGTCCGGATTATCGACAGGCGACCGCAACGCGGTCCGCGGAGGTCATGAGGTTGGCGCGTAGTAGCCTTGCCGCGAGCGGACCCGCAGGTCCGGCCTTCGCGGCGCGCGCACGCTTATACGCCTGAATCCGCCGTCGGCGCGCTCATCCGTCGAGTAGTATCCCAACAGGTATTGCGCTTGAAGCTCATCGGTGATCTGGCGAAACACCGCTTCGAGATCGGTTGTCTTTTCCGGGAGGAATGCTTTCCCGCCAGTCTGTGTTGACATGGCTTCCATGAAGCCCTGTCCCCTGACGCTAATCTGATTGTTCAAGACCACCGACGCTCCGCCCGGGTTGATCGAATAGAAAAGGCAATCGTTCTTCTGCAACTGACGGAGCGCGTCTTTCAGCGTGTTGTGTTCGCTGTAGTTCTCTTCGCCGTCAGAGATAACGATCAACACTCGGCGGCTTCCGGGTTCCGCAGTCTTGCCAAGATACAGCGAAGCTTCCGTAACGGAATCGAAGAATGCGGTCGCCGCCTTTATCGGTGAAATAGACATGAGTCCGGCGATCGCGTCTTCGGCCCTCGTCGTGCGGGCCTTCACCAGAGTCGGAGTTGTTCCGATGGCAAACACCGACACAGCATCGGACGGCCTCAGGACTTCTTTGATGAACCGGACGGCCGCTTCCTGTTCGAAGGCGAATTGGGAGTGGATGCTGCCTGAAACGTCAAACAGCAGTGAGATCTCGGTAGGTACCTTGCCCGGCTCGCCTAGCGAGACGATCGGCTGCGGGCGCCCTTCTTCATCGATCGCGAAATCCTCGACGGTCAGGTTGCGCACCGGCTTGCCCGAAGCATCCGACGCCGACACCGGCACCAACACGAGTCGAGAACTCAATCGAATAGCTTCGTCCTGTTTCTGAGGCGTAGGTTCCTGGGGTTGCGACTCAACAGGGAGAACCCGACGAGGCCGGGTCGCGGTAGACGGAGTCTGGCTAGCCGGAACGGCGGAAAAGCCCACGCTTAACGGAGCCAGGCTCAGTAATAGCGTCACACAAATAATGAGGCATGAGAAACGCACGGTTCGTGCTCCCGTCGACAAGCTTACGGCTTGAACCCTAAACCCACAAGGCGTGACCGTAGGGTCGAAAGCCGGCTCCATCCGATTCAATTCGAGATGCGGACAGCTCCACTGCTTCGACCTTACGATCACGCCGTTTGATATCGGCTCGCAGCTTCCTGCTAGCGATTGGAGCCGACCGGACGGTTGGCGGTCACCGGGTTTACTATGCCCTTGCTCACAAGAACCGATACCTCAACGCGGCGGTTCTGTTTGCGCCCTTCGAGCGTTGAATTGTCGGCTACCGGCATCGCCTCGCCATACCCGAACGGCAGGATGATCCTGCGCAGCGGGATGTTGTGGTTCGTCGCCAGATAGTTCATCACCGCCTGGGCACGGCGCTGACTTAGGGCTCGATTCAAGCTTTCGGAGCCGTCGGATGACGCGAACCCGCGCAGTTCGATTACGAATCCGCGCTCGTTCTTCGCCTGGGTCGCGAGGTCGTCAAGCATGGCCTTGGCTTCGGGGCTGAGCACCGCGCTGCCGACTTTGAAGTTGACCGCTTCGGTCTTTCGCACTTCGTAGTCATCGAGCGACGAGATGCGATCGTTGGTCTTGTTCACGCCTTCAACCGCAACGTCCGCTGTTTCCTGCGCGGCGGCCGCTCCGCCCTTCGCGAGATTCGCAACCTGGCTCAACTCGTCAAGCTGACCGGAAAGTCGCTGCGCATTTTGTTCGGTGCGAGTGACGCGGTCTTCCGCCTCTCCGATCCGGTTCTCAATTGGCACCACCGTGGTGTCAACCGTGTTGGCAACCCTCAAATCGCCGTCGTCGACTTTGATCTTGTCGGCAACGAGCGCACCCGAAGCGTCTCCGCGTCCTTCGGCTTCAAGATAGAGACCGCGGACCAACTGAGCTGAGGTGTACTTTTTGCCGCCGCGGAAGGGGTTGCCCTTTTTCTCTTCAATCTTGACATTGGTGGCCAGACGCATGGTCAACTCGGATCCACTCTGATCACGCAATATCAAGTCCTGATCCTGACGTCTCAGGATCGTGCCTTTGACCTTTGTCTTAACCCCGGACGTGACCGTTGTCTTGGGGGCGCTCTGTTTTGGAGCGGGGGATTGCTGCGCAGTAACGGGAACAACCGCCGCTACCATTAACACTACGAGGGCTCTTAACATCGACAGTTTTTTCATGACATTCTCTCCTACAGCCCGAACTGGGGGCTACGATTTGGTTCGCGTGGAATTGATGACCGGATCCGTTTCAATGATGAGTGGAACCGGCTAGGCTGATGGCAGCCTGCTCCTGGATGCGGCCCGCTGGTCACCACGGAGGCGGGAGAGGAAGACAGAATTCCATTGCTTGCCTCCACAGTCGCATCGCCCTCGAAGGGGTTTGAAACGACTGCTAGAAATCCTTGTAAGATCCGGAACCGATTCATCCGCGCTGATAGAGGGCAATTGTCGTGCAAGTCCGAAAAAATGATCTAAGCCGCGGTTTTTTAGGGAATTCAGGCTATTCCTTGTCGATGGCTTCGCCGATACCGCGTAGTTTTTTCCGCAGGAGATTATTGGCTGTGAACTATTTGCATACAGGACCTCGTGTTCGCATTGCCGAAATGAAGTTGAAGATGACACCGACCTGAGGTGCTAACCGGAAAACGGCGTGCATCGGATCAAAATATCCGAGGCCGCAGTTGATCCACTCGCGTGCTTCCGATAGAGTTCGCCGCGAGCAAATCCCTTGCTTCTCGAGAAACAATGCTTGACGAAACCGCCCGGCCAACAATCGCACTGTCGTTCGAAGACTTCGGCCCTCGCGGACGCGTAGCTCGCATAGTGGTAGATCACCAGCCACGCCTCAACATTCTTAACAGCACGTTGATCGCGCAACTTGCCGCAGCCGTCAACAGCTTGCGCGATGATCAAGAGCTTCGTGTTCTGATATTGTCCGGTGCTGGGGAACGCGCTTTCATCGGAGGTGCCGACATAAACGAGATGACGCTGCTAGACCCGGATACCGCGCCCGCCTTTATTACCGGCTTGCACGAGGCTTGTGAGGCGCTACGGAGGCTTGCAGTTCCGGTCATCGCACGAATCTCCGGTCATTGTCTTGGAGGCGGGCTGGAAATAGCGGCGTCTTGCGATCTGCGCGTTGCCGCCAGCCACTCGACCTTCGGAATGCCCGAAGTACGGGTCGGAATCCCTTCGGTGATCGAAGCGGCTTTGCTTCCGAGGCTAATCGGCTGGGGAAAGTCCGCGGAGCTGCTCTTAACCGGGAAGATCATTACCGCCAAGAAGGCCCGTGCCTGGGGGCTCATTCAACGAGTGGTTCCCGCAGACCAGATTGATCAAGCTGTTGCTGATTGGGTCGACTCAATTCTGGAGGCTGGGCCTCGCGCCATCCGCCTACAGAAGGCGCTGCTTTCCGAATGGGAGCGGCTTCCTCTTGACGGGGCCATTGCGCGCGGCATTGAATCGTTCGCCGAGGCTTATCGGACCGATGAGCCGCACCGCTTGATGGAAAAGTTCCTCGCTCGCAAACGCGAAGCGAAGTAAAGCGATTTGTTGCGTAAATTCTCCGCGCGGTCTCTGAGTCTCGGCGGCTCTGCGGTTAGCAGGTTTCAAGGCTATCTAACTGCAGAGACATTGAGACGCGAAGGCAACGCAGAAAGAAGACAGCGAGAATAAGCCACTGCCCCGATTTGTGGTTCTTTTCAAGCGCGCAGACGGTTTGAGAAAGAGAGTATGAACGCAATGTCAGGAGATCTCACCAGGCCGACCGGTCCGCTTGTGGGCGTCAAAGTGCTGGACTTCTGCAGCTTTATCAATGGCGCCTACAGCGCGGCTTTAATGGGCGATCTGGGTGCCGATGTAGTCAAGATCGAACCGCTCAGCGGCGACAATGCGCGCACCTGGGGACCCTTTCTCAAGGGCGAAAGCCGCTTCTATCAGGCTTGGAATCGCAACAAGCGATGCATTGCTCTCGATCTGACCTCCGACCGAGGCCGTGAAATCGTCCACGAGCTGGCCAGGAAGGTTGATGTGGTAATCGAGAATTTCAGACGTGGAGTGACGGAAAGGCTCGGGATAGACTACGGCACATTCCGAGAAATAAATCCGCGAATCATCTATTGTTCCTCGACAGCATTCGGAACAAAGGGAGTGCATCGCGATCGGCCCGGCTACGATCCTGTGCTCCAGGCGCTCGGCGGCGTGGCCAAAGACAACGCGCGATACAGCGGAAGCGTAGCGATCGGCGCGGTCGCTGCTTCCGACTACCAGGCCTCGATGCTGATAGTCACCGGAGCCCTGTCGGCCTTGTATCACCGCGAGAAGACCGGCGAAGGACAAAGAGTCGAGACATCACTGCTCCAAGGCATACTCTCGATCCAGTCGCATTACTTCGTCCAGGCTTTGGAATGCGATGAAGAAGGCGCACTCGGCATCTTTCCATACAAGTTCTTCGAGGCTCGAGACGAATTGATCTTCATCGCCGCCGGCACCGACAAGTTCTGGATCACGTTGTGCAAAGTCCTCGGGGTTCCCGAACTGGGAACCGATCCGCGCTACGCCACCAACCGCGGGCGCGCCGAACGTCGAGAGGAGCTAACTGTCTTGCTCCAGCCGCTCTTCAGGCAAAAGACGGCCGCCGAATGGGAGGAGTTGCTAATCGAGAAGGGCGTCCCGTGCGGCGGGGTAAAAGACTACCTGTCTTTTCTTAACGATCCGCAGGTCGGGGCTATGGGGATGAATCCGGTGATCGAGCATCCGCTTATTGGACCTATTCGAATGGCTGGCGTGCCGGTCAATCTCGAGAAGACTCCCGGCGGGATTCAGCGATCTGCGCCGCTGCTCGGACAGCACACCGACGAGATTCTTAGCGAGCTCGGTTTCGAGGACCAGCGTATCGCCGGATTGCGAAAGGATCGAGTGATCGCCTAGCGCTTTCGATGGTCTCCAGCCACTAAGCTGACCTGTACGGGCGTCCCTCCTTAGAAACCACTAGCTCGCGCACGGCTGGAGCTGGTAGCCCAAGGATAGAGCCTGTTTTTTGAGAGCATTGATCCGTCGTTCTTTGTACATCTGTTCATAAGCTTGTTGGCCCGCTTCTACGTAAGACGTGCCTTTGGTCAGCATTGAGTAGTAGATACGAGCGATCTTATGCGCTGTTGCGGTGATAGCGCGCCTGCCGTCTGTTCGGGATCGAATGCGCCGGTAGAATGCTCCCAACGCGGTTTGGCTTCTGGCTAGGGATGCCGCTGCCATACGAAACGCTTGCGCCCCACGATTCGCGCTTCGCTTGGTCCTTCTGTCCAGCGCCTTGCCGCCTGAGAACTTTGTGCCGGGGCACAAACCGAGCCACGAGGTGAAGTGTTTGACCGATTTCCACGGTGTCATGTCGAAGCCTACTTCGCTGGCCAGTGTCAGGAGTGTGTCTGCAGCTAAGCCGGGAGTGGCGAACAGATCTACCCCGGTCATCTTGAACAGCTTCTCGCGGACATCGACGTCGGCGCGCATACGTTCCCGCGCACGGACGGCTTTGCCTGAGTCTGGAGGCTGATCATCAGTGACATTCGGCCGGGTTCCCAGATGCTTGATAAGGGCTTGTTCGCACTCGGCAATCTTGGCCTGGTAGGTCTCATACAGTTCGACCGCTTGCTTGAGAGCAAACATATGGTCATCTCGCAAGTTGCCCACGAGGGATTTTGCTATGGTCTCTTTCGAGTTCCGGCATCCCTTCTGTCGGTTGAGGGCAAGTACATTTGGGTCACGCTCGCCGGCTAGTATCGCTTTGATGATTTTCATCCCGGTGACACCGGTGATGTCTGATACCACGTTGTGCAGAAGCAGGTTCATCTGTTGAAGCGCTTTCTGCATGTGTTGAATGTGCATCGATGACGCCTGGGTGAGCATCTCTTTCTGGCGAACGTAACTGCGTAGTACACAGACCTCATCGGGCGGACGAAACGCACCTTGAAGCAAGCCGTATGTGTGAAGCTGCTGAAGCCACTGGCAGTCCAGCACATCGGATTTGCGGCCAGACACATTCTTAACATGGCGGGCATCGACTAGCTTTACTTCGAACCCGCGCTGTTCGAGAAGCTCGAATAGAGGTATCCAGTAGACGCCGGTTGATTCCATGGCTACTGTTGTTACGCCGCATTTCTCGAGCCAGTCGGCTATATCGTTCAGGTCGGAGGTAAAGGCGCTGAACTGTCGAACCGAAACGTTGTCGCGGCCTTCTGGTACAGCGACCAAGTGGCGGTCCGAACCGATATCGATTCCTGCCGCGTTGAGATTAATGTGGCGAAGATGCTGGGGCAGATTGTTCACGTTGATCTTTGACTTTCGTGGCTTTCTGTTGCGCTGTGACATGCCTTTATCCTTCCAACAGATGATGGCTCACAGGCGCAGGGGAGCACTAAAATCGCATTCTCCTTAACGGGAGATCACACATTCTGTCGAATGGATGATTCACCAATGTCATTGCCGCCAACCCCTGAGACCAAACTCCGTGACGGGTACGAAATCACCAGTGGGCAACCGGCCTTCACGACCTGCGAGTGCAGTAACACTACTCGAATTCGGCCAGGTGCGCGACACATTGGGTTTCATTCTCACATTAGCTCGTACTCGAGCATGGTTACTCCGTGGCCGCCCCTCCTCACGTTTACGTCGCATCCTGTCCTTCATTCGTTCCAACTCCGAAGCCGGTGAAAGGATAGTATTGTGGCTTTGAAACGTACCCTCGCTTCACAGGATTAAGCACGATGTATTCTAGCGTCTCCCTCAAATCAGCATCGTTTCTGATGATGTGGTCATTGAATGATTCGTGCCATAGATGTTTGCCTAAGAAGTGTTCTGGTCGGACTCGCGGCCAGTTTTTCAACTCCATCGCTTCGGGC
>DATMCM010000204.1:0-5219 GCA_035558335.1 Blastocatellia bacterium | reverse complement strand
CAAGTTGAGCGCGAGTCTGCTCTATCTCGGTGAAGGCGATGATCCGCTGCTTCGGTCGAACCGCCGCGATCCGCCGAGCCATGTATCCGCCCTGGGTGACGACTACGATCAGACGACAGCCGATCTCTTCGGCGGCGAAGGCGGCGGCTTCTGCTATCGCGCGGCTGTTGGAGCCCGAGCTGCGATCGACCGCCGCCTGCCTCATCGCCTTGCTTGCTGGATGTCCCATCTCTTCGGTCGCACAGATTATGCGATTCATCATCGCGACCGATTCCACCGGGTAGCGGCCGACCGCGGTCTCACCCGAAAGCATCACCGCGTCCGAGCCGTCGAGGATCGCGTTCGACACGTCCGAAGCTTCGGCGCGCGTCGGAGTTGGATTGTAGATCATCGACTGAAGCATCTGAGTCGCGGTGATTACTTGCTTTTCCGCAATCAGTGCATCGCGGATGATCTGTTTCTGAAGCACCGGCACTCGCTCGGTGGAAGTTTCGACCGCCAGATCGCCGCGCGCGACCATAACCCCGTGCGCTCCCTCAAGAATGTTGGCGAGATCATCGATCGCCTCCGGCTTCTCGATCTTAGCGATGAGCCGGGCATTGCTACCCAGCTCGTGGATCAAGCTTCGCGCCAGAAGACAATCCTCGGAGCGGCGAACGAACGATTGCGCGACGATGTCAATGCCGTGCTCGACTCCGAACTTCAGATCTGCTTTGTCCTTTTCGGTGATCGAAGGAATCGAAAGCTGAGCACCCGGGAGGTTGATGCCTTTGTGCTCGCCGAGCGTACCCCCGTGGAGGACCTGGGCGATCACGTCGGTCGCGGTTGTTGAAAGCACTCGCAGCTCGAGCTCGCCATCGCTTAGAAGTATCCGATCGCCGGGCTTAACGTCGCGAGCCAGCGACGAGTAGTTCGCAGAAAAGCGCGAGGCGTCGCCTTCGATTTGCTCGGTGGTGATGCGCACTTCAGCGCCGTCTTCGAGAACAGCCTGGCCGCCGCGGAGTTTGCCGGTTCGAATCTTAGGGCCTGAGAGATCGAGCATGATTCCGAGCGGGCGATCCAGCTCAGCGGCAACGCGGCGAATGCGCTTGATGACCTCACCGTGGTGTTCGCGCTCGCCGTGCGACATGTTCACGCGAGCTACGTCCATGCCGGCGAGCATGAGCTGTCGGAGTTTGTCCTCAGACTCGGAAGCAGGTCCGATTGTAGCTACGATCTTTGCTCGTCGCATAAATGTACGGGCGGGCTTCGTGGCCGCCCCTCAATGGCAAGACAAGGCGCTTAGAGAAGGGCCGGCGCTACAAGCTCACGATCCAGCAAGCGCCCGGTTTACCGCTTCATCGAGCGCGCGGCCTTCTGAGGGGCTGTAGCCAATCAGGTGTTTGACCAGCCTGCCTTTGCGATCAAACACCAATGTCTGTGGGATCGTGTCATCCTCGTGGCCCAGATAAGACAAAAACATCTCGTCGTTAGCGAGCGCGACCGTATAGTTGATGCGGAAGCCGTCGATGAACTTGCGAATTGCTTCAGGAGTTGACCTGCCGCGGTCATCGATGTGAAGCCCGATCACTTCAACCCCTCGCGCGTTGCTCTCGCGCGCGATGCGAACCAACTGAGGAACCTCCTGGCGGCAAGGTGGACACCAGGTCGCCCAAAAATCCACCACGACAACTTTGCCGCGATAGTCTGAGAGCTTGATCGTGCCACCGTCGATCCTCGGAACCTCGAAGTCCGGCGGCGCAGTCACGCCTGCGGCCGTAACCGGCGTGCCCGGCAGCACAAGCCCCGACGCGGCAGCTTCCTCGGCGTGGCCCCCGAACAGCGTATAACCGATCGTTGCGATCAATGCGACGACGACTGCGGTCGCGATTATTCGGCCGGGCGTCCAAAGCTTGGACGACTTATCTTCCTGAGCCATCGATTCCATTCCAATCCTGGCGTACACGGCTGAGCACCGAGCCGTTTCGATATTCTTCAGCGCGGCCGCGGGCTAGTCCGGCTGCTGCTCGACGTCCTCGGACACATCCTTGAGCGGCACGGAGACCTTATAGTCCTCCGAAGCCCATCTGCCAAGGTCGATGATCTTGCAACGCTCGGAGCAAAACGGCCGGTAGGGATTGTCCTTCCAGGTCGTCGGTTTCTCGCAAATCGGACACTTCACGATCTGAATACCTCGCTCGTGGTTAGCCAGACAATCATACAACGAGCTGCGTGTGACTATCGAGGAGGAGACTGGAAATCGCAGTCGTACTCCGCAAAGCCCATGTTGAGCAGTTGCGCTGGAAAATACTCAGTCGTGTGGAGATGCTTCCGGTCGTTCATCGGCGCGCAGCGTCAATGGGACGGGTCGACAAGATGAGGCCTTTTTTGGTAGGCTGCCACGAATTGCCGGGAGCAAATCCCGACAATCCTGTTCGGGAATCGAAAGAAGCGGGCGCGGCGTGCGGTCTTTACTCTAGTACTGAATAGCTCCGACTAAGAGAGCGAGAAAATGAAGTCTCTTTCCTTGGCTGTCAGAACAGCGGCGATCGCTATGGCCCTCCTCGGGCTGATGGCTATTCCACAGCCGACCAGAACTAAAGCGCACGCTCAGAGTGAGCGCCCCAACGTCCTCATCATCATGACCGATGACCAAGGCCATGACACCTTAACGGATCAGTTCATGCCCAACACGAAGGCGATGATCGCCGATCAGGGCATAAACTTCACGCGGGCTTATACGTCTACCGCGCTTTGCTGCCCGAGCCGCGCGAGTTTTCTGACCGGCAAGTATGCGCGCAACCATGGGGTGCACGTTAACGGCGACACGCTGAACGGGCCGACTATTGCCAATCGCTTGCGCGGCAGCGGTTACTACACCGGCCTGGTTGGGAAATATCTGAACTCGTGGCCTGGAGACGCGCGCCCAGAGTACGACTATTGGGCCTGCTGGAAGCAAGGTTATCGGAATCCGCAGATGAACATTTACGGCGAGGATAAAAAGATTCCGGGATACGCAACCTATGTGCTACGAGACTACGCCGTCGACTTCCTAAACAGCGTACCCGACAATCAACCATTTTTCCTGCTCTTCACGCCGCATGCGCCGCACGATCCGGCGACTCCCGGGCCCGGTGACGAAGACCTTTATTCCGACCTTGCACCGTGGCGTCCGCCAAACTTCAATCCGGCGTCTCAGTCAGATAAGCCGCAGTGGCTGCAGCAGAGGCAGCAATTGAGTCCGACGGAGGTCAGCGAGAACGTCGACGAATTCCGGCTGAAGCAGCTCCGGACCCTCCATTCCGCTGACCTTTCGGTCCGCGACATCCTTAACAAGCTGCGCGAGCAGGGCAAGCTCGATAACACACTCGTCGTTTTTTATTCCGACAATGGTGTCTTCTGGGGCGAGCATCGCTTGCTTCACAAGAATCACGTTTACGAAGAAGCGAGCCGTATACCCTTCGCGATTCGCTATCCGCTGCTAATAGCGCAGCCCCGCGTCGAGGATCGTTTGATTCAGGTCGTCGATCTCGCCCCAACGATGTATGAGCTTGCCGGGATTTCGATTCCGAGCGACGTAGACGGCAGGTCGCTTGTATCACTAATGAGCGGCACAACCGACTGGCGAGACGCCATCTTGCTTGAAGGGTGGCCCGGTACGATAACCAGCGACGGGGCGTTGAATGGAGACGACGCCGGTCGCGAAGCAGACGATCAGCAAAACGTGGATATCCATTACAAGGCAATTCGCACCGAACAATACGTCTACGTCGAAACTGATAACGACTCGCCCGAGTTATACGACACGATTGCCGATCCCTACCAGATGGTTAATCTGGTAAATAATCGGAAGCTAAAGAAGATCGTTAAGAGCCTGCGTAAGCGCCTAAGGAATGGCCAATTGTAAGAAACCCTTGCGAGATCGCAGGAGCGACGGAGCTCACTCCAATTGTGGAAGGCCGGTATTCTGTGGTGTGTAGCCGGAAACTTCGCGGCGCCTTTTCTCAACCGACTCATCGACAACCTCCGCGCCAAACTGCGTTCCACCTATGGAACGAAAGTGTCTCGGATGGACCTTTGCGTATGCGCCTTTGAGAAATCCTTCGTAGGAATCCGAGTACGGACCGAGATAGTTGTCCGGCGCCACATCCGTCGCAGTCAACCCCAGTCCCAACGCCGCCGCCTTATTCTGCATCCATCTAAGCGCCATATCGGATAATCGCCGATCAGCGTATCCGCCTCCTACATCGCAGTGTGCGCCGACGAACCAGCGTTGCTCGATTGTCTGTTCAGGCCGCTCGTTCGGATTCCATAGACACACGTCGTAGTCTGCCCGATTCTCATCAATTGCGATTGCGTGGTAGGCGTTTTCAACGATGCCGCTTAACTGGGTGTCATGAAACTCGTAGAACTTCATGTTCAGGTCCTTCAAGACACTCAACGGAATACCCAGCGCTCCTACCGTGTCCCACACTCCAACAAATTTGATCTTGATCTCTCTCGAGAACATCGACCGGAATCGCCTGGCAGTCTTTGAATCAACACCGTCATCTCTGGTTCGATAGATGCCATAAGCCATGCCCACACCGAGGTCAATGCGGCTGTTCTTGACCAATCCGGAATTTCGAATCATGCCGACGAAGCTTCTTGCCGTATAAGCTCCTCTGCTAAAGCCAAGGACATAGACTTCATCCCCGTCCTCATACTGCTGGGCGAGGTACTTGTAGCCCTCGATTATTTTCAAGTCGAGCCCCGCGCCAAACGCGCCGCCGACGAACCTGTCGAACCATTGAGTGCCTACGCCTTCGTCATACCATTTGACCTGCGTGACGCCATCGGGCGGTATCCAATAAAGACTCGTAAAACCTGCGAACGTTGGTTTCAACCTGGTCACCCGGAGGCAGGTTCTCATCAGCCGGCTTGTTCCAGGTTCCGTCGAAGCAAACAACTATTCTTTTCATGGCCGCGCTCCTCGTTGACCCAAACTGCTTACCGGAACGCGCTTCTCCACCTGTCGGCTCCGGTGAGACAGCGCTCTCTAAAACCAGTCAGTGCCCCGACGGTCTGTCCTTCTTTAGATTAGTCTCGAACAACTTGAAGATTCGCTTGTACTCGTCGGCCCAGCTCGTAGGCTCAACAAAACCGTGATCCTCGACCGGATAAACGGCAAGCTCCCAATTCTCTTTTCGTAGCTCGATCAATCGCTGGACCAGCCTGACCGTGTCCTGAAAGTGCACGTT
>DATMCM010000203.1:0-7843 GCA_035558335.1 Blastocatellia bacterium | reverse complement strand
CGAAAGCCGAGCTCGCTCATATTCAATCTGATCCGCCGGATCAAGCCGGCGCGAGAGTTCCCTGGCTTAAGCTAATTCCTCATCGCCAAACATCGGCTTTCGCGATCGGGAAGTATATGACCGATCCGATCTGGTGGTTCTACCTTTACTGGGTACCGAACTTCCTGAGGCACAATCACGGGCTTGATCTATCGACGATCGGCCCCCCCTTGATCGCCATTTATCTGGTTGCGGACGTTGGAAGCATCGGCGGCGGATGGCTGTCGTCAACACTCATCAAGCGCGGCTGGACGGTCAACAGCGCTCGCAAGACCGCCATGTTGATATGCGCCCTGTTGGTAACACCGATCATCTTTGCTTCTAAGGTGTCAAATTTGTGGGCTGCGGTGGCACTGATCGGGTTGGCCGCCGCGGCGCATCAAGGGTGGTCGGCGAACATTTTTACCACGACATCCGATATGTTTCCCCGTCGCGCCGTTGGGTCGGTAGTCGGGATAGGGGGAATGGCCGGCGCGATGGGAGGCGCAACCCTCGCGGTCTTGACAGGCTACATTCTGGAACGCACTGGCGGAAACTACATGATCATCTTTTGCATTGCGGCGTCCGCTTACTTGCTTGCTCTGACGGTTATTCACCTGCTTACGCCGAACCTGGAGCCGGTAAAGAACCTCGGCAAGGGATCGCGCAGCGTGTTTTCGCTCGGCTCGTTATTGGGGTTTGGTTTTACCGGGCTTGTTGTCGGCTCCTTCGGAGGATGGTGCTTTGGACTGATTGCCAGACAATCGGGATCGGGTCTGTTGAAGGACATGATTGGAGGCGCGATCGTCGGGATCATCAGTGGTATGGTGTTGGGCAGTGTCTTTTCACGGATGAACAGTGAGTGGCGACCTTATTGACCCGGAAGTCCCGCGCAAGCTGTATGAAAAGTTCGTCAACATCGCGTCGATTCTTTCGTTTCAAGGCGGACTCACCGTCCCTGCTTACTCCGCCTCAAAAGGCGGAGTTGCGATGCTGACCAAGGCACTCGCAAACGAGTGGGTGCGATGGGCGTCAATGTGAACGCGATCGCGCCCGGTTGTATGCGCACCGATAACACGCTCGCACTGCAAGGCGATGAAACTCGCAACCGGCAGATATTGGAGCGCATCCCCGCCGCCCGATGGGGCGACCCAAAAGATGTGGCCGGCGCCGCGTTCTTTCTTGCTCCTTCGGCGAGCGACTTTGTGCACGGCCACGTTCTGGTGGTGGATGGCGGGTGGATGGGAAGGTAGAATGCGACCATCAACTCTCGATAGGCAGGTGGCGTGAATATCAAGCCGAAGTCGGGATGCAAATGGGACCTGATCAGTCTGGGCGAAGTGATGCTTCGACTTGACCCGGGCGATGGCAGAATCGCAACCACCCGCGCGTTTCAAGTCTGGGAAGGCGGTGGTGAGTATAACGTCGCGCGAGGTCTCAAACGATGTTTCGGGTTGGATGCTGCTATCGTTACCGCGCTCGCAGATAATTCGGTTGGGCGGCTCGTCCAGGACTTCATTTATCAGGGAGGCGTCGATCAATCACACATAAAGTGGGTGTCTCATGACGGCGTAGGGCGGTCGGTTCGCAACGGCCTCAATTTCACGGAGCGCGGCTTTGGAATTCGCGGCGCGGTGGGTTGCTCGGATCGCGGCCACACCGCGGTCTCTCAGTTGCGACCCGGGGACATCGACTGGGAGCAGATCTTCGGCAGCGGCGTGCGATGGTTTCACACCGGAGGTATCTTCGCTGCGCTTAGCGAAAGCACCCCGCTTGTTGCAGGAGAGGCAATGCAAGCAGCCCGACGTCACGGCGCGATTGTCTCCTACGATCTGAACTATCGAGAGTCGCTTTGGAAATCGATCGGAGGGCCTAAGCGAGCGCAGCAGGTGAATCGGGATCTCGCGCAGTATGTCGACGTGATGCTCGGCAACGAAGAGGATTTCACCGCCGCGCTCGGCTTCAATGTCGAAGGTCTCGACGAGCATCTTTCTAACCCGGACGCCAACCTGGACGTATCGAATTTTCGGCGAATGATCGAACAGGCTGTCAAAGAGTTTCCGAACTTCCAAGTCGTGGCGACGACGTTGCGCGGTGCCAAGACAGCGACAATCAACGACTGGAGTGCGATCTGCTATTGTGAGGATAAGTTCTATGAAGCGCCGCTGCGCGAGAACCTCGAGATATTCGATCGCATAGGCGGCGGCGACAGCTTTGTGTCGGGATTGATCTACGGCTTGATGATGAGCAAGGGACCGCAGTGGGCGATCGAATGCGGTGCAGCACACGGCGCCCTGGCGATGACTACCCCGGGCGACACAACCATGGCGACTCTTGCCGAAATCGAGCGGGTGATGAAAGGCGGAACCGCGCGAGTTGCCAGGTAGTCTGATCACGGTTGCTGAACCGTGGATCGATTCTAAACCAGAGTGCGAATGAACAAGTCTGAAGTCCTGCGGCAAATAACTGGCACCGGGATAATCCCCGTCGTGCGCGCGCAGTCCGCCGATGAAGCGACGCGCGCGATCGAGGCTATAAGAGAAGGCGGCATCTCCGTGCTGGAGATAACCATGACGGTGCCGGGGGCGGTGAAACTGATCGAAGAACTCGCCTGCAGATACGAATCAGACGCAATCGTAGGAGCCGGCACCGTGCTGGACGCTGAGACAGCACGCTTATGCATTCTCGCCGGAGCACGATTCATCGTCAGCCCTGCGCTCGATTTGGAGACCATCGAGTGTGGCCGCCGCTACGGCGTGGTCGTGCTCCCGGGCGCGATGACTCCAACCGAAGTGCTGGCGGCGTGGACTGCCGGCGCTGATTTGGTCAAGGTGTTTCCCGCAGGCTCTTTGGGCGGAGCTTCTTTCATCAAGAACCTCAAAGCGCCGCTGCCACAAATAGAGCTGGTGCCAATGGGTGGGGTTTCGCTGAAGACCGCCGCAGACTTCATAAAGGCAGGAGCGGCAGCGCTTGGCGTGGGCACGGATCTGGTGGATACCACGGCGTTGCGTGATGGCAACGCCCGCCTAATCACCGAACGCGCGCGCCAGTTCGTCGAGATTGTCAAAGGAGCGCGCGCCGCGACAAGCTAATTCGTTCGTAGTCCCGCATTCATGCGGAAGTTTGTACAGGCGTTACGAAAGAGCGCTTACGAACTTCCGCCTGAAGAGCGGTACTAACGAACGTTCCAAGGGGCAATATAGGTGTCATCTGAAATTTCGCGACGCAGATTCGTAATCAGTCTTGGTTCAGCGGCGGCTTACGCTTTGCACGGGCGAACGCTCGCCGCCGGGGCCGCGTCTCCTTTGTATCCTCCAATCGACCTTTCCTATTTCGAGAAGCCGATCAGCCCATCACCATCTGAGATTCGTTTTGGTTATGCTGCGATCACCTGGGGTGGAAATGACGTTCAAGCGATCAAGGAGGTCAGCGCAGTGGGGTTTCGCGGCATACAGCTTCGCTCGCCCATACTAAAAGACTTCGGCGACAAGCCTAAGGCGCTCGCGGAACTTTTGAAGCAACACGAGCTGCAGTTTGTTGCGCTGTCAGGCGGCGGACCTCAGAGTAATATTTATAACGACGTGGAAGAAATCGCGACTCAGGTGAAGCACGCGAGATTCATGCGCGAGGCCGGTGGGCTTTACCTTCAGATGACCGATTCAGCGAGGCCGAAAGATCGAAAGCCCGAGTCTAAAGACTTCAAGACGCTCGGCAGACTGTTGACTGAGATTGGCAAGCGAACAACTGATCTTGGTATTCCGATGGCGTACCACAATCATATGCGAAGCCTGGGCGAAGCTCCAGACGAGGTTGATGCCTTGATGGATGCAGCTGATCCTCGATACGTAAAGTTGCTGCTTGACGTAGCTCATTATGCGCAAGGTGGCGGCGATCCCGCGCGCGCGATCAGGAAGTATAGCGATCGGACACTCTTCCTGCACATAAAGGATGTCGAGACTATTGAAGGCTCTGGCGAAGGGGGCGCTAGTGCCTATCGCTTCGTAGAACTCGGGCAGGGCAGAGTTGATTTGCCGGCAGTCTTTGCCGCGCTCAGAGAAATCAAGTTTCGCGGCTGGGCCATCGTTGAATTGGACAGCGTGCCCGACAAAACGAGAACGCCAAAAGATTCTGCGATCATTAGCAAGAAATACCTTGAAGAGAAGCTTGGAATGAAAGTTTGAGGAGTCCGTAGTCCGTAGTCCGTAGTCCGTAGTCCGTAGTAAGAGGTGAGTGGTAACCGAAAAGTTCGGAGTTCTGCTCAAAACGGACGGACCACAGACCACGGACCACGGACCACGGACTACGGACCACGGACTACGGACTACTTCCACTATGTCAACATTCACGCTGTCAGTCATAACAGATGAGATCACCAACGACTTCGGCCGGGCGTTGGAAGTCGCCGCAAAAGAGTTTGGCCTCGGCCTCGTCGAGCTAAGAGAGCTGTGGGGCAAAAACATCATGAAGCTGGACTCGAAGGAGATCGATGAAGCTCGGCGATTGTTGGAACGCTATCGAGTGCGGGTGTCGTCGATTGCGTCGCCGATCTTCAAAGTCGATTGGCCGGATGCGCCGAAGTCCAAGTACAGCCCGCAGCGCGATCAGTTCGGCGCAAGTTATACGGCCGCGCAACAAGATGAGCTTCTCGAACGCGGTCTCGAACTGGCGCGCGCATTCAACACCACGAACGTGCGGATATTCGACTTCTGGCGGCTCGACGATCAGGCTCCGTATCGACACGCCATTGACAGAAAACTGATCGACGCGGCAGCGAAGGCTGGCAAACGCGGCATCACCCTGCTTCTGGAAAACGAGCACGCCTGCAATACCGCGACAGGCGCTGAAGCAGCGCGAACCCTTAACGCGGTTGAGTCCCCTTACTTCAAGCTCAACTGGGACCCCGGGAATGCAGCGGCACGAGGCGAGGTCCCGTTTCCAAACGGCTACGCGCTGCTACCCAAAACGCGTATAGGTTATATGCATTGCAAGGATATAATTCGCAAACCCGATGGCAAGACTGAATGGATGGCGATGGGGCGCGGGATCATAGATTATGTCGGCCACTTTCGGGCTCTGAAGAGAGATGGTTATCGCGGGACCCTGAGTCTCGAAACACACTGGCGCGGCGCGAGCACACCAGAGGAATCCACGCGCCAAAGCATGGCTGGAATGAAAGAACTTCTGCGGCGCGCAGAGGCGGCTTGAGTGGCGATGTCCGGCAAACTTCAATTTGTTATGGGTTTCACCACTAACACAAAGACAGGTAGTTGCACCAAGTCAAATACTGCATGTGTTATGGACTTTGTCCTCGTGGCTTAGAGTTGTTGAGTTGGTTTTCAGCCTTCCCGGAGGAGGAAACAAATGACTACAGGTGGAAATTCACGCAGAGACTTCATCAAAACCTCGGTTGCCGGTGCGGCAGGAATTGCAATCGGCTCACGGGCATCGAGCTACGCGAAGATACTCGGGGCCAACGATCGAGTCCGAATCGCGTTCGTCGGACCAGGCGACCGGGCGCGTGATGCTTTGATTCCGAGTTTCCTAAGACTCTCGGGTGAGCTGAATTTCGAGCCCGTCGCAGTCTGCGACATCTGGAACAAGCGCCGCGACGAAGGGGCCGATTTCGTTGTGCACCAGGCCGATAAGCTCAAGGTTCCGATTGCGGGCGAGCAGTTGGCCAAGGCTCGCAACACCGACGAGCTTTACTCCATGAAGAACGTCGATGCGGTCATCATCGCGACTGCGGATTTCCAGCATGCTTATCACTGCATGGAAGCCGTGCGGGCAGGCAAAGACGTTTATGTCGAAAAGCCCTTCGCCAACATAATGAGCGACGCACGCGCGGCATTGAAGCTGGTAAAAGCGTCGAAACAAATCGTTCAGGTCGGCACTCAGAGACGCTCTACACCGAGTTACATGCGCGCGAACGAGTTTCTCAAGTCGGGCAAGTTCGGTGACATCGTGATGGCCGAGATGACGTGGAACGTGAATCAGCCGGGTCGCTGGCGCCGGCCAAAGCTCGTGCCTACGCTGCGCGAAGAAGACACGGATTGGAAGCGGTTTGTTATCAACCGCCCGGCCGACGCGTTCGACGCGAGAAAGTATGTCGAGTTCAGATTGTTCTGGCCGTATTCCTCAGGGATACCGGACCAGTGGATGGTTCATCAAATCGACACAGTTCACTGGTTCACGGGCTACAATCATCCCGCGAGCGTCGTCGCCAGTGGCGGCATATACCTGTGGCGAGATGGTCGCAAGAACTTCGACACGATGAGCGCGGTTTTTGACTACGGTGACGCGGCGAAAGGCGGCAAAGGTTTTCAAGTCGTCTATTCGTCCCGTCAGACCAACAGCGCAGGCGACGTGAAGGAGATTTACTACTCGAACGGGGGCAGCCTGAATCTGGACACCAACAAAGTCGGACCCGAAGGCGGGCTCGCGGAGGAATACGCAAACGCGATGGATAGGGAGCCGTTCCTGCTGCCGACGATATCGCTAGTTGAAAAAGATACGGTGAAGGCAGAAACGTCGGCGAGCACCGGAGTAGATGACTCGACCCTCGCCCACGTGCGGAACTGGATGGAGTGCGTGCGTTCGCGTAAGACTCCGAACGCCGATATTCACGCGGCGTACAATCATTCCGTCGCCCTCTGCATGACAATTGCAGCGTTGCAGACCGGCAGACGAATCACGTTCGACGATAGCAGGCAGGACGTCATCATCGGCTAGCATGCGGGAAGGCCTGTATGGGCATCCCTCTCGGCAGGCATTCCCGGCTGCCTGTGGCCGCTTACGGCGATGTACTTTCTCGTGAAACGCCTCGCAGGCATGGATGCCTGCGCTCCCGGGGCCGCCGGAACAAGTTTATCCATTCCAATCCAGCACGATAACTCAACATGACCATCCACATCGGGATTCTCGGCGGCGGCAATATCAGCCAGACTCATGCTCGCGCAACGCGAGATATTGACGGCGTCGAGATAACAGCTATTTGCGGCCAGAACGTCGAAAAGGTCACACGGCTGGCCAAAGCATACGGCGGCAGTGTCTATGACAACCTTAATGGTTTTTTCAGACACAAGCCGATGGAGATTGTATTAATAGGCAGCCCCTCAGGATTGCACTCCGAGCACGGAATTGCAGCGGCTCACCAGGGCTTACACGTTCTGATTGAAAAACCAATCGATATCACGGTGGATCGCGCCGACGCGCTAATCGCTGCTTGCGAGAATGCAAGAGTAAAACTCGGAGTCTTCTTTCAGGACCGTGTCTCGTCTGACTTCATGAAGCTCAGGGAACTGATTGACTCCGGCAAACTGGGCAACCCTGTGCTGATGTCCGCTCGCATTAAGTGGTATCGATCGCCGGAATATTATGAGCAGTCGCGGTGGCGGGGCTCGTGGGCTCTCGATGGCGGAGGCGCTCTAATGAACCAGGGAATACACACCGTCGATTTGCTGCTGTGGCTTTTGGGAGACATAGTCAGCGTCCAGGCAAGAGCGATAACGGCCCTCCACGATATCGAAGTGGAAGACACGGTCGTGGCATCGCTTGAGTTTTCGAGCGGAGCCGTCGGCACGCTGGAGGTCGCCACTTCCGTTTATCCAGGCTATCCTCGCCGGGTCGAGCTGACATGGTCGGAAGGCACGATAGTCTTGGAGAATGATCGCGTTGTCTCGGCTGACTTGCGAACGCCAATATCTGAATTCACCAGTCAAGAAGCAGAATGCGGGGATGACGGGTCGAATACACCGGTGATTTCAGACACACGCAGACATAAGACGATCATTGAGGATTTTATCCGCGCCGTTGAAACCAACGGGAC
>DATMCM010000202.1:0-10655 GCA_035558335.1 Blastocatellia bacterium | reverse complement strand
GTCGGTTATCTCCGGCGAAACCGGAACAAGAGCCATCCCGCATTTGGGACATTTCCCCGGCTTGGGAGATCGAATGTCCGGATGCATCGAGCACATGTAGGAGTCAGCTTGCTTAACGACTTGCCTTGACTGCGCAGTCGACGAGGTCCGGGTTGCGCCCGCGCCCGGCACTTGTCCCGCTGCCTTTTTCGCAACCAGATTCATTTTGCACTTGGGACATTTGCCGGACTTCGAAGATTGAACCTCCGGATGCATCGGGCACTCGTAGACAGCGCCTTCCTGGTAAGCCTGCGAGCCCGAGCTAAGAAGCAAGGGGGAGACAAGGAGGGATCCAAATAGAAATATCGCTACACGCAAAGCAGTAACTCCTTCATGGTCGAACGCTAACGTATCCACTGAGCGGTGTTGGCCGCGTCGTCGATTGCTTGCTCGAGCTTTGTGAGGCCGTCGAGCGCCTCGACACCCTCGCATCCCAGATAGTGCCGCACAGATTTTGACTTGCCGTTGATCTTTATCGAAGTGAGGGCTGAGGGGGCATCCATCACCGCTCCTTCGCAGCCGTCTTCGGTGTCCTGATATCTGTTTCTCAGATCGAAATAATTGATCCTTTCGAATCTATCGATCAGGTTTCGAAGCGTCTCTGGCGAGATTCTAGACTGAGCAATTCCGACCTTCTTCACGAACTTCCGTCCCTCAAACAGAACTGAGCCGTCAGCGGAGATCGTCAACCTGTAACTAGGGCACATGCCGTAGCAAAGCGTACGTTCGAGCGTTATTTGGGTGTCTTGCGGAACTTGCTGGGTCTCTGCGATCGCTTGAATGCCACTGGCTCCCGCTAACAGCAAGAACGCGAACGCGGCGAACATAGCTGACCGATTGGGTTGAAAGATCCGGCTCATTGTTGAAAAACGCTCGATGTGATTATAGAACAGCGAAAGGAGCGGGCGCGAGGACGGACGGTCCGCATCAGCAATTCCAGTCGAAGTGGGCGACCGCGTAGCGGTCTCCTATCGATAGCGGCGGACAACAAGCCCTAGCCTGGCCGCATAGCGGCTACCTGAATCCCTACAGCGCTTGAACATTAGAGGGCCGCCACTTCGGAGATCTGTCTATCGATAGGTAGCCGCTATGCGGCCAAGCTAAGGCTCTTTGTCTAGCTGCTATCGATAGGTGGCCGCGATGCGGCCAGCGCAACGGCGAGCTTGTTGTGTACGAAGAGTTGACGAGCAGTCGACTATGTTCGTGCCGGCGCGGGTTTTGCGCTTTCCTAGAGCCTGAAGGTGACGATGTTGGAGCTCACGTCATCGGCGCTGATTACTTGCACCGTGTTGTCGCCAATCCTTAGACCAAGCTTCTTCTGCTTGGCTTTCAGCGTTATTTCAGAGTCCGAGCTGGCAATGATCTTAGCGGTCTTGTCGGCCCCGTTGATGAGCACTTGCGGCGAGTCGCCAAAAGCAGTGCCTGAAATCGTGATCGTCTTCTTGCCATCGTAGCTCGCGGACTCGATTACCGGCCGCTGGTTGCCCGCGAACTCAAAAGCGCCCCGGCCGTAGGTCCCGACCTGGATCAAACCCGACTGCTGCGCAGTGAACTGGGTCACGACGACCGGCGGCATCCCGCCGTCGAACGCGCGCCAGCTCGATCCCGCATTGGTCGATCGAATTACTCCGACGTCCGAACCGGCGTAAATCGTGTCCGAAACTACCGGGTCGATCAACAGGGCGTTGATCGGGATATCAGGGACACCGTTGCTGACGTCGCTCCAGGTAGCGCCCGAGTTCGTCGTCTTGTAGATGTGACTAGTGTTGAAGCCTGACATAGCGAGGTATGCGATCGCAGAATTTGCCGCATCCACGACTATGTTGGTTATCGATCTGTCCGGCAGCCCGTGGCTCACATCGCTCCAGCTAGCTCCACCGTCGGTGGTCAGCATCGCTCGGCCTTGCGCCGAACCTGTATAAATGACGTTGGTGTTTGAGCGCGCAACGGCGATCGCGGACAGAACATCGCGCCCGTTGGACGTAATGCCCTTAGTAAAGTCCAGGTCACCCGCAGGAGCGAACCACGAATTGCCCAGGTTTGTGCTCATGAATAACCGCCAGCTCCCGAAGTACAGCGTGGGGTCGACGCCGTTTCCGGTAAACGGCGGATAAAACGCGATTCGTCCCCCGTCGAAGGGTTCGCCAAACGAGTCGTTCCACGCGATCTGGGTGTCGTACCAATCTCCATTACCGAAGTACCGATAGATATTTCCCCGAACGTAGGTCACAAACACCATCGTCGGATCGAACGGGTTGAGCACAACTCGCCCGCCGTCGCCCACAAAGATCTCGTGCCATCGTTCGGTACCGAACGACCTTCGTTGACTTCCGTTGTCCTGAGTCCCTCCGTAAGTAAGGTTCCGGTCAGTCGGATGAATCGTCAGACCGACGAACTGAGTCAATGTCATCGTCGAGTTGAGTGATTCAAACGAGGCTCCGCCGTCGTTCGACTTCGAGATGCCGCCGTCGTTTCCTATGTAAAACCGCTCAGGATTGCCGGGGACAAACGCGAACGCGTGCTGGTCGGAGTGAGACTTCGAGAGACCCGGAGTGAAATTGAACGGTTGATCGGGGAAGGCCCAGTTGAGGGTCAAATTCGTCCAGCTTAGTCCGGCGTCGGTGCTCTTGTAGACGTCACGCGAGCCGAGATAAACCGTGTTGGCATCCGCCGGACTTGCCACGATATAGGTGTTGTACCCGAACTGTCCGGTGTCGAATTGGCTGGTGTTGCGCTCAGCGAAAGTAGCCCCGCCATCAGTGCTCACTCTCAACCGAGCAACAAAGCTGCCGCTGTTTACTCCCCCGAAGTACACATACAAGGTTTGCGTATTGGCGGGAGATAAGGCCACGCGAATGTCTCGACGTAGACTGGTATCGAACTGAGCAATGAACACCGCCGACCACGTTGTGCCTCTATCGGTTGACCGATAGAGCCCGAACGGCGGATCGAGGATCGGATCAATGAGAGACAATCCGACATAGATTTGGCGCGAGTCGCCGGGGTCGATCACCACATCGCGCGGTGCGCCGGTGAGGGTCCGCGTCCAGTTGATTCCTCCGTCGTTCGAGACGTAAAAGCCGCTCGAAGTCACCCGCGAGCCTGCAAGCTTTGAGTATTGCGCGACATAAACGCGATTTTGATTTGTGGGATCGACCTCAATCCTGGAGATCGTACCCGGCGAAGGCAGCGAGCTGTTACTGACTCGCGACCAGCTCCTTCCTTCATCAATCGATTTCAAGACCCCGCTTCCGAGATAGCCAAGCTTGGTGTCACCCATTCCGGCATAGACGACCGACGGGTTGCTCTTAGAAAACGCGATCGAACCGACTGCGAGGTCGACTTGATCGTCAGAGACCGGCACAAAACTGTTTCCGTCGTCAGCCGATCGCCAAATGCCACCGGTTGAACTTCCCGCGATCACGATGTGCGGATTGCCTGGCGAAACCGCGACGGCGTTTATGCGCCCGCTGGTGAATCCCCAGTTGCTGGAGTAAGCGGGCACGGTCGGCGCAGGCCCGATGGGGTGCCATTTGCCCGACGCGGAAGCCGTCGCGGATGCGTTGATCTCTCGATTGGGTTTCGACTCCCAAGCCGTGCGGCGGGCGTCGCGGGGAAGCGACGATGAAGGATAAGTCCGTTGGAAGTAGAACCAGTCGTCGCGGCCGTCGAGGTCTTCTCGGTCCGACTCGCCCGGCGCCCCAGGCTGGGGTTCTGGAAAGCTCGTCGAGAACGATCCGGGCAAGAACAGCGCGCGAATTCCGGCATCTGACCGTACCGAGTTTTCAACGCGCGCCGGCCTCGCCTGGTCATCAATGGTTCTTGCTATGGGCGGTGTAAATCGCAGGCTGCTACATGCAAGCAGCGCTACGCAGACGATGCTAATGGCGCACGCGCGCAGCATTCCTCGAGAAGATGTGGAGGTGTTTGTGCCGACTTCGGAGTTCATCAGTTGAGCCAAACGTCTTTGCTCGAACAGTGATGCACTATAACACACTGACGATGATGGGTTCCTTCGCGGGCGCCGCTGGTGTGATTAAGAGTGGGGACTTGATTCTGGGTTCTCCTATCCTGTTCTTCTTAACACCTCAATTCATTGAGGTGGGGAGTCGGCATTCGATTGGTGCTAACTGTTTCAACAGTTTTCTGACCGGTCGGGTAAATCGTTGAAACGGTTCCAGATCACCCGCGTGCGCCCAGCACCCCTCTGAACGTGGGATGTTAATGAGAACCAGACTCGCCTACGGGTCGGCCGACTGATGTCAAGAGCGAACCTTCTGAGAGTCGCCCTTTTAGTCACACCCGGCGCCGCTCCTTGCAGGTCCACTTCAATTACCAATGAGGGGCGCCCACGGAGGGACGCCCCTACATGACCCACACGGACTGAGTACTAGTTTGCGGCTTCGACGGCGGCTTCTTGCGCTGGCGTCTGCGTAGCCGATTCGCGCATCCAGCGCTGCAGTCTTTCCATATCCTTGGCGACCGTGCGCGAACCGGCATAAAGTACGATCGCCAAGATCAGAGAAACCAGCGGGACTACATAAAACGCGCTGTGCAGTCCTTCAGCCCTGAATGCTTCGGACATTGCCGACGCGCCGGCAGCAGTCATCGCCGCCTTCGCATAGTGATCGCTCAGCATCCCGAGTATGGATGTACCGAAGCTTCCGCCGAGCACATACATCGCGAAGAAATACAAAGCCATTGCGGTCGCGCGCAAACTCGGTTCGATCACATCCTGAATCGCCGCGTAGACCGTTGCATAGTAGACGTAAATCAACATCCAGCCGGAGCCCATCAAAAGCATGAATCCGACGAGGTCGCCCTTTGGTCTGTCCAGCGCCAGGTAGACCAGGGGGGTCGAAACAAACAGCGCGGCCGTCGCCAGAAGCATACGTCCATTCGGGCGAGTCTTGCGCAGCTTATCGGCCGCCCATCCACCGCCCAACAGTCCTGCGACTCCCACCGCGCCCAGCACGATCGCAGCGATTGTGTTGGCTTGCCGCAGGTCCATTCCGTGATAGCGGCCAAGAAACGCGGGCAAAAAAGCGTTGACTGCATAGGCATTGAAGTTGTGAAGCGCGCCCGACAAAATTATCCACCAGATGGTCGGTATCCGCAGCACTCGCCAATAGGGCGAGCCTTCCTGTTGATGTCCTACGATGTTGTGGTCCTCGGCCCCTCCGCGATGCGGTTCGCGAATCCTGAGCGCCAGCGCCGCGAGAATCAAACCGGGAATGCATGCTATGAAGAATGTGACGCGCCAGCCGTAGGTCTTGGCGATGATGCCGCTCGACAAGTTGCTTAGGAAGATACCGATCGGCAAGCCGAGCATGAAGACCGAGATTGCGCGAGCACGTTTCTGCGGTGGAAACAGGTCGCCGATCAACGAATTCGCGGCGGGTGCGCAGCTCGCTTCGCCGACTCCGACGCCGAGCCGCACTGCGAACAGCGACCAGTAATTCCAGGCGACTCCCGACGCGGCGGTGAACAAGCTCCACACTGTCACGCCAATGCTTAGTATCCTGGTCCTCAACCAGCGATCCGAAAGCCGGCCAAGCGGCACACCGACCGCCGCATACAGCAGCACAAACGCAGTGTTGAGCCAGCCGAGCGCCGAGTCGTTCAAGTGCCATTCCATGCGAATCGGCTCGGTGACCGCTGCGAGAATCTGCCGGTCGAAGAAGTTCATCATGTTGATGCCGAACAGAACCCACAACGCGTAGCCTGCTTTGGTCTTGCTAGTCATTCACTCACCTTTCGAAAGGAATAGGTAACGGAAGAGTCCATTGATCTCTGTTTGAGTCCCCGGAACTTCTATACGTTGCAGAGACACAATTGCGCCAGGGGAGGATTGACGCTTTCAGTTCTGCATGGATCTGACGGCGGGCTCACACACGCGTGGCCACCCCTGCTGCCCTCACTTCCCCTGGAAGCGAGGATGCCGCTTCTCGATAAAGGCCTTCACGCCTTCGACGAAATCCGCCGAACGAAAACAGTCGCCCTGATTGACTGCTTCGAATTCGAGCGCGCCCGCAAGATCCGAAGTCTCCGCGCTGTTGAGCCCCTGTTTGATCCGGGCGATCGCAATCGAAGGCGCGGCCGCCAGTCGCGCTGCAATCGCGTTGACCGTTGAGTCCAACTCTTCGAAGGGCACTACGCGATTTACGAGTCCGAGGGCCAGCGCGTCGGGCGCGTTGATTATGTCGCCGGTTGTCATCAGCTCGAACGCTTTCGCATAGCCGACTATTCGCGGCAAAAAATAAGTCGAACCCCCGTCGGGCATTAACCCGATCTTGACGAAGACCTGGCCGAAGCGGGCCTGTTCGGTGGCGACGATGACGTCGGATGCCAGCGCGTAGTTGCAACCGACGCCGACGGCCGGGCCGTGCACTCGCGCGATGATGGGTATTGGCAAATTGCGCATCGCAAGGATCGTCGGGTTGGTGTGCGTGCGAAGCGAGGCGGTTACGTCCAACTTCCGGATGTCGTGCTCGTTGGTCGCTTGAAGATCGGCTCCGGCACAAAACGCGTCGCCCGCCCCGGTCAAGATAATGACTTTGGTCTCATCGCGGTTCGAACGCTCGATTTCTTCGTGGAGCAACTCGACGGTATCGGTGTCCACCGAGTTACGCCGATCTGGCCGGTTGAACGTGATGCGTTTGATGCCGTCTTCGACCGAGACTAATAGCTTGTCACTCCATGCTGCCATTGCTGAACCCCTTGTTTTGTTGAAGTGCGAGCTTCGAGGTGGCCGTATTCTCTAACAAAGTCGATTGATTTGCAATGAACGGCGAACCTTGGTGATGTCCTTACTTCGAGCTTTCTAGGTCACCTCGGTGTCTCGCCTCTTGTGCGGTTAGCAAGGTCGCCGCTACTAGCCGCATAGACGGGGCGACTCAATTTACGCAAAGAAACACTCGGCTCAGGACACCGCGATCCGCAGCGATACTGTCGACGAGCCGGAGCGTGACCAAAACTCGACCCGATGAGTTTGACCTACACAGAAGAGCGCTGGGTCTAATGGCAACCGCCGGAAACAGCGCACAGTTGG
Source organism: Blastocatellia bacterium (assembly GCA_035558335.1). Taxonomy (GTDB): domain Bacteria; phylum Acidobacteriota; class Blastocatellia; order UBA7656; family UBA7656; genus Onstottus_B. The sequence goes on along the minus strand of DATMCM010000202.1, from coordinate 3,565 downwards.
TGTCGATTGGTGGCAGGATAAACAGTCCATTCCGCCGCTCAAGCGTTCACCTACGACAGATTTGTCGGCTTTCAACTGCGAGCAGGAGCGTTTTGGGGCTCGCAGGTATGTTTATTGATCGAGGGCCAATAGTGCTGGCCTCTGAGATGCAGTGTCTGGAGGAAATTGATTGCAGAACATCGCGAGCGTGAACGGGGTTAGGTCCAGCTAGGACGGGGATGGGAACTGAACGATGGCGCGACGCAAGGATGCATGATGATGGAATAGGCCGCAAGAAAAATGGATAGCGGCGCCAGTTCGGCGATTCGGATTGTCGTTTCAGTACGTGCGGCAGGAGGTTCTCGGTGAGCAAGCTTTTGAACCGGACAGCTTGGGTAATTTGGCTGGCGTGTTTGAGTTTGTCGATATTAGCGGACAGTCCGGGATGCTACGGCGCACAGTTCGGCAGCGGTCATAAGTCGAAGGCCGAGATCGCACGCATGAGCTCCGAGCAACGGGTCGAAGAACACTGCCGGGAGTATGTGCGCCATGGGCTGGTAGACTTGGAGTACGGAGACTTACTAGAGAGTTACCTATACCATGATCGGTTAAGTGCGATCCCTTGTCTCGCTAATATCATCAAGCAGTACAATCCGTCACGACCAGAGGCAAGAGGCAAGGAGCTGGGACAGCGCGCTTATGCCTGCACGACCTTACTGCAGCGAATAGATGCGAACGTAGTGCGGTTGAGGGCGTCGGATGAAGGAAGGAAGGCAATTGAAGCAATGCGGGAATTGCTTGATCGCATGCGAGCAGCCCACTTTGATACCTCAGAGAGTTATGATCAGAGGATCACCTGCGAAATCCTTGTGGACGGTCTACGAAAAATAGAAGTGTTAAATGGGTGTGACGAAGCCATTCGAAATAGTCTAAGGCTTCGGTACGACATCTCACTATCAGATAAGGAATTGTTGGACCTCACCGACCATATGATCTCGCAAGATCCGTATTATCCGAGCTGGAGCGAGAGAGAAGAGTACAAGGACCTGACCCGGCGAAACGAAGCTGGAAATCCGTTATGGTACGTCGTAATGAAAAAGCCAGAACCGTACTACACCGCGTACCTTCAGTACAAAGCAAAGGGCGCGCGATAGCAACAAAGGCAATTAGCAAAAGGGTCCGACATCCGCACGTCAGACGAGGCGTGAAGCGGATGGACATTAACCCTGCGTTGACCTAAGATCGCTCCTCGCTAAGGCTCGCAGCCCAAAGCCGGGCCACACCACTTCCGGAGGAATCACCATGAAGAGAGCGCTTCTAGCAGTCATCGTCCTATCGCTTGCCGTTCCGTTTGCGGCGCGCACTACGACAGCAGCGTGGGCAAACGACGAAGCCACGATCTACCGCGACGAATACGGCATCCCGCACATTTACGCTCAGACGCTGGAAGCTGCTTCATTCGCCATCGGCTACGCACAGGCGGAAGACCGTCTCGAAGAACTGCTAAAGAATTATCGCCGAGCTAACGGCACCATGGCCGAGGTCTTTGGCCCGGACTTCTATCGGTCCGACCTGATCCAGCGAATGTGGCGTCACGAAGCCATCAGCCGCGAGAAGTACAGCGAGGTAAGCCCGAAGATGCGAGCCTGCATCGAGGCTTATCAGGATGGCATCAAGCAGTTCATGAAAGATCATCCCGAACAGGTTCCGAAGTGGGCGCAGGAGATTCATCCGTGGGACGTGATCGCGCTCGGCCGCTGCATTATTTGGGGCTGGCCGCTTGGCGAAGCTGGCGGCGATCTGCAGCGCGGCGGTCTTCAACCGGATCCCGCGGCTTATCGCGGCTCGAACGAGATGTTGATCGCGCCGTCGCGAACAGCAATGAATGCGCCGATCGCGGTCATCGATCCCCACTTGAGCTGGTATGACGAGTTTCGCTTCTATCAGGTGAGAATCTACGCGGGCGATTACAACGTGTCGGGGGTGTGCATCCTCGGTGTGCCGCTCCCGAGCCTGGCTCACAGCCGTTATTGCTCGGTGGCGATGACCACGGGCGGGCCGGACACTTCGGACATTTATGAAGAAGAACTGAATCCCGCGAACCCTCGGCAGTACAGCTACGACGGCAAGTGGCGCGACGTCGAGGTGCGAAAGACAAAAATCGGAGTCAAGAAGGGCGACTCAATCGATTCTCGCGAAGTCGAAATCGAATGCACCCAACACGGCCCGATCGTCGCTCACAAAGGCGGGAAAGCTTATTCGATGGCGATTCCTTACGCGAACGAAGTCGGGCTTACCGATCAGATCTACGAGATGATGATGGCGCGAAACCTCGACGAGATGAAAAAAGCAATCGGGCATCTTCAATTGATGTCGCAAAACATAATGGTCGGGACGGTACAGGGCGACATTTATTATGTTCGCAACGGGCGAGTGCCCATTCGAGCCAAGGGAGTCGATCCAAGCAAGCCGATTCCCGGAAACACTTCGGCGACTGAATGGCTCGGACTTCACCCGCTGAGCGATCTTGTTCAGATCACAAATCCATCGAGCGGCTACATGCACAATTGCAACGTGTCGCCGTTTGGGATGATGAAGGACAGTCCGCTTACTCCCGAGAAATACGCGGCCTATCCTTATATCTACAACGCCAGCAGAACAGCGCCGCGGCATCAGCGAGCCGAGATGATGACCGATCTTCTGGAGTCTGCTACGAAAGTCACGCTCGACCAGGCCATGGACATCGCTTTCAGCCCGCAGGTCTATCACGCCGAGCAGTGGCAAGCTCGCTTGAAGGAAGCCTGGTCGAAGACCGCGGCGACAGGCGGCCCCCCAGGGTCGGACGGCAAGGCAGGCACGACGACGATGTCGTCGGATGCCGTGAGCGTTTACGACGCGATTCAAAAGTGGAACCGCCGAAGCGACGCGGACTCGGAAGGCGCGATGGCGTTCTATGCTTTCAAGAAATCGCTGGGCACGGAGCTTGCGCGCGCGGTTGATGTCCCGGCCAACATCACCGACGAGCAGCTAACGATGGCTATTCAGAAGGCTGCCGAGTGGATGAAGTCGACGTTCGGCTCGGTGAAAGTGACTTATGGTACTTACTTCCGCGTCGGTCGGAAAGGCGGAGAGAAAACCTGGGCAGTCGGCGGAGGCTCGCTGAACGGCGGAGCTAACAACGTCGGAATGGCGACGCCTCGGGCGATCAGCTTCGCGCCCGCCGGCAAGGAGATGCTCGGCCAAGGCGGGCAGACCTCGACGCAGATAGTCGTGCTGACAAACCCGCCGAAGTCATACGCGATCATCCCTTTGGGTGAAAGCGATCACAAGGAAAGCGGTCACTGGGACGATCAAGCCGAGAAGCTGTTCAGCAAGAGCAAAGCGGCGCCGACTTACTTCATGGACAAATCCGAACTGATGAAGCACGTCACGGCCAAGAAGATCTTGAAGCGCGCATCGGCTGCCCAGGCGATGCGGTGAATCGGAAGACGCCGGTGTAGCACCTGTGAGCGGGATAATGGCGACCTGAATGTTGAAACTCTTCGGCTGACGGGGGCTCTGAGTAACGTGCGCAAAATCCTTAAAT
>DATMCM010000201.1:0-3837 GCA_035558335.1 Blastocatellia bacterium | reverse complement strand
GAATGATGTTAGAGACCTTTGGCGACAGCTATCGCGCATATATGGCGAGGACTGGCCGGGTCTTCCCGTCGGTACTCTGAAGTAGGTTCCGACAGATATTGGATCTTTGGGACCACAAAGCGACCGGGATCCAAACGCCTCAAATTGCGTGCCATTTTCACAACATCTGACAAAAATACGGCTGTCGGGACCGCCAATTCCTCAGTCTATTTGTTGCTGCCGTGGCGAGCGCCAGGTTATCTGACGATTGGTGAATTCCAAGCTACCCCGATTCACAGTGGGAGATCTTGATGTTGAAGTTCGTGATCCTCGGCGTCGCCTCTCTAGCCTTCGTGGGCACAGCAGTTGCTGCCGACCTCCCACGGCCTCAGCCGCAGCCGGTGGCTGCGCCGGTCGGTAAATATCCCCTGGGCAAATATCCCGTCGGCAAGAGCCCAGTAGGCAAATATCCGGTTGCGGCCCCGGTAGTGACCAAAGGTTGATCTAATATCTATTCGTGCGCCGGCGGCGTTCGTTTGGGTTGGATGGACTAATTGTGGCATCCGGTCTTTGATCCACGAGGATTCGAAGATGCTAGGAGTGACTCGGAAATATCCAAGTCTGCAGCGTCTTGCTGTGGTAACGGTGCTTGCGGCCTCCGTGAGCTTGGGAGCCGGGAGCAGTCGCGCACAGCAATTCACGGCGCGCTCCGACCATCAGCAACAGGACGTTTTCCCTAAATCGGTGGCGAAGCATGCTGAGAGCAGGGCTGCTGTTACGCCCAGTGCCCCGCCGGCCAGATCAGATGTAAAGCCAATTCAAAGAGCTACGGCCAGAGGTCCCTATTACGTTGATTTTCGGGCCCGCACGGCAGCAACCTACGGTCATGCATTCATCTGGTACGGAAAGACAAGCGAAAAAGAGGTCGAGGTCGCGGGTTTGGCTCCGGCTGGCGACACGCTGCCGTATATCTTGGGACACATCATATTTGTTCCCTCTGAAACAGGGGCTAGCTATGGCGATCTTGACGAGCAATATTTGACGGCGAGCTATCGTGTCTATTTGAATGAGGCTGACGCCAAGAAGGTCTTTGCTTATATCAAACACCTTCAGGAGACTTCGCCGGTCTGGAATGCGGCAACCACCAACTGCACTGCTTTTCTCGGCCGCATAGCAACTTTTATGGGCCTGAACACTCCGTTTCATCTGTTAAAGCCTGAGGAATACGTAAACCAGCTCAGAGAGCTGAACGGTGGACGAAAAACGGCGCAGCTTGAACCCGATCGAGGCTAGACTCCTCAGTATTGAGTTCGTCCAGCTTTCCTGGCCGTCTGGATAGTGCGCGGTCTCAACGAGTTCAAGCGAGCGGCGTCCTTCGAGGAAGTGCGGCTCAATACGACCGGCATTCGCGTGCTGCCTCACCTGACTAATGAATAGGCTGGGAGATCGTGCGAATGTCCGCGGCGCGCGGCAGCAATGCAGCACCTCGTGGGTGCTTAGGCGGTACTCATGGCTAAGCTCATGCCAGGACCGTTCCGAGGCTGAGTCCCGCTTGGCGCAGTTGAGGAAGGTTCGCCAAAACGGATCGTGCGCTTCGGGAATGGCCGTAACTGCGCGATCACAGTCTCTAGCGCTCGTACCTTGAGACGGAGGTCACCGACAGGCAATTCTTGATGCTGCGTCGAGGCCGAGCATCGACATCAATCGATCAATGCGCCTCGCGTACGCGGCAGGATGATAGACGCTCTCGAGATCTGTCTGTGGTCCACTAATATTTCGCACAATGGACGCGCCGGATCGAGATTTGTGCCATCGGTACACTGATCGCCGCCTCTGGTTGGCCGGCGATCATGATCGGGTGCAGCCGACCTTCGCGGCGCGTGAGCCGCGTGTTTGTCGAGCCGACAAAGCGCTCTTTCGGCTGCGCGAAAATAATGAACTGCGCCCTAGTTAGTCTCGCCCGCATTTGGGGGGCGATGGATCAGACCCTTGTTTTGAGCTAAGCCGTCTGAGCCGCCTGGAACGGCGCGGGCGGCGGCTCCATTGCGGCAAATCAAGTGCGTGTAAACTATTGCGCCGGTTCGGGGACACCAATGCGGGTCTATATCATTGTTGCCGGCCTAGTCCTTTCGATCATCGGAAGGGGAAGCGCCACGGTTGTCGATAAAGGAACCGACGCGCAGAGGTCTTGCGAGCTACTTGTTCAGAACTCGTTTCGCAATCAGGACGAAGCTCGGTCCGCCGGCGCCTGTGAGGGAATGATCGAGACTGCGATGCTCTTTTCACCAAATCTGCCAGCTGGCATACGTGCATGCCCCCCCACGCAAGGCAGCATTTTGCAGAGTGCCAAGGTCTTTCTGCGGTATATTGATAACAATCCGGATCGAGTGAATGAACCGGGGATCACCATCGCTATTGAAGCATTCAGAGATGCTTGGCCCTGCCATGGGGACGATGCCGAGTCGTCCATCGGGACTGGACCAAAAAAGCGCGCGCCGAAAAAATCAAAACAATAGAAAGCGTATCTGTCGATTCTGATGCTAGCCTTACGATCCGTAATGTTCGTGTCAGGGCTTGCTCTCAATGCACCAAGGGATCTATAGGCAACGCAGACGCGATGTCCGAAATGCACGACGATTGCGAGATCAAATGGCACAAAATGGGAAATTCTCAATGGCGCCTGCTCGGAGCTACCCGCCGATGTCCGAGTTGGGTCAATCGCCACTGAAATGCAATGCCCGCGATGTGTCCGCTTTTACCCCCACCGCGACCGAACAGCGCACATCAGGAGACGCCTCAAACGTGCCTAATACGCGGAGTAGTAGGCTTTATGCGAAAGATCGTCCGATAATCGCCGTCGAAGTGCGCGAACTGAACGCAGTTGCACACTTCCATCATCAGCACTCAACGCCTTTATCGACGAGCGAATCGAACCCTTGAGCGCCGACAAACTGCGTGGCATTGTGCCCCTCAACGCCCGGGCCGGAGCAGCATGACGATCCCCTGCCGCGTCCTAATGATCTATCCGAAGTTCGTTCCGAACTCGTTTTGGAACTATGCGGAAGCCTGCGAACTTGTCGGCGCGAAGTATCCGGCGGCGCCACTCGGCCTGATCACCGTCGCCGCCATGTTGCCGAAGCATTGGGACATCCGGCTCGTCAACCGTAACACCGAGCCTTTGACGGACGCGGACCTCGACTGGGCCGATCTCGTGATGATCGGCGGTATGCTCAACCAACAGCCTGATTTCATCTACCTGATCGATCTCGCCCACCTGCACGGCAAGCCAGTATGTGTCGGCGGGCCTGACGTGTCCTCCAGCCCGCATCTTTACGCAGACGCGGACTTCCAGGTGATCGGCGAGGCTGAGCAAATCATCCAGCACTTCATCGCCGCCTGGGAAAGCGGCGAGCGCAAGGGCGTGTTCGTCGCCGAGAAATTCAAGATCGACGTCACGCTAAGCCCGATGCCCCGCTACGATCTGATTAAGTTCGATCACTATCTCTTCATGGGCGTGCAATATTCGCGTGGCTGCCCATTCACCTGCGAGTTCTGCGATATTATCGAGCTGTATGGTCGCGTGCCGCGCACCAAGACCAACGATCAGGTTCTCGCCGAACTGCAAGCGCTCTACGATCACGGTTATCGCGGCCATGTCGATTTCGTCGACGACAATTTCATCGGCAACAAGAAAAACCTCCGCACGCTACTGCCGCGGCTCAAAGCCTGGCTGGAAGAGCACGACTATCCGTTCGAGTTCTCGACCGAAGCCTCGATCAATATCGCCGATGACGACGAGCTGTTGCAGGCGATGAAGGACGCGAACTTCTTCGCGATTTTCGTCGGCATCGAGAGCCC
>DATMCM010000200.1:0-3738 GCA_035558335.1 Blastocatellia bacterium | reverse complement strand
AACCTACGGGCGGATCGTGATCGAGTTCTTGCCCGACGCGGCGCCGAATCACATTGCGACTTTCAAGGACCTGTTTCGCGAAGCTTTTTTTGACCAAACCAAGTTTCATCGGCTGTTGAAGGAGCAGGGAAGACCGATTGCAATACAGGGCGGCGATCCGAACTCGGTTAACGGGGACCCTAGCACGTGGGGCAGAGGCTTACCCGGACAAAAGACGTTGCGCGCGGAGATTTCCAAGACGCTCGTTCACGAGCGCGGGACGGTTTCGGCGGCGCACAAGCCCAAGGAAAAAGATACTGCTGCAAGTCAGTTCTTCATTTGCGTGGTTCCCGAGCCTAGATTCGACGGCCAATACACTATTTTCGGAAAGGTCATCGAAGGAATGAACGTGGTGGATTCGATTGCCCGAGCGCCCCTGGTGCAGGGCACCGAGCGCCCGGTTGATCCGGTCGTCGTCAATCGCGCCTATCTGACCAGACGCGACGAGATTAAATAGGAGAGTGCGATGAACAAGCAGGATATCGAACTGTTGTACAAGTACGATCGTTGGGCTAATGGCCTGGTGTTTGGCTGCGCGTCAAAGCTAGGCGAGGAGCAGTTCACCAGGGACATGCAGAGCAGCCATCGCTCCGTGCGCGACACCCTTGCCCATATCCTGGCGGCAGAATGGATCTGGCTCAGGCGATGGCTTGGTACTTCGCCAAAATCACTCCTCGATCCCCATGAATTCGCCGATGTCGCCTCGTTGTCGGCGAAGTTGAAGGACGTGGAACAGGAACAGATAGCGTTTATCAACACATTGACCGAAAACTCACTGGCGGAAGTGATAGCTTATACCAACACAAAAGGCGAGCGATGGCAGTATCCGCTGGGGCACTTGATGCAGCACCTGGTAAATCATTCTTCGTATCATCGCGGGCAAGTGACGACCATGTTGCGGCAACTTGGCGCGGAGGCTGTGTCGGTGGATCTTTTGTACTTCTTTGACGAGAAGGGATAGCACGAAGTGACGCGCAGGCTCCGCGCGTGGGGGTTGGTCTGTGGACGCCCATTGCGATCGAGACATTCTTGCTCCCGCGAGGAGGGCCGTCGCGTACCGGTCGGTCATTCTTAGCGGCTTGCGCTACACGAAGCCCAGGGCGAGAGCGGTTCATTCTTGACAAGGTTTGGCGCCTGGCGCAAGCTGGTAGCCGCTCCTCGCAGAAAAAGGTGAATCAATGCAGCTCGCCCGAGTCATTGGGACGGTTGTAGCGACGGTAAAATGCGATTCGCTTGAAGGGTGCAAAATACTTGTGATTCAGCCGCTCGATGGGCACCTGAACGAAGCGGGAAAGCCGATGGTGGCGGTCGATTCGATTGGCGCGGGCGACGGGGAAATAGTTTTCTGGTGCCGCGGACGAGAAGCGTCGTTCCCGTTCTTGCCCTCCGAAGTCCCAACCGACTGCACCATAGTAGCCATAGTCGATTCCGTGAATATGGACTCGTGAATGTTGGATTCTCTGCGATCACGCGCAAACCGAATCCAGGCGCCAGTCCAAAATTCAGAATTTGAAATCGAAAGATCGTAATGATTCTGGCTCGAGTTGTTGGCAACGTAGTAGCAACCCAAAAGGACCTTCGTTACGAAGGCGGACGGATAATGGTCGTGAGGCCCATCAATCCAGACGGTACACTCGGCGGCGAAGACATGCTGGCGCTTGACTCGGTCGATGCGGGTGTTGGAGACACCGTGGTGGTCGTACGTGAAGGTTGGTCGGCGTCCACATCTTCCACCGGGAGTCCAGGGGCGGCAATTGATTCGGCTATCGTTGGTGTCGTAGACACGATCGACTGCGACAGATGACCCTCAGAGAACGACAAGCTCAATGAAAGTGTCGAGGAGCAGGTTCTGGTGCGCTTTTCGACTAGTAAGACAAATGCAGGAATCCAACGATGAAATTGCGCGACGGGTGCTGGCAGCGGTGCTCGAACGGCTCGGTGCCTCAAGCTCGCAGCAGAATGGGGCTTCAGCTTTGAACCAGGCGCCAGGCACTTCAGCAGGAGAGCCTGTCGTGGTAATCGTGCTTGGTCAGGCGAACTCGGACTCAGCGGCATGCAAAGAGACTCGCCGGCCTCTGAATGAAGCGCCGCTCGCTCGCGCGGCGAACGGCTCTCAGTCCGGTTTCAGGATTGCGTCGCACCCTGGACTGGAAAAGTTCCCGCAGCCGCAGTCAGACTCAGAACCGAACGCTCGTGCCCCAAAGACATGCTTCATGGAGCCTGATCGTCCCTGTGTAAACTCAGGCGCCTGTGAGATGCGAGGCTATTAGCCCTCTGGCCTCGCGCGGAGTTGCCGCACAAAGAGGGGAGGAGTTATGGGCAATTCAGCCACACTCAAGTACGACATCGATGGCGAAGGAGTCAAGCGCCCGATCGACCAGCAGTGCTTCCGAATTGGTCGCGACTCGGACAGTGACCTGGCCATAGACAACCCGTACATATCGCGCCACCACGCTGAAATCACAGTGGACCGAGGCCTTTATCAACTTCGCGACCTCGACAGCACTTCCGGCACTTACGTGAACGGCGAGCGCGTCAAGACCCGGCGATTAAAGGAAGGCGATCGCATCCGGCTCGGACGGGCACGAGGCATCGAGTTTGTGTTTCATCGAGGAACGGCCTTGGATGACACGAGGGAAGAATCGGGGTACGCAGAGGCTTCGCTGACGCCGGTGCGCGTGATCACACCGAGCGAAACGCGCTTCATCAACACTGCGAGACTCGCGAAGTCCGGTGAGCTGACCCACGAAACAGTAGACCGCTTGCGTTCCCTCTATGAGTTCACAAGCGAAATGCTGGGCGCGCATTCGTCTCAAGACCTGAGCGACAAGCTCGCTGCATTTCTTACGCGGACGCTTAAAGCGGAGCGCTGCGCAGTTCTATTGTACGACCGTGAACGTGACACGCTGAAGGTGGTGGCCTCGAGCGATGTGGGCAATCTGATTGCGCCGAGCCGAAGCATCACCCGTATGTCTTATGACGACAATGTAACGGTGCTCAGTCTCGATGCGCGAAGCGATGAGCGGTTTGCGGACGGTGCGTCGGTTCGTTTCCAATCGATTCGGTCGGTCATATGCGCGCCAATGGGATCGAACACGCGGGTGTGGGGTGTGTGTTACGTCGACAATGTGACCACCGATCGGTCGTTTGATGATGAAGCGCTCGAGTTTCTAACCGCGGTCGCGAGGCAGGCGGGACTGGCGATGGAGAACCTCTTTCTGGTGGACGAGCAGCGCCGCTCGCTGGAAAGCTTTATCCGAACGCTCGCAGCCTCGCTTGATGCGCGGGACGACAACACCGCTGGACACTCGGCGCGAGTGGCGGGGGTCGCGGCAGGACTCGCGCGTCTGATGGGGCTGAGCTCGGAGGACGTTCGCGTAACTTATTACGCGGGATTGTTGCACGACTATGGGAAGATCGGGATTCGTGACGACGTCTTACTAAAGCCGGCGGTGCTGACTGACGCAGAGTACGAACACATCAAGGAGCACCCGCTTCACACTTTCAGACTGCTGTCGAAGATTCGATTCCCCGAAGATCTGGCCGACATCCCGATGGTCGCGGCTCCGCATCACGAGCGATGGGACGGCTCTGGCTACCCGGACGGACTCAGGGGCGAAGAGATACCGATCGGGAGCCGCATCATCGCCGTAGCGGATGCTTATGACGCGCTCACCGAACAGCGCTGTTACAACGAGC
>DATMCM010000199.1:0-3871 GCA_035558335.1 Blastocatellia bacterium | reverse complement strand
GCCAATCTCAACCCTACTAACGATTGTTTTTCTGCTTCCAGGGACTGTTTTTCCCGACAAACGTTTAGACCAGGGGAAAGGCCTTCCAGGTTCGCGAGCCGTGTTGTGGCGACAGCCGTCCGATATTCGGACACGGAACTTGTTGCTCGGGCCGGGCGGCAGGGCACTTCAGCCAAGCGGACCATTTCGGTTTATCAAAGAAGACAACGACGGCAGCAGCCCAAAATTCGTCGTTGAAGATCGCAGTGGCGTTCGCTGGAAGGTGAAGTTGGGAGATGAGGCGAAGCCCGAGAGTGCGGCGACTCGTTTATTGTGGGCTGTAGGATACTTTACAGATGTCGACTACTACCTTCCAGAGTTCCGAGTTGCCGGGTTACCGAAGCTCAGCCGCGGTCAGAAGTACGTGAAGAGTGGCAACGTAGTGAGCGGGGCGAGATTGGAATGGGTGAACAAGGACCTCAAGAAGATCGATGACTGGAGCTGGTTTGACAATCCGTTTGTTGGAACCAGGGAGTTCAACGGTTTGCGCGTGATGATGGCCTTGATGAACAACTGGGATCTGAAGCAAGCCAACAACGCGATTTATGAGTTTCGCGAACGAGAGCGCCGTTATGTGGTGAGCGACCTCGGCGCAACTTTCGGCAAAACGGGCGGCGGTTGGACGCGGTCAAAAGGAGCCCTCACCGACTACCTGGAGTCCGGGTTCGTTCATGATATCGAACCTTCGAAGGTGGATCTGGTGATGAAGAGCCGCCCCCCAGTCGTATACGCGGTCGCAGTCCCGTACTACGTGACCCGAACCAAGATGACGAGAGTAGCCCGCGACATACCTCGCTCGGACGCAAGATGGATCGGACAATTGCTGGCCCAACTGTCTGACCGGCAAATCCGCGACGCTTTTCGGGCGGCAGGTTATACCGCCAACGTAGCCCAGGCATATGCCTCCGAGGTGCGCCAGAGGATACGCATGTTAGTTCGGCTCTGACATTGGTCCTCGATTAATCTCGGAGTTGTTCGCCGACGCTGAAAAACGCCAGTACTACTTCAGAATCCATAGCTGCGTTTCGCAGGCCTCCAGCCAAACGAGCGCCGGCCGATAGGCAAGTTTGCGCCCCGCAAATCGCAATGGCTATACTCTCTGGCCAACACCATTGGAGGCTTCAAATGCATTTGAAAACAATTAAGCTGGTTATCGGACCAATCGCAACGACAGTCTTGTTTATCAACCTCGTTGCACCGCTTGCGACGGCCCAGTCGAACGGAAATGGCAAGACGGTTCAGTTCAGAGGTTACTCAAAGACTAACGCCACCGCACAGGCTGAATGGGAAACAAAGTTTCGCGCGATCCCCCGGCCTGAGAACCTGCGCGAGAACATGAAGCGGCTCTCTGCTGAACCTCATCACGTTGGCTCAGCATATGACAAGCAGAACGCCGAGTTCATCCTCGAGCAATTCAAGTCCTGGGGCTTCAACGCGCAGATCGAAGAGTTCGACGTGCTGTTTCCGACTCCCAAGGAGCGCGTCGTCGAGCTGATCGAACCGACTCGATTCCGCGCGCTGCTTAAAGAACCCGAGATAGCCGAAGACCCCGATTCCGGCGACGCCGGACAGCTTCCAAGTTATAACGCGTACTCGGGCGAAGGCGACGTGACCGGACAGTTGGTTTATGTGAACTACGGGGTGCCGGCCGACTACGAGCAGCTCGCGAAGCTGGGCGTTGATGTGAAAGGCAAGATCGTGATCGCGCGCTACGGCGCAAGCTGGCGGGGCATCAAGCCAAAAGTCGCATACAAGCACGGCGCGATCGGCTGCTTGATCTATTCCGATCCTAAAGACGACGGGTACTATCAAGGCGACGTATATCCGCTCGGGCCGTATCGCCCCGAGCAAGGCGTGCAGCGCGGCTCGGTGATGGATATGCCAATTCATCCGGGCGATCCTCTCACTCCGGGTTGGGGCGCGGTGAAGGGTGCGAGGCGGATTCCACGCGAAGAAGCTGAAGTGATAATGAAGATTCCGGTGCTGCCGATCTCGTACGGTGACGCGCTGCCTTTGCTAAAAGCTCTCGGAGGGCCAGTGGCGCCTGAAGCGTGGCGGGGCGCGTTGCCCATCACCTATCACATCGGTAGTGGACCTGCGCGAGTACATCTGAAAACAGCGTTCGACTGGTCGCTCAAGACTCTCTACGACGTGATTGCTCGCATCGACGGAGCAGTGTATCCGGATCAATGGATCGTTTACGGCAACCATCACGACGGGTGGGTGAACGGCGCGAGTGATCCAATCAGCGGAATGGTTACGGTTATGGAAGCGGGCCGAGCGCTGGGCGAGCTGGTCAAACAGGGATGGAAGCCCAAGCGGACGATCATCCTTTGTGCGTGGGACGGAGAAGAACCCGCGCTGCTTGGCTCGACGGAGTGGGTTGAGACTCACGCCGACGAACTGAAGCAAAAAGCGGTCGCGTACCTGAACTCTGACAGCACGGGCAAGGGTTTCATGAATGCGGGCGGCTCGCACACCCTTGAGCGCCTGGTGAATGAAGTTGCTCGCGACGTGCCGCAGCCGAAGACAAACAAATCGGCTTGGGAAGCGCTTCGCGATCGGCGGGTCGAACAAGCTAAGTCCGACGAAGTCAAAAGAGAATCTCGAGAAAGGACAGACCTGCGAATCGGCGCGCTTGGCTCCGGTTCAGACTACACCCCGTTCATCCAGCATCTCGGGATAGCCTCGATGAACACCGGCTTTGGCGGTGAAGGCGGCGGGGGAGTGTATCACTCAATCTACGACTCGTTTAACTGGTACACAAAGTTTTCAGACGGAACGTTTGAATACGGTCAGGCGCTCGCGCGGTTGAACGGCACGGTCGTCATGCGTTTGGCGGATGCTGATGTGCTTCCGTTCGAGTTCGGGAACTTCGCCGAGACGGTAAAGGGTTACGTCGACGATCTCGAGAAGCTCGCGAAGAAAAGCGGCTCACCCAGGGAGATCAACTTCGCTCCGCTGGAGTCGGCGACTAAATCAGTAACCGACAGCGCGCGCCGCTACGAGGAGGCGCTTGCGAAAGCGAGCGCGAAGAACTTTCAACAGGTGAAGGATGCCGCGAGCCTCAACAAGCTGGTGTATCAGTCGGAACGCAGGCTTACCAACGAGCAAGGACTTCCACGCCGCCCGTGGTTCCAGCATCAGATCTACGCGCCGGGTTTTTACACGGGCTACGGCGTGAAGACGATCCCTGGCGTTCGCGAGGCGATCGAACAGAAACAATGGAGTGACGTCGAACCTCAGATGAAGAACGCCGCCGCAGCACTTCTAGCGCTGGCATCTCAGATAGACGCGGCAGCCAGAATGCTGGAAGGAAAGTGAGGGGAATCATGAAACATATTTATCTACGACTGGTCGGTTGGACGCTCGCAGTTGTTCTTAGCACGTCGAGCTTCGCTGCTCAGGAGCACAAGGGTCCGCCCAAGACCGAAACCGACAACGTCACCGAAACGATTCACGGGGTTACGATCACCGATCCGTATCGCTGGCTCGAAGATCAGAACAGCCCTAAGACTCGCGAGTGGATAAAGGCCCAGAACGAATACACGGAATCGATGCTGGCCGGGTTTGCTGGCCGAGACAAGATACACCAGCGGCTCGAGCAGTTGATGAAGATAGAGGCGATTGATGCGCCGTTCGAACGCGGCGGGCGCTACTTCATCAGAAAACGACGGGCCGATCAGAACCAGTTTGTCATTTATGTGCGAGACTGGTTGAACGGCAAAGAGGAGACGCTGATCGACGGGAACACGCTCAGCCCTGATCAAACCTCGTCGGCCACTATCATGGATGTGTCGCAAAACGGCAAGTATATGGCCTACGGAATTCG
>DATMCM010000198.1:0-10844 GCA_035558335.1 Blastocatellia bacterium | reverse complement strand
ATCTGGCGGTGGCGAACTTTGATAGCAACACCGTCTCGATTCTGGCGGGCACGGGCACGGGCAGCTTTGGGGCGAAGACCGACTTCGGCACGGGCAGCCTTCCAGTCTCAGTCGCGGTGGGCGATTTCAATGGCGATGGCGAGCTTGATCTGGCGGTGGCGAACCTTGGTTCGGTTTTT
Source organism: Blastocatellia bacterium (assembly GCA_035558335.1). Lineage (GTDB taxonomy): Bacteria > Acidobacteriota > Blastocatellia > UBA7656 > UBA7656 > Onstottus_B. The sequence goes on along the minus strand of DATMCM010000198.1, from coordinate 10,665 downwards.
GTTAACGATACCGGTGCCGGGACCGTCTCGATTCTACTTGGCGCGGGCACGGGCAGCTTTGGGGCGAAGACCGACTTAGGCACGGGCAGCCGCCAAAGCTCAGTGGCGGTGGGCGATTTCAATGGCGATGGCAATCTCGATCTGGCGGTAGCGAATTCATATAGCACCGCCGTCTCGATTCTGCTGGGCACGGGCACGGGCAGCTTTGGGGCGAAGACCGACTTCGGCACGGGGTTCAGTGCAGGCCGAGTCGCGGTGGGCGACTTCAATGGCGATGGCAAGCTCGATCTGGCGGTGGCGATTGGCGGCCCCGTCTCGATTCTGCTGAACACCGGACCAATTTGGCTTTTCGCTTGGGTTTGATTCGCCGACAGTGACAGCGCAGCAAGGGACAAAGATTCGTGTAACAGTAAACATAAACCGCATAGGTGGATTCACCGGCAATGTGACGGTCACTCCACCTGATCCATTTGAGGGCATCAATCCAACGCCGCCTGCTCCGATCGCTACAACGGACACTAGCGTAACATTCAAGTTAAAAATCAAGTTTTATGTGCGACGCGGCGGGCATCAGGAAACATTCACAGCCCGTGATGATTCGGGCCGCACTATTGCTGCGACGCTCACGGTTATCGTTCAATAGCGTGGCGAGGCTTAAGGGATCGCCCGATAGAGCAGTCTTGGCTTGTAGACCAGACAGGCCGGAAGAAGTACGAAGAGGCGGAGTAGGTGTACTTGTTGCAACCTCTTCCCGAATCGAAAGGATAAAACCAACGACAGGACCATCACGTGATCTTCTGATTCTAGCTCGGAGCCCCCTAAACCTTATCGACAATCTCCGCTCAAAGACTTCAACGATACAATAATCTGTCCAGTCTTTTCAGTTGCCGCCCGCTGCATAGACTCATCACAAACGAGAAACTTCTACATCCCGCACAATACACTGGCTTCTGACTTGCACTACTTACCTCCGGGGCGGGCTGATGTAGGGACAGCGTACATAGCGATGCGAAATTGATACATCGCTCGATCGTCGCGGCAGGCACCGTCATCGCAACGATCTTCAAAGCATCAGCGTTAGTGGAAACCCGTGGTTGGCCAAGACTAATCGCGCGCCCTTGAATCAGCCGAGACTCGTTTGACTGACAGTCCAATCTGAGCAAGAAGGAGTAATCCGCCATGTTCCCGATCGGTGATGACAATACTTCTCGTAGAACTCTTCCGGTGGTCACTTATGGCTTGATCGCGCTGAACCTGCTGTTCTTCTTTGTCGAGCTGAGTGGTGGTGATGCTTTTATTGCACAATGGGCGTTTGTTCCTCGACGCTTCCTCGCTAATCCAGCCGGCGATTTTCCGACGCTCTTCACCTCCATGTTCATGCACGCCGGGTGGCTCCACCTCCTGGGCAACATGCTCTACCTGTGGATTTTCGGTGACAATGTGGAAGACCGTTTCGGGCACACTAAGTTCCTGTTCTTCTATCTTCTGTGTGGCCTTGCGGCAACTTTCGCACAGTTGGCCTTTAGCTCGGGATCAAACGTGCCAAACCTGGGAGCATCAGGAGCGATTGCCGGCGTGCTGGGAGGTTACATTTTGCTGTTCCCGCAGGGCAGGGTAAATGTTTTGATGGGCAGAGGAGTGATTCCTATGCCGGCATTGGTGGTGATTGGGTTCTGGATAGTTCTGCAGTTCGTCAGCGGGATCGGGTCCATTTCCAACACCGCGGAGACCGGCGGGGTGGCTTACATGGCGCACATAGGCGGATTCATCGCAGGATTCGTGTTGACCTTTTTGTTTCGGGGGAGAGCGGCGCCGGCTACAAGCTAACGATTATCGCCCGAGCCCAATAAGAAAAGATGCCGTCCGCGGTTGACGTCATAATCAACGCAGGCTCGGGCGCGTCCGCCAAAGATGATGCGTGTGAGCAGATCGCACAGCACTTTGAAGCGGCCGGCGTCGATGCGCGCATATCGCTTGCCAGGACCGGAGCGGATATACTCGAACTCGCGAGACGCGCAGTTCGCGGTGATGCTGCGACGATTGTTGTCGGAGGCGGAGACGGCACAATCGGCGCAGTCGCTTCAACCCTTGTTGGCACCGATAACAGGCTGGGCATATTACCCCTCGGCACGTTCAATCATTTCGCCAAAGATCTGAAAATTCCTCTCGACCTCGCGGGAGCCGTTCGGACGATCAGCGAGGGTCACTCGATCCAGATCGATGTCGGAGAGGTGAACAACCACATCTTTCTGAATAACTCGAGCCTGGGCCTTTATCCAAGCATCGTCCGTCATCGCGAACAAAAACAGCGGCTGGGTCACGGCAAATGGCCGGCGCTGATTTGGGCCGCATTCTCTGTCTTGCGCCGCTATCCATTTATCGACGTCCGACTAAACACAGACGGCAAGGAATTCGCGAGCCGCACACCGTTTGTGTTCATCGGTAATAATGAATATGAAATGGAGAGCTTCAACATTGGCACCCGAGCTTGTCTGGACGCCGGACACTTGAGCCTTTACCTTTCTCACCGTACCGGAAGGCTTGGAATCTTGAAACTCGCAATGCGAGCCCTCTTCAAGCGACTACCGCAAGCCGGGGAATTCGTCGCGTTGTGCGCTACCGACGTTCGGATAGAGACGCGACGCAGGCGGGTGCACGTTTCGATGGACGGCGAGGTCGTGGTGATGCAGCCGCCGCTTCAATACCGCGTACGACCTGGTGCGCTTCGTGTCATAGTGCCGGCGCCCGACGTCGCCGTAGCGGAATAAGAGGAGCCGGTGGCGGATGCGAACAATTGTTCATCTATCCGATATTCATTTCGGGCGCGTCAACGACGCGATCATTGCTCCGCTCGTTCACACCGTCAACGACATTAGACCCGATGTTGTCGCCGTCTCCGGAGACCTGACGCAGCGCGCCCGATCCGTTCAGTTCAAAGAGGCTCGCGCGTTCCTCGATGCACTTCCGCGACCACAGATCGTCGTGCCTGGGAATCACGATATTCCTTTGCACAATATCTTCGCACGGTTCGCTCAACCGCTTGAGAGATACAGGCGCTACATCACGGATGAGCTGCGACCCTGGTACGTGGACGACGAGATCGCAGTGCTTGGGGTAAGCACGGCTCGCGCGATGACGATCAAGGGTGGTCGCATTGACAAGACACAGGTGGCCTGGCTTCGGGAGAAGTTCTCCGCGGTTGCTCAACATATTGTCAAGATCGTAGTCACTCACCACCCGTTCGATTTGCCGCAAGGCCATGACGAGCGCGACCTTGTTGGGCGCGCGCGAATGGCGTTAAGAGAGCTCTCGACTTGCGGAGCCGATCTCTTTCTCGCCGGCCATTTGCACGTCAGCCATACCGGGCACATGGCGAAGCGCTACAAGGTCGGCAGGCTCTCGTCAGTTGTCGTGCAGGCGGGTACGGCTGCCTCAACTCGCGGGAGAGGCGAAGTCAATTCATTCAACGTCATTCGCCTTGCGGACCCCGACCTGGCCGTTCAGCGATTGATATGGCAACCCGCCGAAACACGCTTTGTCGCCACCCTCACCGATCACTTTCGGCGTTCGAGCGCTGGATGGTCGCGTCTATGAATGTGTGAATGAGGCCTTTAGCAAATGAACACCCCCCGCACGACTAACGAAACGTTTGCTGAGAAGCTCAGAGGCGTGAGTCGGCGGCTCGGCCTGACCCTGGTTATTGGGTTAGTCCTCGCGGCGGGAGCCTTGTTCCTTTTCGCGATGCTCGCCAATGAAGTGGCTGAAGGCGACGCGCAGCGGTTCGACGACTGGGTGCGTGGCGGAGTTCATCAGGTAGCCTCACCCACACTGACGTCCGGGATGCGCATCGTGACCGTGCTCGGCAAGCCAGCACTTCTTTTTGGTCTGAGCCTTGTCGCAAGCCTCGTCTTTTTGGCAAGGAAGAATTATCGAGCGGCGATAATGCTCGTTGTTGCGATGGCTGGCTCGACTTTGCTGGATACCGTTCTCAAGCTGAGCTTCCGTCGTGCGCGGCCGACACCATTCTTTGATACATCTGTTCCGAGTTCTTTCAGCTTTCCCAGCGGACACGCCCTGGTCTCGTTCTGCTTCTACAGCATTATGGCCGCGTTGATCTCGGCGCGCACCAGGAGTCGAGCCGTTCGCGTCATTGTTTGGGCACTGGCGGCGCTCCTGGTGATGTTGATTGGGTTCTCGCGCATCTACCTCGGTGTGCATTACCCGACTGATGTCTTGGCGGGTTACGCGGCGGCGTTGATCTGGGTGATCATCGTTGGAGTTGTGGATCACGCCCTCCGCAGCAGAACCGATCCTTCGGGCACGCTTGAACAGAATGACAAGACTCGCCGCGTTGATTGACACGTGTCTGCCCAACCGCTGTTGATTCGAGGCCAATTTCACGCAAAGCCGCTAAGGAACGCAAAGACGCGGTGAGCCAATCTAAAAATGTGGTTGGAACTTCAGACGGCGGTATTCGGGCGAAGGGGTACGTGCGGGGAAAGGCGAGCTACATCACCCTCGCCATTTCTCTCAGTTCCTGGCTCCAGTCAACGTTGGGCTCCCGAACTTCTACGGCCTTGGTGGCTACGTTTTTCGGAACCACCGCAAGAGGAGGAATTGGCTCTATGGATTGGCTTAGAAGGCGGGCTCTGAAAACATAATCTCCGGCACGTTCGAGTTCGCCTCGCGCCGCATAGATACCAGCGAGGTTCACACATTCCTCACTTGCTCGGTCGATCATCTCAGACCGCAAGTAGATGTCCTTTAGCTTCGCGCGAATTTGAATGTGATCTGGTTTGTCCAGCAGACCCTCCCTGAGAAGAGATATCGCTTGATCGACTTGTCCGTAAGCGACAAGTAATTCGGCTCTGGCGATTTGCTCAACTATGGTGTCTTCGTCGATGTCGGGCAGCTCTTCGCGCTGGGGCAGGGAATCGCTAAGCTCCGGCGGTAGCTCGAGGAGGCCAGAATCGGATACTCCCACAGCTACTATCTGGTCCGGTTCACCCATGATTGAAAGGGCGGATTCACCCGAGGTCGGCTTGTCCGCGGCAGCTGCTGGTACGTCTGACTCATCAGGTATCGAAATAAAGATCGGTGGCAGGTCGACGGAAATGGGGGTAGGCGCCGAGGGCGGTGCCGGTTGTGTTGCCGCCGCCGGCAATTCCGGCTTGTTAATCTCAGCCTCAAGGAGGGCCAGGGCTGCCTTTGCCTGTCTGCTGTCAGGCATGACACTTAACGCTCGCTTGTTCATCTTCATGGCTGCAGGGATGTTTCCCTTGTGCCAGAATGCCGCGGCAGCTTCAATGAAATGTGCGTGTGCCTGATCAGTCTTTTTTTCAAGCAGGCACAGCTCCCCTAAATTCATGTTGGCCGTCGCGTTTCCTGGATCGAGCTTAACAGCCTTGTTAAGAATATAGTTCGCACTGTTCGCGGATCCGCTACACAGGTAATTCTCCGCGATTCGAAGGAAGTGCTCTACCGCCTCTGGGATCCTCCCGGCTTTGACATAAAGATCGCCTAGCGTGCTTATAGCAGTCAGGTCTGAAGAATCATCGTCGACAATCTTTTTGTAAATAGCGATCGCTGCCGAGGGTCTGCCCTGACCAATCAGTTGTTGGGCCGCGCGCAGCGATTCGATTTTATTGAGCCGCATTTTGTCCACTTCAATTTACCTAACCTTGTTTCTATCTCCGACGTTGACCCGCGAATCGCACCATCAGTAAGAATCCAACCGCATAATTTCTTTTTGGGGAGCCGGAATCCGGCAGTTATCTGATCAATAGGCGTGCCACTTGTGACGGAGAAGGCACTCCCGCCTTTTGTATCAGTGCGGCCCGCGTGGAATACCCCCTTTCAGTCATCGTGACCGAACAGTAGACTTCAAACCGGGCGAAGCGAAGTCCTCATCCGGATAACGATTTGCGGGCGGCGGAGGGATCACTAGCAGTGACATGGAGAGAAACATGAGGAACATCAAGGAACTTAGTTGAACCGTTTTCTCTAAGAGTTCTAGTCAAGGTAAGAAACAATCTGGGGTTCTTGATGTCGGGAGGGAGGAGATGGAACCGGGACAATGTTTCAAGCGACGGTCTTGAGATACTTAGCCTGGTTCACTCTCTCAAGAATCCTCAGCGAGCGAATGTAGATTTGAGCGGCCCGACCGTAGTTGGCTTGCTGGATATATAGCCTGCCGAGGCTCGAGTAGATTTCTAACCACCGTTCGTCGTGAGGCGGATAGCCGCGAAGTTCGTTCAGAGCGAGCAACAAGCTTCGCTCCGCTTCTCCAAGGGCGCCACGCCTCATCAGATCTTCTGCTGTTCCAAAGAACTCTCTGTATGCGGCAGTCATCTAACCTCTCCGATTAACTGGTAACTGCTTCCGACTCCAGATGAGCAGGGAAGCCGGCGGGTGCTGGAGGCTGCCCGCACTCAGTTTACGGACTTTCGCATGAAAGCCGGCACTGCCAAATCGTTGTTGTCGGTCGCGCCCGGGGGCCGGTTGCCGGGACCCGGGCCCTGTGGGCCGCGGAGCGGCGGGGCCGGTTGTGACGAAGCCGCTGTCACCTCGAAGTCAGTAGCGATCACCGTGATTCGAAGTTCGTCCACGAGGCTCTCGTCGATCACCGCCCCGAAAATAATGCTTGCCTCGCCAGCGGCGGCGTCGTGAATCATCGTCATTGCCTCGTTTACCTCGCTCAATTGGATGCTCGGCCCGCCGGTCAGATTCACGAGGAGCGACTTCGCGCCTTCTATTGAAGCTTCTTCCAGCAGAGGGCTGGAGATCGCGCGCTGCACCGCTTCAAGGGCGCGGTTCTCACCGGTACCGATGCCGGTCCCCATCAGCGCCACACCCCGTCCCATCATCGTGGCTCTCACATCTGCAAAATCAACGTTGATTATTCCCGGAACCAGGATTATGTCGGAGATACCGCGAACGGCTTGGCGGAGAACGTCATCGGCCATGGTGAATGCTTCGACGAATGAGACGCCCTTGGCGACCGATCTTAGGAGACGTTCATTAGGCACCGTTACGACGCTATCAACACAGCCTCGAAGCTCGTCCAGGCCCTGCTCGGCGTTTCGAGCTCGCCGCAGGCCTTCAAAGGAGAAGGGTCGGGTCACAACACCCACGGTTAGCGCCCCAAGCTCGGTCGCAAGACTCGCGATAATGGGCGCCGCGCCGGTGCCAGTTCCGCCGCCGAGACCAGCCGTCACAAACACCATGTTTGCGCCCTCGAGGGCGTCCAGAAGCCGGTCCACATCCTCGAGCGCTGCCTGTTTGCCAATCTCGGGGTCTCCTCCGGCGCCGAGACCTCGAGTCAGGTCCTCGCCTAATTGAATCTTGACCGATGCCCGATTGCTTCGGAGAGCTTGAAGGTCGGTGTTGCAAACGATGAACTCAACGCCGGTCATGCCCTCCTTGATCATGCGATTGACCGCGTTGCCGCCGGCGCCGCCGACTCCAACCACTTTGATCTTCGCCACCTGGCTCAGGGTCTCGGACTCGGCAAAAAGGATCGAGCTTTGTCCAGGGTTCTGTCGCTCACTCAGCATAGTCGTATCCTCCATCTTCCAAGCAGCGGCGCCACAGCGGTCGAAGCTGACCGTCAGTCGCAAGTGCAAGCCTTCGCCTTGGTCGTTAACGCAGTGACTGATGTTCAGTCGCGGAGGTCTGCCATTCTACGCAAGCGGTCATGGTTGTCAAGCTTTTTCAAAGCACGAATTTCTTGGGTTTGTACAATAATTGTGCAACTTGTGATGGCTGGCATGGATGCCCCAACATCGTGTGCAAGGCGATGCTTTGAAGCGACCAACCACAACATATTGACTCGGGTTCGCGAAATGGGACGAACAGTAAAGGGGAGTAAACCGCCGAGTACAATATTTTGGTCCGTCAATATTCTGTCGAGATTCGCACAGTCGGTCCTTTTCTTGAGGTAATGCTTGGCCTTTGGGGGATGGCGGTGATACCTTGCCTTCCCTGGCGGCGTCCTGAATCGGTTGCGGTGGCTGGGGCAGAGCTGAGGGACAGGTGGAATAAAAAGCTTTGACGCCCCTCTTGAGCTGTTAATCTGAGATGCGCCTCTTACGTTCTATTCCTGGAGCAGCGCGCAATCCAGCCTTGCACCACCAAATGAAGCGCTGTGGCCTTGATTTAGAGACTCTCTAGGGGACGCTGGGCAATCGGAACGCGCGAGTCTATGAGAACCTACATATCATTCTATTCCGACGCCGCCAAGATCGCGCTTCAATCGATCTTTGCCCACAAACTCAGAGCCTTTCTCACCCTTATCGGGATAATCATAGGTGTGGCCTCAGTTGTCGTAGTTGGCGCCTCAATCGACGGCTTGAACGCATACGTAACCGAGCGCGTTTCGAAACTTCTTGGCGTAAACCACTTCATGATCGCGCGGATAGCTCACGTCGGGAATATGACTGAAGAAGAGTGGGAAAAGATGATCAAGCGAAACAAGCGCCTGGATTGGGACGACCTGGATTGGTTGATGAGCAAGTGCGTGTCGTGCAAAGCGGTTGGGGCCACAGCGGACACCCGCATTGACCTCAAGGAGGAGGGCCAGGAGCTGTTCGGAACTCAGATAGCGGGCGTAACCGCAAACATGGCCGAGATTGAAAACAAGACTATCGCGGAAGGCCGATTCCTCGCGCCTCACGAAGTAGAGCACGCGGCCATGGTCTGCGTTATCGGCACGGATATTAAGGACAAGTTCTACCGGGGCCTCGATCCCATCGGCCGGGTACTCAAGATCAAGAGCCTCCCGATGACAATCGTGGGAGTCGAGGAGAAGCGAGGCTCGATGTTCGGCCAGTCGCTTGATAATCACGCCTATATCCCGCTCACAACCTGGGGACGAATCTTCGGCCGCCGTCAGAGCCTCCAATTGCACGGCAAGGCACACAGCCGCGAGGCGTTCGAGCCGACCATCGAGGAAGCGCGGGTGGCGATGCGAAACCGGCACAAGCTAAAAGGTAATGCTGAGGACGACTTCGGCCTTGTCAATGTCGAACAGGTGAACAACCAGGTCGATCAAATTACCGGCGCCATAGCAATCGCAGTCGTCCCGATAACTCTAATATCGCTTGTAGTGGGCGGCATCGTCGTGATGAACATAATGCTGGTGAGCGTGACCGAGCGGACTTTTGAGATCGGGCTCCGTAAGGCAGTAGGCGCCCGACGCAGCCACATACTCGTTCAATTCCTTATCGAATCGTCGGTGCTTTGCGCGCTCGGAGGCGTGTTGGGTCTCCTGGCTGCTGCGGGAGTGGCCTGGCTTATCACCGCCGCGACGCCTGTACCGATGGCGATCACGCTGCCCTACATTTTGCTGTCGCTTATCGTATCGAGCGGCATTGGTATGATCTTTGGGATATACCCGGCGTTAAAGGCTGCTCGCCTTGATCCGATTACAGCCTTAACCAAACTCTGAAAGGTGACCTGTGAAGCTGAAGTCCTTTGTTCCAACCGAGACGATAATGATGGCGCTCGATAATGTGCGGGCCCACAAGTTTCGCAGCTTCCTCACCGTGCTTGGCATAGTCATCGGCGTCACCACCGTCATCGCCATCGCTTCTATCCTGACTGGCATTCGAAGCAACCTGATCCACTTCATCGAGGAGTACGGCACAAACAACATCTACGCGTTTCACCTTTCGACCGGCATTCAGATCGGGCCTAACGATCGCGAGGAGCGCAAGCGCAAGCCGCTCAGGTCCGAAGACGGAGAAGCTATCAAGGAATTGGCTCCCTCGGTTGACGACGTGGCAAATGACGCGTTCATAGAATGGAACTTCGATAAGACGCTTACTTACGGAGGGCATACCTACAAACAGGGCAACCTGGAAGGCGTGTCAGCCAACTACGGCGTCATTACTAACCTATCGCTTGAAGCTGGACGATTCATCAGTGACGGCGACGATCAGCACCGTCGGGAAGTGATGGTGATTGGAGACTCGGTTGCCCAGGCGCTATTCACCGGAGGCTCCGATCCGATAGGCAAGCAAGTAACGATGAGTGGTAAGCCTTACGAAATCATCGGCGTGCTCGAAAAAAGAAAAGGCAGCATGCTGGGTGAGAATGAGAGCGACAATCAAGTCCTGGTTCCGTTTCGAACTATTCGCAAGATTTCACCCCGAAGCGAATGGATGATGCTGATCATTCGCGCGAAGACGGGGGAATTGCGCCAGGCTTTGGATCAGGTTGAAGATATTCTGCGCCGTCAACGCGGCGTGGCGTTCGACCAGAAGAACAACTTCGATATGACCACCGCCGATCGGTTTATCGCGGAGTTCGACGCCATAACCGCGCAGGTTGGCCTGGTAGCGATCGCCCTTTCAAGCGTTGGATTGCTCGTGGGCGGAATAGGCGTAATGAACATAATGCTGGTAAGCGTAACCGAGCGGACTCACGAGATCGGCGTCCGAAAAGCGATCGGGGCTCGCCGTCGCGACATAACCAGCCAGTTCCTTTTCGAAGCGATGACGTTAACGCTGCTGGGTGGAGTGCTCGGGGTCTTACTTGCAGTGGCGGTCAGTCAAATCATTGGGCTGATCTTCCCCTCGCTGCCTGCCTCGATTCCAATGTGGGCGGTAATCACTGGGCTTGTTGTGTCAGCTGGAGTAGGCTTGATATTCGGAGTTTGGCCGG
>DATMCM010000197.1:0-10122 GCA_035558335.1 Blastocatellia bacterium | reverse complement strand
TGGACCAGCAAAAGCGTGAGCAATTCGAAGCACGCGTATTGCCGCATCTGGGGGCGGCATACAACCTGGCTCGCTGGCTCACGCGCAATGACCACGACGCCGAAGACGTTGTTCAGGAATCATATCTCCGAGCTTATAAGTTCTTCGGCGGGTTTCGTGGTGGAGACGGGCGAGCGTGGCTGCTCACGATCGTTCGCAATACGTGCTATACGTGGTTTCAGCAGAACAGGCCGCGTGAACTCAGTGCTTCCATCGATGGGGCGGCGAATAACATTGAGAGCGACGCTCCGAGTCCTGAAGCTGAGCTGATAAAGAGCGTCGACCGAAAACTGATCACTAAGGCCCTCGAGGACTTGCCGCTTGAATTCCGCGAGGTTTTGGTGCTGCGTGAGATGGAGGGTATGTCGTACAAGGAGATCGCCGATATCACCGAGATTCCCCTGGGAACTGTGATGTCACGGCTGGCACGAGCCCGCAAGCGGCTTGAGCAATCACTTGCCCCAGATGTGTCGAGAAAGGCTTAAATGAATTGCGAGGAGACACAAGAACTGGTTGACGCTTATGTGGATCGCGAACTCGATCTGGTCAAGGGCCTCGAGGTTGAACGTCACCTGAGTGAGTGCGGCGCCTGCTCTAAGCGCCGCGACAGTCTTCTGGCGTTGAGATCCGCAGTGAGTAGGGTTTACCACACTCCTCCCGCTTCGCTTCAGAAGCGAGTTATGTCTGAGGTTCACAAAGCCAGCAAGAGGGAAGGGAAGCCTCGTGCGCCGCTGGCTATGCCCTGGCGTTGGATCGGCGTCGCAGCCTCGGTGGTTCTCGTACTGGTTGTGAGTTGGAGCGTTGTTCGGGTGTCGGCACGCCCTTCACCGGACGAAGTGCTGGCGCGCGAAGTTGTGTCCAATCACGTGCGCTCGCTTATGGTGGATCATATCGCAGATGTTCCGTCGTCAGATCAGCACACCGTCAAGCCGTGGTTCAACGGTAAGCTGAATTTCTCGCCTCCGGTGATCGATCTGAATGAACAGGGATTCGCTTTGGTAGGCGGGCGGCTTGACTACCTGGATGGCCGAACTGTAGCCGCACTCGTCTATAAGCGAAGGCAGCACGTCATCAATCTATTCATCTGGCCGACCGACGAATCGGACTCGTCAATACAGACCAAAACGCATCAGGGCTATAACGTGGTTCATTGGCGTGAGGCTCAAATGAGCTACTGGGCGGTGTCGGATCTAAACGCAAACGAATTGAGAGAATTTGCGCAGCTCGCAAGTAGCAGGTATTCGCAGACAACGCCGTGATCTGCATCTCCCAGAACATCGAGCATAAATTGTGACCCGGTACTCGAGGAGGAAAGTGGCATCAGAATCAGTTTTGACTGAACGTACAACTGAGTTGCTGGATACGCCTGTAAGCAAAGATCACCAGAGAACCGGCTAGCTTTGGGTTCGGAGTCCGCCTCCGGGCAAGACTCCGCCAGGCTCCGAGTTGGGCTTTCACAGAACAGCTTTATGGTGACTCCCTTGAGTTTCCAGGCCAGATATTATTTCCGGGTCAGCAACTTAAAAGCATGAGTGACTTCGTTGCGAAGAAAGACCGGAATACACCAGAGCATACACAGCGGTTCGATGGCGCGGGCCGCCTCGGCCTTGCCCATATCGGCTGTTTCCCACCCGAACTGATCAAGGATCTCGGCTACGTCTTTTTCGCCTGATCGTCGTTGCCGCATATGAACATGGTTGGCTTGCCGCCCTCGAACCGTGGGTTCACCATGCTAGCGTTGCCTACGGAATTGAAAGCCTTGACGAACGATGCACCGTCAAACTCCGCCTGTAAGCGCTCCATAAGAGATTCGTCGAGATTCGTGAAGAACTTAAGAACTCCGTTTACGGGCGCCACATCCGCAATCGGATTGGTCGTGTCGATCACAGGTTTTCCCGTCAGACTCTCCGCGCCCGCGCCGCGGAGCGCATCCGCTGCCGCGGTGCCCTTGACCGCGAGAACTACAAGATCGGCGAACCTCGCTGCATCCCCGAAGCTGCCGACGCGACCTGTCGGATTCTTCGTTGCCCAGTCAGACAGTTTGGCCGGCTCCCGCGTGCCCATCATTACCTTATGGCCATGCTTCAGGAACCCTGCAGCCAGCATCTTCGCGACATCACCTGATCCAAGCACTCCGACTTTCATGCTGTTCTCCTTATCTATTGCTCTTTTCTAAGTTGATAGACGCTGGCCGGTTGGCCGACTCCTTTGAGCGAGACCAGCCGGCTTTCTTCCTGGTATCCATTATCGGCGAATGCCCGCCTTACACCATCCGCCTCAAAGACCTGCCTGGTTACGCATATCTCGTCGGCCTGCGCGAGAGCTTGCACGCGCGCCGCGACGTTCACGGTCTGACCAAAATAGTCCAAACGGTCATCTGCATTGACCGCCAAAGCGGATCCCTCGTGCAGACCTATTTTGAGTCCGAGCGTGTGATTCTCATTCATCAGCCGCGTATTGAAAGGTCGCATCTTGTCCATCATCTCAAGCGCTGCTTTGACGCCATCGAGCGGCGATGAGAAAGTCGCCATGATCGCATCCCCCATCGTTTTGATGACGGCGCCGGAATTTTCTCGAACAGATTCGGTGAGTATCTTGTAGTGCTGTTGCACTATTTTGTAGGCAAAGACATCGCCCGTCTGATCGTAAAGGGCGGTCGAGCCTTTGAGATCCGTGAACAGCAGCGTCAGGCTTCGCAGACGAAGCTTGAGATCCGGAATGAGAGTTTGAATTCGAAAGAGCTCACGAAAACTTTGATTGTTCAGGAGCATTTTGCCGGTGAGAAACGGACGAAACGTTGAAGGGTGCTCCTGCAAAATCCTTTGAAGGCGCGGAAGATCGGTCAACACCAGAATCACTCCCGCGTAAGTCCTGCCGAGGTTCCGAACATTTATCGTGAGATGGCCAGAATCTAATGTCACTTCTTTCGGCGTCAAGGAATGTGGGAGAACCGAAAAATCAACGCTTTGCGCGATCGCGCCCTGCTGATCGCTCACTTTGATGAAAGCGGCGACGTGATTATCAGGACTGATTAGACGATACAGTTTTCCACGCTCGGCGGTCAGCGACATAGTCTGCGTCTCGTCAGGCGCGAGCAGCGCGGATGCCAGACTCACCTCGCCGACGTAATCTTCCAAGTCCGGCGAACGCTGATGATTTGCGGAGCGGACGTATCGCCAATAACTCTCGGTATCTTTGAAAGGTTCGATGTCGAGTCGCTTGACGCTGGGGTTGATCGTAAACGCTACTTCAACATGGTCGTCCAGATCACTGGGCACATCAATGTGGCACAATGCGCAATGGAACAGATCGTTTTGGACCTCGTTCAACGAGACGTGACTATCCACAATCGAACCGCACGAAGGGCAGATCATGTTCCAGGCAAGATCAAATAAGCCAATCTTCGCACCGTGAACGAACAGATCGATGATCTCTGAATTCTGGAAGCCGTATTCTTCGGCGAATTGCAATGGGTTGATGCGGAAGAGATCCCAGGTACTCAAACCTTCAAGAATTTTCCCGACCGCCGTCACCGTCTCGCTCTTTACTTCGGGAAACGAAGATAAAGCCTCCAACTTCTGCTGAAAGGTGTTGTGGTTCATAGAGAGACTTCATTCATAGGCTTGTACATTTTGAATGGTATCATTTGCTTTCGAGAGCACAAGAACCGACAATTTAGTAAGTTACTACCCAAAAACATAGTGGAGACAGTTTATGAGCGCAAAGGTTTACAACTGTCCGGTCGAGGCCGCCATTGACGTAATCGGCGGTAAGTGGAAGCCCATGATCCTTTGGTGGCTGCACCAACAAACGTACCGCTTCGCCGAGCTTCGTCGGCTGATACCTGGGATCACGGAAAAAATGCTCGCGCAGCAATTGCGCTAGTTGGAGGCGGATGGGATTGTTGAACGCACCGTTTATCCGACGGTGCCGCCCAAGGTTGAGTATTCGCTGACAGACTATGGAAGGTCTCTCAAGACCGCGCTTGAAGCGATTTGCGAGTGGGGTCGAATTCACATGCTGCGCATTGGCGCAACTGAGATCCCTCGGGGAACCGCGCTTAGAGCGAGCGCGGTTCAAAGCGAAATTAGAGAACAAAGAGGATAAATCCCTAAACAAGAATCAATCGGGCAACCCGATGACAACCCTCCCCATAGCCTTGCCGGTCGCCGAGGTCGCCGCATTGCCTGACCCAGGCTGAGACGGGAAGCATTCCCAAAATCACTCGCCACGCATGTGACTGAATTGCGCCACTTGACCATATCGGGTCATTAGCAACTGACCAAACCCAACCGTCTTACTGCGTTTTCAAAGCTAACAACTCCTTCGAGCCTATGCTTGCGTGGCAAGCCTGTTGCGAGCGTGTACTTCGTTGAGAGAGAGCGCTAAGGCTGATCCACGGAGATTGTCGTATGAAGCTTACAATCTTTGCTGCCACTGGCGGCATCGGAATTCGGATCCTGGAGCAGGCCGTCACTGCGGGTTATGAAGTGACCGCAGTGGTGCGCGATCCGAGCAAGCTGGGGGAAAGACGTGCCGGCTTGCGAGTTGTCACCGCGGATTTGTCGGCGCCCGATCCCCATACGATCGAGTCGGCAATAGCGGGCGCGGACGCGGTGCTGTCCGGGCTGGGCGCGAGTTCGATCGGCGAGGCCGGAATAGCAGCGCAAGGGACACGTGCGATCGTCGATGGGATGAACGCGACCAACACTCGACGCATTGTCGTGGTCAGCGCGGCGCCGGTCGCTACGGTACCGTCGCCCGGCAGACCGAATCCTCCGAGGCATGATCCCGGCGAGGGGTTCTTTATGCGCTACCTTCTTTCACCATTCATAAAGGTCGTCCTTCGAAAGGTGTACACAGATCACGCGCTGATGGAGGACTTGCTGCGCGAGAGCAATTTGGACTGGACTATTTTTCGGCCTCCACGGCTGACGGACAAGCCACTCACCGGAAGGTACAGGACGGCGTTGGGACAGAACCTGCGGGGCGGCTTTCTGATCTCTCGCGCGGACGTCGCTCACGCGATGCTCGCATCTCTGAACCAACCTGAAACCATAAGGCAAACCGTCGGAATCGCGTATTGACTTTGACGAGAGAGAGGATTGAGATGGGAAGTCATATCGTGACAGCGGCAGATGGTGCTGCGGTGGTGATTAATACTTGCAGCCCGAAGCACGCAAGCGAAGTCGTTAGTGGCGTGGACATGGCAATACAAACAGACGCATCAAACCCAACGTAGCCGCGCATCGCGATCGACCGCGTGTTTGCAAATACACCTGCTTTGCCTGGATGGGCCGAGAAGGCCACCATAGGGGAACTGCTGGAGGTGAGCAATGACGATTCGATTAGACCACACGATAGTCCCGGCGAAAAATAAGGTTGCTTCAGCCGAGTTCTTCGCGGAAATCTTCGGCTTGTCGGTAAAGCCGGGCTACTTTGCGCAAGTTCAAATCAACGAAAGCCTCACTTTGGACTTCGCGGATGAACTTGGACCGGAGAACGAGCCGGACTTCAATCCCGCGACGATACAGGGCCATCACTATGCATTCCACGTCAGCGACGCCGAGTTCGACGTCATCTTCGAACGCGTGAAGGACAAGGGCCTACCCTACGGCAGCGGGCCGTTCAGCCATACCGATGGTCAGATCAACACGCGCCGCGGCGGGCGTGGCTTCTACTTCGAAGATCCCAACGGCCACCTGCTGGAGGTTATGACCGTGCCCGAGACTGGGAGTTGACGAAGCTGCAATTCTCAGCGGTAAGCTCATCCTTTATCATACGCCGTGATCCGACGGGCCGCCGCGGTCCCGTTTGAAAATACGTTCCGCCGCGAGTTCTACTGACCGCCCGAGCAACAGAACAAGCAAAATGAGCCCGACCGACACGCCCACGACCTGCCAATACCCCAGCCCGCATGCGATGCCAAGCGCAGCACATACCCATATTGCCGCCGCGGTCGTGAGCCCTGTCACGTGCCCGCTTCCGTCGCGCAGAATCACCCCGGCGCCGAGAAACCCAATGCCGGTCATTATTCCCTGGATGATTCGCCCAACCACATTTGGGTCAGCGGCGATGCCTTCGGTCTGGGGCTGCGCGGTAATCATGGTTGCCATCGCCGCGCCGAGCGTCACCAGGCCGAGCGTGCGAACACCAGCCGCCTTCCCATGCAGTTCACGGTTCAGGCCCACAATTGCGCCCACGACAGCGGCTGCCGAGAGCCGGAGAATCATCTGCTGTATTCCAATCGTTTCTGTTGGATTCATCGAGAAGGCACTCTAGCACGCCGAACTTCTGTTAATGCATCCTCCATATCGTAGCCCAACGACAGAGCTTCCTGGCGCTTGGAACTGGACCCTGCATTCAAGCTGAACCAATCTGTCCTGCGAAGCCGCTAAACTTGCGCCGAGCCTTTTTGGGTTTATTCGCATTCCGTGTAGATGCGACGACGCCAGCATGTCAGCGCGAGTTCTACCATCTTTGCGACGCCGATTCAAGAAGCGCAATCATGGCGTTTGGTGGAGGAGCATGTAGCGGCCCAAACTTATCTCGTGGCATATCACTCGAGTGCCGACAGCGCGCGACCATTTCGCAAGGCTGCCTGTCCCTGCTTATGGTTCCAGCACTATCTCAATTGGTGAAGGATTCAAGGGACTTGAGAATTGTTGAGACTGCACTTGCGCACGCGTTCGTCTGATTGCCGGGCGATGCTTGGCGACCAATCGTGGATGGAAGCGCGCAGCTAACCCAAAGCGCGCTTCCATCTGTGCAATTCGCACGCGGTCTTCTAGTTGAACCTCACCCACCGGAATCTCTTTCAGGACTGTGCGACCTGCTCGCAGACGTTTTTTTCACAGAGTTGAGCGGTAACTTTGTTACGAATCGGTTAACTGATGTTACTGCTGCTTGCCCTTCTCCTTCATCTCCTTCAATCGCTGAACGAGGTCAGGATTGCGCACCGACTCGATGCTCTTCTCTTCGGGCTGGTCGTAGAGCTCGGGCTGCAGATAGTGGCCGCGCTCCTTCTCGGGCTTGTCTACTTCGACTTGCATCGGATGTTTTTTCATATAGGCATCGTTGCGGATACCGGTCACTTGCCAGGACACTTTCGCCAGCGGCGCGCCGCCCGCGATCCTGAAATGATTGTCTGCGACTTCTTCGGCTATATAGAGTCCGGCGCCGGGCGTGCCGATCGACGTGAGCGAGTAACGAAAATCCTTATTGAGCGCCTGAAACCATTCGGGAAGCTTCACTACTGCTTCGCCGTTCTGGTCGAGTGTGACAACTCCGTCGTACAAGTCCTTCACCTCCGAAGACTCAATTGCCGCGTGAACGAGGTACTTATTCTCAGGATCAAGCGGGTGATCGATCTTGAAGCTCTTCTGTCCGGTGACATTGAGATCGCCGTTCACTCTCACGTCGCCCTGGAAATTTCCCGCTGAGAGCCCCTGACCCCCGTGGCCGAATACGCCATCGCCGTCGCTGGCGATGCCTACCACACCCGTGCCGCTCGAACTCTCTCCTAGAAGTCCAAAGTTGAGATTGCTGATTCCGTGCACACCGGCTCCGAGGTTGCTGGAACCAAGCACGCCGGTCCCGTTGTTGGCGTTCTCGCCAAACACGGCGGGGGCATCGATGACTTTGCTGATCCCGTGCACCCCAATGCCAGTCCCGCTCTGGCCCAACACTCCATCGCTATGGCTGCTGGAGCCAAGGACACCGACGCCGCTGAAGCTGATTCCTTCTGTTCCGGTGCCCGATCCGCTGCCACCGGACACGCCGCTCTTGTTTCCGCTGCCAAATACCCCCACTCCCTCTGCGGCCAAACTGATTCCAAATACACCTGTGCTCTTGAAGCTACGGCCCTCTACCCCCACGGTGGTGTCGCTGGATGCGAAAAGACCCTGCCCTCCCGAGTTATTGATCTTTAGGATGGGTTGGTTAACGGAACCGCTCAACGTGAGAGGCACCTGAATACTGAGCGGTGAGGCCTTCGTCCCATCGCCAGCTAGAGTTGAATCATGAAGAACCGAGGGTAAGCCGTTTGCCGCTGCCGACGTCTGGACAGTCCCATCGGGGAACTTGTAGCCGCCAAGCGTTGTCTCGATCATTCCTTGTACCGTGAGCTTCGATGATGGGCTCGTGGTGCTAATGCCGATGTTCCCTTGTTGCTCGCTGATTATCGAATCCCCAAGGAATGAATTCGCGCCTTTGATCAGGGTCCACTTCGGTAGCTGACCCACCGTCCCGGTTCCAAACACCTGCGGGTCGAACCCCGCCGCTGCCTGAGTCGCAACGCTCTTGGCGGCTGCTGCCTGTTGCTTATTGGTTGCGCCAGTCTGAGCCGATGCCGCATAAGCTGTAATTAGCATGATCGCCCACACAAGTGCGCTCATAGTGAATTTCAAGTTTCTTCTCATTGTCCTTTCTCCTCTTCAGTTTCAGGATTCGAAGTATGACTACCCGAACGCGATAGGATCGGACCTTTTCGCGCAGAACCTTGGCGCCAGAACTTCGGGCGATGGCGATGTTTCTTCGGAGCAGCGTTCGACTCCGGCGCCGATCGCAATGACGCGTTGGCCATAGGGATCTGCGACCGAACGCTGTCAACAGAATGAAATTGGGCTAGTTGTTTACCTGAAGCCTCCGGTCCCCGATCCCTTCTCGAAGTCTCCGATGATCGAATCGTCTTCCAGAAGGGGCTCGCCGAAAGAAGCAAGAGGGCAATCCCGACCGCGGTAAACGCGCGATTGAGACTTGCCGGCAAGCTCGCCTGACGCCGGCCTCTGACCGCACTCTTTGTGGCGGCCGCGGTAGACCACGATTGGTGATTTTCAAGATCACCATCCGAATCACCGGCTCTCCTTAGCTTTGCAACCGTCATCTCTAACCCCGCCTCGTTGCTAAAAGCGCTTCACACGCCTCGGCTACGACTGTTCATTCTCTTCGCTGCTAGCTTCCTTAAGCACCCGGCCGACGAACGATAAGAGTTCGCCCAGGCAGCAAAAGCGCTTCGTCTTGTACGACGCCACGTGTTCGACCCGGCCTTCGATTCTTCCTCCCTCGATATCCGTGTTGGGATCGAACCGAATCACGAAAGCCGACTTGTAATGCAATCCGTTCATCGCAGGCTGAGAATAGCCCGCTCGTGTCCAGGAAGTCATAAACGAGCGGTTCAATTTCGGTTCGATATTCCTTCGGAGTTAATGCTGAGGAACGTGGGACCCATGAAAGAGCAGTTAGCGGTTCGAGAAGTGGGAGGGATCACAGAGAGCCGTTAGGATTTCCAGGCCGCTTGGCGCGCATTACACCCTGGTAACTTGTTTTCATATCGTTCATTTCGGTCTTACACCTCCTGATTTGTGCCGTAAGTCGAGGCTCGTCCTCCGTCCCCAATCTGTTTATTCCACCGTTGAAAGTTTGCTTCTTTTTAAGCGGAACAACGCCGGTGGCTTTATGTTGCAATCCGTTCACCGCGGGCACAGAATACCTTGAGCGTCGTCACCAAGTCATAAGCGAGGGGTTCAACTTCAGTTCAGTATTTGTTCGGAGATGTGATGGGGAAGGTAGAACCGATCAGCTTCCCGCCTTTTCAACTCGATGCAGCGAACGAGCGGCTTTTCTGCGGCGATCAACCAATAACGCTCAGGCCGAAGGCGTTCAGGTTGTTGTTGTATCTGTTACAACGACCGGATCAACTGGTGACAAAAGGGGAACTCCTTGAGGCGTGCTGGCCTGAAACTACAGTGACCGACACCGTGCTCAAGGTTTGCATTCGTGAGATCCGAGAGGCGCTCGCCGATGACCCGAAGTCCCCGCGCTTCATAGAGACCGCACACCGGCGGGGTTACCGCTTCATCGGACGAATAGCAAAGGCGGCAGTCCAGGGTGGCGATCCTGAGCCGCATAGTCTCACCGAGACGGAGCGTCCAAGTGGCGGCTATCGTGATCGCGGGGCGATGACGGAAGAGCCAGGCGACAAAAAGCAACACAGATTTGGAGACAGTGGTCGGCTCGTGCTGCATTCGCCGTTGCCTCCAACGCCTCTCGCAGTCGGCCTGGTCGGTCGCGATCCGGCCCTAG
>DATMCM010000196.1:0-5407 GCA_035558335.1 Blastocatellia bacterium | reverse complement strand
TCTGAACACCGCCGCAGAGCTGGCCCGCGAACTTGTGAAACGTTGGTTCGAAATGAAGAGGGCGAAATACAACGGCGGGTAAGTGCTGCTTCGCGACTTCCTCGGCCAACGCTCGGGGCTCGATGTAAGGCGAACCGATGATCTCGAACGGCCGGGTCGTTCCGCGGCCCTCGGAGACGGCGGCGCCTTCGAACAAAACGCTTCCAGGATAAACCGCGGTTGTGTCGGCCGTCGGTATGTTTGGTGAAGGCATCACCCACGGCAATCCCGTCTCGTCATACCAGATCGACCGCCGCCAACCTTGCATTTTGACTACCTCAAGATCACAACCGATTGCGAACTCGCGGTTGAACATCAAGGCAAGCTCGCCGACGGTCATTGCATGTCGCATCGGGATCGGGAACATTCCGACGAATGAGCTGAACTCGGGCTCGAGAATGTTGCCCTCGAGCTGAACTCCGTTGATTGGATTCGGGCGGTCCAGCACGATGAAGCGCTTGCCGGACTCTCGCGCGGCTTCCATGGCGAGCGCCATCGTGTAAATGAAAGTGTAGACGCGCGTGCCGACATCTTGAACGTCAAAGACAAGTGTGTCTACATCTGAAAGCATCTCGGTCGTAGGCTTTCGGGTCTCGCCGTAAAGCGAATAAGCAGGCAGTCCGGTGTGTTTATCGCGGAAGCTCTGCCAATCGATCATGTTGTCCTGGGTCTCGCCGCGGATGCCGTGTTGAGGCCCGAATAGCGTAGTCAGGTGGATTCGATTGTGCTGATGAAAGAGGTCAGCGGCGTGCTCAAAGCGCGAATTGATCGACGCCGGGTTTGCGATGAAGCCGACTCGCGCACCGTCGAGCAAATCGAGCCTTGATTCGAGGAGTACTTCCAGGCCGGTCTTAATCATGGAGAAATACTGAATGCGCGGCGACTAGTTTCACGCAAAGACGCAAAGTAGCACAACAGCGCGAAGAATCATTTGTCGTCTTTGCGAACCTTGGCGTCTTTGCGTGAAACCCTTCAACCAACTCAACTCACCCGCAAAGCACCGACCCGCCGTTGACGTTCAGCACCTCGCCGTTGACGTGGCTCGCGAGCCCGGAAGCGAGAAACAGAATCGGGCCCGCGATCTCCTCAGGCGTAGCAACGCGACCCAGCGGGATCAACCCGCGAATCTTCCGACGTTGTTTTGGATCGTTCAGAGCATCACGGGTCATGTCGGTCGCGACCCACCCGGGCGCTACGCAGTTGACCGTAATTCCTCGCGGCCCAAGCTCCGCCGCCAGCGACTTGGTCATTGAAATGATCGCGCCCTTGCTTGCCGCGTAATGTGAGTGAAATGGCTCGCCGCGCTGCCCGGCAGTTGATGAGACGAGGATCATCGTGCCACGTCGTGTCGGGAGCATCGCGCGCGCAGCCTCCTGGCAGCAGGTGTAAATGGATTTCAGGTTGGCGTCAATCGTCTCGTCCCACTCCGCTTCAGTCATCTTGTCGATGGCGGCTTCTTTCCAGATACCGGCATTCGCCACGAGAATGTCAAGCCGCCCGAAGTGTTCGACTGTTGAGCGAACCAGCTTTCGAGTTTCGGGTACTCGCGATACGTCGGCGCGAATGGCCATCGCTTCAACTCCCAGCTTCTTGCAGCGATCGGCGACTTGTGCGGCGGCCTGGCGATCGCGATTGTAATTCAGGACGATTCCTCGCGTGCCCGCTTCGGCGAACTTGATCGCAGCGGCTGCGCCGATCCCGCGCGAAGCCCCGGTGATAAGCGCGATCTTGCCCGAGAGATTGATCATCGTGGGTGTTGTACCTGTAGGACGTCCCTCTGTGGGCAGCCCCTCATTGCGAGATGGTCTCTTACGCGCCAAGAGTGGCGCCGACGGAGTGGCGCCCCTACAGGTCACTAGCTTCTTGCCTTACTTCTAGTCGCCGGTTGCGCTTGCGGTGGCGAGGTCAGATCCGGGCATGGCATCGCGGATATGCTCTTCACGCGGTAGAAGGTAGGCCAGCACTGCGCTCACAAGCGTAAACGCCGACGCGAAGACAAGCACCTTTCGAAAACCGTACGCCGGAACCAGTCCGTTGAGTGCAGGCGGCGCCAACGCCCCGACGCCCCATGCCGCGCCCATCATCAAGGCGGATACCGTGCTGGTCTGTCCCGGAACCAGCTCTTGCGCCATTGCCACCATCACCGGCATCGTCGAGAGCAACACGAAGCCACCAAGCCCGAGAAGCACGATGCTCAACGGACCGGTTGTGGTAAATGCTCCAACCATCAACGGTCCCGCGAGCAGCCCCGAGAATAGAGTTACGGCGCGACCTGACAGCCGCTCGGCAACAAAGCCGCCCGCAATCCCTCCCAGCCCGCCGAGGAGCAGGAAAACCGTCATTACATTTCCAGTCGCCGTCAGTTCGTAGCTCAGGTCCTTCAAGATAAATGGCAAGTAGGTGTTGGTCGTCATCTGCAAGCCCGAGCGGATGACGGTTATCAGGTACAGCAACAGTAGCGGCTTCCAGGCGGCGCGAAGAGCATTAAGCACTTGCCACTTGATCTTCTGAACACCGGGCGCGAGCCGAACTGGAGCATCGAGGGGCGGGCACACTCGATAGAGCACCGCCGACATCACCAACCCAGTTCCGACTATGTAGTAGGAGTGCTCCAGACCAAACCGCGAGACTATTCTGGTGATACCAATTGGGCCGAATGCGAAGCCGAGCGTCCCGAGAGCCGAGAACATCGCCATCCCGATTCTTCGTCGCTCGCGGGAGGCTTGAGCAGCCATCGCGGCGGCTTGCGGATGGAACGAGCCGACACCGATTCCGCTCCCGACCAGCAACACGACCAATATCGCGTAAGAAGGCGCGAGCCCAATCAGTGAGACAAACACCGCCGTGATCGTCGGTCCGAGCACCGCAAAAGCTCGCCGGGCGTAGCGATCCGAAATGTAGCCGTAGATCGGCTGCATCAGTGACGATGATATAGCGTAGAGCGGAGCCAGCCAGAAAACTTGAGTAGTGCTGAGGGAGAGTTTTACCTGGATCAGCGGAAGAAGCGGATAGATGATGCTCGAGTAGGAATCGTTGACGAAATGCCCCGCGCACAGGGTCGCCAGCGTAAACTTGTCCCTAGCGCGCATGGTCCTGGATCAGCCCTCGACGCGGGCCGGCTCGCGCGTTTGTGACTCGCGCCGCTCGCGAACGACCGAGATGAAGTGATTGAAGATGGCTTGCGACAGCAGATCTTCTTGCCAGCCAACTTCCGGATGCCACTGGACTCCGAGAATGAACTGGTCAGAGCGCTTGTTGATGACCGCTTCGATGACGCCGTCGGGCGACCACGCGATAGGTTCCAGATCGCGGCCGGCTATGTCGATGGCCTGATGATGATGGCTGTTGACCGCTGTGTGAGTTGATCCCGCGAGCTTCGCGATGAGTGAATCTTCGGTTACGTTGATCGAGTGCGAGCGCCGCCCGAACAACCCGTCTTGCATGTGCTTGAGCGGTTCTTTGACCTCGCTCTCGATGTCCTGGATCAGGGTGCCGCCACGATAGACGTTTAGCGATTGAATACCGAAGCAGATCGCAAGCACCGGAAGCTGACGCGCTTCTGCGGCCGCGAGCAGCATCATGTCCATCTCGTCGCGTTGCGGGACAACCGGGCCCAGCTTTGGTTTTGGCTCGCGCCCGTAACGCTGCGGGTCTACGTCGTTGATCGCGCCCGACAAGACTATCGCGTCAACGTGGGTCATCACGTTGTCAACGTACTCGGACTCCGGAATCAACGGCAGCATCAGCGGAATTCCGCCGGCCGCGTAGAGCGCTTGTGAGTAAGTCTCGCGCAGCTCGAAGTAGTTATTAGTCCAGTTATAGCGGCACGGTATGCCGATGATCGGACGATGTTCGCTCAACTCAATTTCCTTTCAAAGTTTGTTGACCGGTCAGGGGATGCGGCTCCCCGCAGGCGCCTTTGTGTGAGAGCAACACTGAGAATAGCCCGCAGCCGAAAGCGTTGTCAATTCAGGGTGTCCTAAATCCAGTTCTCAGCGCGGTCTCTGCGTCTCGGCGTCTCTGCGGTTAGCAACGTTTCGATGGTATCTAACCGCGGAGACGCTGAGCGGCAGAGGTTACGCGGAGAAAACATTCCAAATTAGGACACTACCCAATTCGGCTCGAATGCTAACGCGGCGCGCTGGGTCGCAAGCTTCATTTTGAGGAAACTATTGTGAAGCGCGTCCTCTCAGCCTGATAACCGCCCGGCAAATTCACTCGCGCCGAAAGGTGAAACTCAATGAGAAGGACAAATATATTAATGGTCGGGGATGCTGATTGCGATGTCCGTGATGTGTGCACTTGCAAGCCCGCAGTCGAGCCCAAAGAGGCGCGCGCCGGTTCTAACCAACGACGATCTTGGTTCTGCTCGTGAGGTGGTCCGTTTGCCGCTTGAGGGTGAGGCTCAACCTCCGGAGCGCTCCAGGCCTGAAGCTGCCCGCGGCGCTATCCAGTGGCATCGAGATCTGCCGCGCACGTTTGAAGCCGCAGCAGCCGACGGTAAGCTGGTAATAGTTGATGTCTACACGGACTGGTGCGGCTGGTGCAAGAAAATGGACCAGAACATCTATTCGAACCCAACGATCGCCACGCTGAGCAGACAACAGGTCTTCGTAAAGCTGGATGCTGAAGATGGAGGTCAAGGTCAGAGCTTCGCGGAGCAGATGCGGGTCAAAGGCTTTCCGACGACGATAATCCTGGACGGGAAAGGCCGAGTGTTGAACACCGCTCAGGGATACATCTCGACACCGCGGGCTTTTTTGGAGCTTGTCCAACGCGCGCAGGCGGCGCAGGCGAGATAGAGGGCTGGACCCGTAAATGTGTGCTGCGAGTGATCCGAGTTTGACTCAAACATAATAGAGTGCTAGGTTGCTTGTCCTGATTGCTCTTTCTGAATCGTAACGATTGCTTCGGGTGCCCCGATGTTCGGGGAGAATAGGGAAGCGGGTTTGAATCCCGCACGGTCCCGCCACTGTGATGCTCTCGAGACCGCCGACAACCGGGCCACTGATCGAGTCGATCGGGAAGGCCGCCGGCGGGCAGATGCGAATCAGCGCATCGACGAGGCTAAGTCAGGAGACCTGCCCGAAGCTCAGTCGCGAGCCGATCGCTCTTCGCGTCAGGGAGCAAGGCGCGCGGGAGCACCAACAGCAACGCTCCCGTTCGACCCGCACGCGCATTGGGTCGGCGGGAGTTTTTCTTTTTGCGCGAGGACTCGCAACTCAAATCCAAATCGCCGGAGGGTCCAGGGCGGCGCTCCGCTCGAGGATCCCAACACGATGATCAAGCCTTGGGTACCGGCGCGCCGGTTGTCGCGCTCTGGACGCTACTCGTTGCTCTTATCGCACCAGCTTGTGTCGGCCAATCT
>DATMCM010000195.1:0-20531 GCA_035558335.1 Blastocatellia bacterium | reverse complement strand
CCGAGACCGAAACCTACAAAGCACTGCGTTCACTGGGTTTAGAAGCAGAGATGCTTGACAGCTCCGCAGTCGCAGGGAGATTCCCGCAGTTCAACCCCGAGGCGTTCGCGTTTGGGGTCTATGATCCCAACGGCGCTATTCTTCACGCCGAACGAGCGGTGCGGGCGGCGCTTGAATTGGCGCGACAGCGAGGCGTCGTTTTGATGGAAGGACGACGCGTGATCGGCGTGGAGCGATCCGAAGGGTCCCGCGTCAGGATAGTCATTGAAGCGGGCGGCACGTGTGAGTGCAACTGCGCGGTGATCGCCTCGGGTCCGTGGACTCGCAAGCTGCTTCCCTGTCTCGGCTCGAAGCTCACCACTACGCGCCAGGAGACTGTCTACTTTGAACCTGCCAGAGCTGTTGCCTCAAGCTTCGGCGCAGGCGACTTCCCGACGTTTATCGAGTTGGAGAGCGGCTTCTACGGCTTTCCCGTTCATCATCGCGGCTGGATGAAGATTGCAAATCATCACAGGGGCGCTACGGCCGATCCTTATGAAGTCAGCAAAGCGGTTGACGAAGACTTCATCGAAAGCTGCCGCGTGTTCTTTCGCCGATTCATACCCGAGCTGGCCGACGCGCAGGTGCGAGAGACGCGGGTCTGTCTTTACAACAACACTCCTGATGACGACTTCTTGATTGACTGGCACCCGGAGATCGAAAACGTTCTGATCGTTACCGGATTTTCGGGTCATGGCTTCAAGTTTGGTTCGGTGATCGGGCGAATAGCGGCCGGGCTGTTGCGTGAGCGTCGCACGTCTTACAACATAGAGCGTTTCAGCCTCGGGCGGCTGGCGGAGAGGTGAACAATGACGGTCTTAGCAGGGGGAGCTTCGGTTATCGAAGGCGGTGAGCCTACGGAAACAGAGGGCTCGCGAAGGTATCGCGTCCCAATCTCGCAAGCGATGGGCGCGCGCGACATCGCGCAAACGATCAGCATCTACTCACCCGGCGTTGCGCCGGCTCGACGAAATCCCACTGGCGAAGAAGTGCTATTCGTGGTGCACGGCGAAGGGTCGTGCTACATCGACGGTCATCGATACGCGCTTGCTCCGGGCACGGCAGTGTTTGTTCCGCCCGGCTCAAGCTGTCACATCGATAACACCGGCGTGGGGAACCTTACAATCGTGAGCGTGGTTTGTCCGGAAGACGAAGAGACCGAGGTTGGAATTGAGCCTGCGGAGCGCAAGCCGAACGATACTGCTCCGTTTCTCACGGTTCGCGAAAGCGATCGAGAACCCATTGTAGCTGGTGATCGAACGTTCAAGTTTCTGGTGAATCAGGAAGTAGGCGCGAGCCGCGTCACTCAGTTCATCGGAGTCATTCCGCCGGGACGCGTGCCGATGCATCATCATACGTATGAGGAAGCTATTTACATCATCGAAGGCGAGGGCCGGGTGTGGACTAATGATGGAACCGCGGAGTTCAGCGCCGGGTCATCCATTTATTTGCCGCGCGGAGTATCTCATTCGCTGGAGAACACCGGCCGGGCCGACATCAGACTCCTCGGCGTTTTTCATCCATCGGGCAGTCCCGATGTCAGTTACAGCGATTAGCAGGAATAGCGGGCGTCTTTGCTGCTGACAGTCAGCTTTGAGGCGGGGCGCGGACTGGACGCCCGCGCTCCATCGTCGCAATCAGAGTAAGCGAAGTCGGTCGCCCTCAGCTAGCTTGGCTTCTTCTCCGGTGGTTTTTGCTGTTGCTGCGGAGGGCGCGGGAATGGAAGCACAGCCAGCGGTCGGGCGTGCCCCTGGTGACATGAGGTGCAATTGACCGGGCCCCCGTCTTTGTTGACGAGTTTGCTACTGAACTCAGTCATCATGTATCTGGCGATCTGTTTGCGAGGCGTATCCTCATCGAAGTCGCCGGTGTGGCAATAGTCGCACTCAACGCCGAGCGCTTTGGTGAAGGCGACCATCACCTGCGTCACTCGCTCTTCGGGCATCCCCTTCAGCACCTGAAGCCCTGATAACTTCTTGCCTATTGCGCCTTCAAATGCCAGCGTGCGCAGCGGCGTCGGCCGGCCCTTGTGACAGTCGTTGCAGCCAACCGCACTACCGTCTTTGTGTTTCATCCCCATCTCATAGTCGCGAAGCATCAGCCGGGCGATCGACTTGGTCGGTGTGTCTTGCCCAAACTGAGGCACGACGTGGCAATAGGTGCACTCGACGCCGAGCGCGCCGGCGATCTCGCGCATCTTCGCCATGATCTGAGCCTGCTGCATTCCTTTTAGAAGCTGAAGCGTTTCGGGCTTTTCCTGAGCTTGAGGCTTGGCCGCCGGATCGACGGGGTTTGCCTGGAAAGAAGGTTGAGTCGAAGAAGCCGGTTGTGGCTGGCTGTCGCTATGCCTGGCCTCGATGACCGAGCCGGTCGCGAACAGGATTGAAAGCAGTAAGACGGTGAGCTTGAGCCTTGACGACTTATTCATTCAGTTGCCTTCCCGATGGATGGTCTCAATTGGCGATTCGCCGGGGAGCGGTCATTATACACAAACCGGGCGTTCGAGAATAACGCTTCTGATGTATGAGGTTGACTAGCTGGGCTTCAAGCAAGTGAGGCGTGGTGCTCTGAGTTTCCAGAGCACCGCGCCTCGTCCGACCGCCGGGTGTGCTTTTCTATTGCTTCTTTGGGGACTCGTGCGAGAGCGCTGCAGCAAGCGGCTGTGCTTCTGGCGGCATCGGTACGGTGCCATCAAGTAGAATCGCGCGCGCCTCGATATCCTTTCCGTAGAAGTCGTGGTTGCTGTCCTTTGCCGGCCTGAAAGTCGCACCGTCGATCGATACGCCGGCGAACAGGCCCTTTGCTCGAGAGTAGGTCAATATCTCGGCATCCATTCTTGCGTTGGTATTGGCTGAGGATTCACGACCGACCGGACCGGCTGCCGCTGAGACGCTTCCACCTACGGTGAATTTGTCTCCGAGCAGTTTCTCGAGCCCCTTGCGATTCATGATCAGCATCACAAGGTCCGTCGATTGGACGCCGATCTGGAACCCGACGCTTCCGCCTTCAACCGCGACGAAGGACGGTGCGGACCAGCCCTTCTTTCCTTGACGGCACATCACGATGCCCCGGCCGTACTTGCCGCCCAAGCCAAGTCCAGCCTTCTTCAATCCGGGGACGATACTGACGCATTCCGCCTTGTCCAGAAGATCGCCGGGTATTCCCTTGTCCGGAGTTTTCATGATTTCGTCGAAGACTTCGGTCGCTCGTCTGAGCCGGTCCACTTCGTCGGATCGCTTTCCGGCCAATGCTGCAGAAGAGACGAGCAGCAGGAGAAGAATTGTTGAGATGAGCTGTTTCACTGGTGTTACCTCCTGTGTGAGTCCGTGCAGGATGTGCGGAACATAGGAAGAGTCTAGCGCTAGTGGCGGGCTCTTACAACTACAGACCAAGCCAGAGTGCCACTGTATGGCAGTGTCGGTGAGAGATAGGGCGAGATGTTTATGTGTCGGAGTCGGAATCGGCGAGCGACGCGTCCTCGTCGCTCGCCGGAGCTATCCCAACGTGACGCTCAATTCCCGGCCAAAGCTGAATTGTGGCCGCCGGCGCTGTTTGAGAGCCTTGGTTCCTGTTTGCGAGAGCGCGGTGACGAGGATCGGCATCGCTATCGTCGGGTCGCACAACACTGAGACGGTTCGCGCGTCTTTGGCTACGCGCCCCCAGGTCTGAGCTTCTTCAAAGCTGCGGCCCGAGGTCGCGCTGCTCTCCGGGAGATCGAGTCCGATCTGGATGGCGTACTTGTGCCCGCGGATCGACTGCTTGATGATCGAGGCCGTGACTTCAGTCTGATGAAGAAAACTCTTCGGGGGACCGCCGCCAAATAAGACAACCGAGGTGTTGACCGACCTGGCCATAACCTGCGCAGCCTCGACCACGTCTTGAATGATGTCGAACTGAAACGGATTCTTGCGGTTGACCCGCGAGGTCGCGATGCCGACGGCGATGGCCGAGTCGGCGACGCCCGGGCAAAAGATCGGGACCTTGGCTTTGTACGCCGAGGTGAGTATTCCGTCCTCGGTTGCGATTTCCGCGAGCTCGCGTCCGAGTAAGTGCAGGAACTCGCGAGTCGAATAAGGACGCGAGTGATCAACAGTATTTGCAAAGTTGCCGACCCACTCGTCGGCCTCGCGGTACTCGTGCTCGCTGGCAAGCGTGTCGTAGAACCGGCCCACCTGCGCCTCTTGAAGGTCCTCATCGGTCATGTCGGCCGATGCCTGGTAGTGATACCGGCCCAGCGTTTCGTGCAAATCGTGGAAAAGATTCGCACCGGTCGAAACGACCACGTCGACGTAGTGATTCTTTATCAGATACGAGATCAGCCTTCGCATGCCGGCTGCGACCAGCGCGCCGGACAATCCCATGAAAACGGTTGAATTGTCGGAGAGCATATCAAGCCAAAGATTATGCGAGTCTGCCAGCGACCGGGCCTGAAATCCCGCGCCTTCCATCTTCATCAATATCCCTGCGACCGAGCGATCACGGTCGATCTGCACCGGCCGCGTTGGGTTTGTTAAGTACTTTGAGCTTTTCTGTTTCCTGATCATTTGCGTCATTTTGCCTCTTGGACACCGAGCGCCGCTTTGAGCGCCGGTCACTAACTCCTATTCGAGATATGTGTATCTGTTAATATCGCTTTCATACTGGCTGACCAGGCTATCAGCATCTTGCTGGGTCATCTGCCCGGCGCCGACTCGCGCTTTCGTCATGCGCTGAAAGCTCTCCCACGCCTGAGCCTTGTCGTAGCGCGCAAAGCTAATCATGTCGCCGATTCGGCTCCCCTGGACGATCTTCGTTATGTGATAACGTCCTTCGGTGTCTATTATAACGTGAGCTTCGTTTGGGCGGCCGAAAAGATTGTGATTGCTGCCCATCACCTCTTGATAAGCCCCCACCAGAAATATTGCGATGTAGTAAGGGTCTCCGTTGAACGGGTGCAACTCCAGCACGTCCTTTACGTCTTTCAAGTCCACGAACTTGTCGATGTGTCCATCCGAATCGCACGTAATGTCGACGAAAGTAGCGTAATCGGTCGGTTGTTCGTTCAACCGGTGGATCGGCATTATCGGAAACAGCTGATCGATTGCCCAATGGTCGGGCGCGGACCGAAACACCGAGAAGTTGCACAGGTACTTTGAAGCAAGAATCCTCTTGAGATCGTCGAACTCTTCCTCTTGAAGCTTTGAACCTCGAGCAAACCTCGACGCTCGAGCACACACTTCCCAGAACAACACTTCGCCTTTGGCCCGGTCCTCGAGGCTGATCAAACCCAGATTGAACTGCGTATGCAGCTCGTCTTTATGATCCAGCGCGTCGTGATAGTACTCGCGATAGTTCTTGGGCGTGATGTCGTCAAAAAGCGCCTTAAGCTCGATGATGACGTGCGGGTCGTCATCGGTCACGTTTACTTCCGGCTGATCGTCGGCGAAGGTCTCGATCTCATCCCGTATCGAAGTAACAAAAACCGCGTGGTAAGCCGACATCACCCGCCCGCTCTCGGTTACCAGGTTGGGCTCGGGTACATTCTCGTCTTCGCAAACCGACTTGATCGTATAGATCACATCGTTAGCGAACTCCTGCGTCGTATAGTTCACCGATGACGCGAAGGTCGTCTTCGATCCGTCATAATCGACGCCCATTCCTCCGCCGATATCCAGATACTCGACGTCGATGTGCATCTGTCGAATCTTGGAGTAGACGCGCGCGGCCTCTTTCATCGCAGCCTTGACGCGTTTGATGTCGGTGATCTGCGAGCCGATATGAAAGTGCAGAAGCTTGAGCGACTCGGTCATCTCAAACTCTTTCAGCAGCCTTATGCACTCGAGCATCTCAGACGGAGTGAGCCCGAACTTCGCCGACTCGCCGCCCGATGAAGCCCACTTGCCCGAGCCCTTCGAGTACAACTTGGCTCGGATGCCGATCCAGGGCCGAATGCCGGTCTCTTGCGAGCGTCGAATGATCATCTTCAGCTCGTTCAGCTTCTCGACGACGATCACCACCTGCTTTCCGATTTGCACTCCCATCAGCGCCAGGTTGACGAAGGCTTCGTCCTTGAATCCGTTGCAGACCAGCAACGACTCGGGGGTCTGGTCGAGCGAGAGGGCGGCGTAGAGTTCAGCTTTCGATCCACACTCGACGCCAAAATTGTACTTGCTTCCCTCGCGCAGAAACTCCTCGACAACCTCGCGTCGCGGGTTCACCTTCATCGGGAAGACCCCGAAGTGGCCTGCGTTGTAGTTGAACTCACGAGAGGCTTCCTGGAACGCGCGATGGAGCTTCTTCAGCTGGTTGGAAAGTATTTGTGGAAATCGAAGCAGAATTGGAAGTTGAAGCTTGCGATGCTCGATAAGGTCGTCGATTAGTTCCTTTACGTCAACCGAGCGGGGATCGCCTTCGGCGGGGCGGACTGCAAGATGGCCTTTTCGGTTTACCTCAAAGTATCCTGCTCCCCAATTCTCAACGCCATAGGTCTCAAGGACCTCTTCCAGAGAGACGTTCCTCATCTATAGCATTCTCCGCCGGAACTTCTGCCTCATGTTATGAAACAAGACGAGCTTGCAAGCGACTGAATTTAGCAGATTTAGCGAGGGGGTGTCAAAAACTATTTTTTTGAAGAGGCGTTCGCTAACTCGCATGGAGAGATCGTTTTGGGGCTGACGCGAACCCCACGCGTGAGTTCGGTCGACTAACTGAACCACCGAAATACTACCGAGCTCGGTTAGCTTCAGACGCCGATCGGGCGCGATCGACATCGCAGTTGGCGCCCATTCGCAGCGATTCACTCAATGTTCAAGACGAACGGCGGCGAGGAAATTTCCCCGGGATTAACGATTCTGATCTCATGCCGGCCCGACGCAAGAGTCAACTTCTTCACCGTGAAGATCCCGTCGCTGGGTTTCGCTTGGGTCTCAGCTCCGTCGACGACTAGTTTCGCCGCCGGGTTGACTCGATCGCCGTTGACGATCAGCTTCTTCTTACCCGGTTTGTACTTGACCTTTCTGATCCCAGGTATGGTTTCCGGGTCGAGAACTCTGATCTGAACCGAAGCGCTCGCGGTCCCGCCCGATTGATCGCGAACCGATAAGACAAAGGTAAACGTCCCCAGCGACGACGGCGTGCCTGAAAGCGCTCCCGAGCTCGAGTTCAAAGCGAGGCCCGCCGGAATCGTCCCCGCCGATATTGACCATGTGTACGGCGGTGTTCCTCCTGCCGCGGCAGGCTGGTAGCTGAAGGGTATTCCTTTCGGCGCATCAAAGGAAGCCGAGCCTATCGACAGCGGCGCGGGAGTGACTGTAATCGAGAGACCTTTCCGCGAGGTGTGTGAATCGGCGTCAGTCACGTCTATTGTAAAGCTGAAATTTCCACTGGCCGAAGGATTGCCCGATATGAGACCGGTCACAGTTGCTAGAGCGAGACCGGGTGGAAGCGCGCCCGAACTTACAGCCCAGCGGTAAGGAGCCTTGCCGCCCGCAGCGGTCAGTTGGCAGCTGAATGCGGATCCATGCTGCGCGGACGGAATAGCTCCGGTTGTTATGGTGAGAGCGGGGAAACCTACTGTGATTGTGATTGACTTTTGCGAAGAGCGGCCTTGAGCATCGGTGACCTTGAAGTTTACCGCGAAGTCGCCCAGCGCGGACGGGGTTCCGGTGACTACGCCGGTCGTGGAATTCAGACTGAGACCCGAGGGAAGAGCGCCACTTGCAATCGACCATGTAAACGGAGGCGTGCCACCCGTGGTCGCCAGCTGCAAGTTAAACGGAGCACCCTGCACGGCGATAACCGGCGAAGCCGTGCTTATCGATGGCGGGTTTGGGTCGGACACGGTAATGCTGACGTTCGATGACATCTGCCCGAACTGCCCAACGCCATCTTGAAAAAGCTCCCACTGAAAGTTGTAGTTCCCAGCGGCTGAAGGCGCCAGAACCGTAAACGAGAGATTCAGTTGTTGGCCGGCTAGCACGGTCGCCGAAGGAATCAAGGTATTGATCCCCCACGTAGTGTTGCTCGCCGGATTCTGCGAGCGAACCTTGAAGCCGGTGGACGGATCCCAGAGATCCGTCCCGGTATTCAGCCATCTGACGTTCACTGTGAACTGCTGGCCTACGTTGACGATGGTCGGCACAGTCTGCAAAACGAACTGCGAGTCGAAGGGCCCCGAAGGCGGGGCTACCGTCAGCGAGAATTCTTTTTGTGCCTCGGCACCTGCGCTGTCCGTGACCCGCGCAGTGAAGGTGAAAGTTCCGGTCTCAATCGGCATGCCGTTGAGTATCCCGATCCTGGCGAAGCTCATGCCCTGCGGCAAGCGGCCGAGCCCCGGCACAAGGTCCCAGGTGTACGGCCTTGTGCCGCCGGTCGCGGATATGTTTTGAGGCGGGTAAGTAACCCTCAGCACACCGTTCAGAAGCGGCCCGGTTGTTCTTACGGTCAGCGGACCGCCGGGGCCGTTTTGAGTCGGATAAACAAACGCGATCGCCTCCATATCGTCTGCCTTGATCGAGGCGCAGCGTCCGTCAAAGTGTGCGACGCTAAACATCGTTGCATCAGGGAACTCTGAATGTCCGAGACCAAGACCGTGACCCAGCTCGTGCGTCGCAATTTCCTGAACGTTGCAATGATCTCCAAACTCACAGCTCGCGTAGGGATTGAACGACACAAATCCACCGCGCGCCTCGATGAAGGAAACACCGTTGATCACTTTTCTCGAACTCGAATCCCAGCTCAAGCCTCCGAGGGCCAGAACCCGGGCGCATCCGGGAGTCGGCGCGAATCTCCCGTCACATCCGCTAAACACAATCGTGCCCTGGTCGCGAGGAAAACAGGCGCCAGTCGGCCCTCCATTGACGATCTTGAGCGCGCAATCGGGTACGTTCGACCATGCATTCATCGCCGCAGTGACATCGTCCATTATCTCCGGGTTCGGGGCGCCCTCCGGGTTCACGAAGAACACAACCGGCTGTCCGTCATCCGGACTGAACCATCGTGCCGGTTGCGATTGAGGATAGAGCGCAAAATCTGCGTGAAGCTCACCGCCGAGGGCCGGGTCATACTCCGGCGGGCGCGCAAGCATGGAGACGTCTCGATAGGAAGTTTGGAGAAACTGGTCGGAGCGATCCCGGTTGACAGCCAGCCGTCTTCGCACCATCGCGGTATAAGCTGAAAGACGCATATTGTTAGTGGCGCCGTCGCTCTGGCTCGAACCGGCCGCGAACTGCACTCCGGCTTTGCCAAACTCGGTGAGGTCTCTGATGACAACCTTCTTGCCGGAAGTCGGGTCAGCAACGATCGCGAATTTCCCGAGCAGCATCTGATGAACGCGCAAGCTACCATCACGCCACGTATCGAGATACAACAGCACTTCCTCGCCGAGCTTGAACTGTGGCGTCCCAAACACGATGCTGCCGCGGGTACCGACCTGCCCTCCCTCTTCTTTGAGCACAATCTTGCGGTCGTCAATCTGCCCCTTCAGGACCTCGTGCACGCGGAGAGTTATGTAAGTAAAGATGCGATCTTGATCAGAGTCGAGTTGGCAGCTAAGCGAGAGCACCTTGCCTCGGACGATCGCTCGGGCGCCGATTATCAACTCATCGTCGGGCGGAACGGTGAACGTGGCCGGTAGCGCTGAGCCTGCGCAGCCAAGGATGAGTGAAGCCAGCGTCAGCGTCAGTAGGACAACTCTCTTCAAAGCGTTTTGCATGAAGCCTCCGGTGCGGAACAGCTTATGGATTTCAATGACGAGTGGGAGAGCACGTCCGGACCGCTCCTGCGAAAAAACGCGACGGGGCAGCCGCGATCTGCTACTTGCAACTGAGCTTCGGTTGGGGCTATTCGAGTTTGATTGGCAACCAGCGTCGAACTGGCTCAAACCCGACGACTAACTTACGTCCAAAGCCTTCGGGTGTCAATCACCCGAAGGCGGCGAACGCGCCGCGTCAAACACTCTCCCGGAGTCGCATCGCCAGAAAGTAAGCGTTCCCAAGCGACAGCGCTACCTCCTGACTAATCTCATTTCACGATTTTTGGCTTGCTCGTTAATGTGATGCCAGAGGCGCACCGGTTGTCGTGGTGACAACCACAACGCTCGATCGACGCGAAAGAGGGGAAACCGGTTCCTGCTGTCAACCGAACCTGTGATTGGTTTATAATGCCTGCCGTCCCTGGGGCAAGGAGGTGCCGACCCATGCTGGTGCGAAGCCTTTTCCCAACCATCGCGGTGCTCCTGCTGTTGCCCGCCGCCGCGAGCGCACAGGTCAACACGCTTCGGGGCAAGGTCCGTTCCCCAAACGGCACGACTGTAAACAATGCGATCGTCGAACTCCGGTTGGCCGGAGGTGCGATGATTGCGCAAACGGTCTCGCGCAACGACGGCGACTTCGTATTCGGCAATCTCGAGTCAGGCGAATATGAAGTGCTGGTAACTGTGGCTGGATACGAGCCCGCCCTCCAGATGGCCCGGTTCAACAACTCGGACAGGATGAACTTTGCAGAAGTGGTCAACATTGAAGTCATCATACGGCCTCGCGTCGAAGCCCTCCTCGGCCCGCCTGGAACGAGTTTTTCGCAGGATGTGCCGAAACCCGCCCGCGCTTCTTACGAGAAAGGCATCGCCAAACTTCGCGAAAACAAATCTGATGAAGGCATGGCGATGCTCCGAGAGGCGATAGCCACTTTCAACGATTACTTCGACGCTCATTTTGCGCTGGGCATAGAGCTGTTTCACCGGGGCAAAAACAACGAGGCGCTCGAGGAGTTCGAACGCACTCGCCAGATAAACGAACGTCAAGACTCGGTCTATTTCATGTTTGGCCTGGTCATGCTCAAGGAACAAAAGTACGCGCTTGCCCAGCGCGCCTTTCGCGAAGCCAGCAGCATCAATGCCAACCGAGTTGGTTCGCATTTTTATCGAGGACAGGCGCTGGTTGAGCTCGCCCTGCGAGCAAGCGACGAGGGCGATCTCCGCGCGGATCTGATCGAAGCGGAGAAGGAGTTGAACCGGGCCTGGGAGCTGAGCGACAAGCGGCTCGCGAGCGTATATCTTCAGCGGGCTCGGATTTACGAACGACGCGGCGACAAGCAGGCCGCCGCGCGCGAGTTGGAAAGCTATCTGAAAGCCGAGCCCGAAGCCAAGAACGCCGCTGCCATTCGCACGGCAATCACTCGCTTGCGAGACCCAAACAAACCAGGGCCTGCCGCCGATAAGAAGCCCCCTGAATATTGACGCCCGGGCACCGCTTCCCTATTGCCTCACCAAAACCTTTCAAGTACCATTCAGGTGCGATTCTTAACTGGTCTTTCAAATCCCATAAGGAGGGATAATCCGATGAGTTTCTCTGAGACCGATGCGCTCAAGCAGCATCTTCTGGCCAATGACACGCTTTTTGCCGAACTGGCTCAGACCCACAGCCAGTACGAGGAACGATTGAGCGAGCTGGCCTCGCTGCACTACCCGAGCGCTGAGGAGCAGATGGAAGAAGCTACGTTGAAAAAGAAGAAGCTTTTTTTAAAGGACCAGATGGAAGTAATCCTGCGACGCTACAAAGAACAGCAAGCCACCAGTCACTGAGTACGAGCGGCTTCGACCCTCCCAGGCGTCAATAAGCACACACCGTCGATCGCTTGCGATCGGGCAGTATTGGCGCATCTCGCGCCTACATTGTTTATCGTCGCCACGTTCCCGGCTTGGCCGGGCCAAGCCGGCATTCTGCGTGCGGCCAGGCATTCCTCAGTCTGGTATTATCCAAATCTAAATCCGCAAAGATGGCAAAGGAAGGCTTACCATTCATCATACTGTTTCTGCTGCCGGCCGCGATCTTTGGTGTGCTCGGCTGGTGGGTGGCGGCGGCACTCTGTCTCGCGCTCGCCGGGTTCATGGCCTTTTTCTTTCGCGATCCTGAAAGAGACTGCCCCAACGACGACAGGTTGGTCCTGTCGCCAGCCGATGGACGTGTCGTAGTCGTGGACGCGGTAGAGCCCGGTTCGGAAAAATCTCCAACACAGATTTCGATCTTCCTTTCGCCGCTCGACGTTCACATCAACCGGTCGCCCATAGCCGGCGAGATCACCGAAGTAGTTTACAAACCCGGAGCATTTCACGTCGCGTCTCGCGACATCGCTTCTGTAGAGAACGAGCAGAATGTTGTGACCGTTCGCGGCGAGAGGCTGACGATTGTGTTTCGCCAAATAGCGGGTGTGCTCGCGCGCCGGATCGTTCTCTGGAAGAAGAAAGGCGATATTGTGACGGTAGGCGAGCGAATCGGTTTGATGAAGTTCAGTTCCCGAATGGACGTGCTGATGCCAAGCGAAGTCGAGGTGTTAGTTCGTAAGGGCGAACGGGTAACCGGTGGCACAACCGTGCTCGGGCGGGTGCGTTGAAAACACAGGGCCTGGCTCCGATTGTGACATCTTCGAACCGGCGGCTCTCCCCAAGCGTGTAACTAAACTGTCGTGAGTTTCAGCGGCTGATACGTAGTGATCGGAGGGCAATTTGTGCTAGAATTCGCGTGGTCATAAAAGCCCCAATTTGCACTTTTGCCGGCTCTTAAGAAGCCAGCTTTCAAGCAAGAGACCAACTCTATGGCTGAATTTGTTTGCCGAGTAGGCACACCGACCGGAGAGGTCGTGACCCGAATGATCGAGGCTAACGCTGAGCGTGACCTTCGGTCCAAGCTCGAGCGTGAAGGTTTTCGCGTTTTCTCGATTTCATCCTCGCGCAGCGCGAATGTGCGCCGGGCGTTTGGCAGCGAGCGCGCGCACAAGATCAAAACCGAAGCCTTTCTGCTTTTCAACCAACAGTTGTCGGCGCTGCTTCGAGCAGGGCTTCCAATCTTGCAAGCGATCGGGATTCTGCGGAAGCGGGTTCCGGATGACCGGCTTCGATTGATTCTGGAAGACGTAGAGGCGAAGATCCGCTCCGGCCTCGCGCTCTCGCAAGCGTTCGCCGCGCAGGGCAGTTCGTTTCCTCGGATCTACATCGCCTCGATTCTTGCGGGCGAGCGTTCGGGCTCGCTTGACGAAGTGCTGGCCCGCTACGTTAATTATCAGAAGACAATCAGCGCCGCGCGCCGCAAGATCAAAAAATCGCTGGCCTATCCAGCGGTTCTTGTTACCGCCTCGATAGTGC
Organism: Blastocatellia bacterium; assembly: GCA_035558335.1. Taxonomy (GTDB): domain Bacteria; phylum Acidobacteriota; class Blastocatellia; order UBA7656; family UBA7656; genus Onstottus_B. The sequence goes on along the minus strand of DATMCM010000195.1, from coordinate 7,378 downwards.
TGGTAGGGGTTCTCTCTACTTACGTAATTCCGCAGTTCATGCAGTTGTATGAAGGCGTAGGCGCTCAGAATTTGCCTGGCATAACGCTCGCAGTGGTCGGCACAGCGGAGTTTATTCGAAGCAACCTGATGTGGATCATCCCCACAATCGTCGGCGTCATCGTTTTTCTTCTCGTCTGGCGGCGCACGCCCAACGGACGGCTGACGATCGATCGGTGGATACTTAGAACGCCGGTGGCCGGCGAGACCGTTCGACAGTTGACGCTTGCGCAATTCACTCGAAGCCTCGCAACGCTGCTTGCCGGAGGGATCACCCTGCCCGAATCTGTTGAGATCGCAGGCGAGTCGATCACAAACCGGGCGCTCCGCCACGCGAGCGAGAATGTTCTGATTAACATTCGCGAAGGCAGAGCGTTCACCGAAAGCCTAGAGGCTTCAGGTTGGGTTTCCGAGCTTGCCATAGATATGATTGGTGTTGGCGAGCGGTCGGGCGCGCTGCGCGAGATGCTGGATGAGGTCGCGAACTTCTACGATTCGGAAATCGACGTGCGATTGAACACGATAACAACCTTCATCGAGCCAATAATTCTCGCTTTTATGGGAAGTCTTGTTATGACCATTCTGCTTGCGATGTATCTGCCGCTGTTCAATATGATTGGGAACATGGGTGGCGGCGGTTCGAGCGGGGTGCGCTGATCTGATTGGAGAGCGAATGTCTGAAGTAATCGAACAGCAGGAACAAAAGCAGGCGTCGCCGGCAGCGGTGGGACCGCGGTCGGAGATGGGTCAGGAGGAGATGGCGGCGCGTGAAAAGGCCCGTCGCTATCGATTGAAGTTTATCGATCTTAAGACCGAGGAACCGGCATACGACCTTATTCATGAGTTGCCGGTCGAGTTGATGGTAAGGCACAGCTTCGTTCCGATGAAGCGTGAGGGCGATACGCTCTACATAGCAATGGCGGACCCCGGGAACTTCGATGTGATCGATGAGATCGAAGCTCAGCTCAAGGTCCAGCTCAGGACCGCAGTCTCCACTCAAACCTCCGTCGAGGAAGCCCTCAAGCGGGGAGACACGGCGGCGCGCATACTCCAGGACGCGACCGCAGGATTCCGATCCGAACGAATGGCTTTGGTGCGGGAGACCGACCAGGGCGAAGAGATGTTGGATCTCGAGCGTCTCACCGGCGACGAGGAAATGTCGCCCATCATCAAGCTGGTCTATACGGTGGTGTTGAACGCGCTCGAACGCCGCGCGTCAGACATCCACATCGAAACGCGCGACTCCGACGTCGTGGTCAAGTATCGAATCGACGGCGCTCTGTATCGCGCGGCGGATCCCATCGACATCTCGCATCACCAAACAATCGTCCAACGCATCAAGGTCATGTCGGAGTTGGATATTGCCGAGCGACGTGTGCCGCAAGACGGGCGGTTCAGGATAATGATTCGCGGCCGCAAGATCGACTTCCGCGTTTCGATCATGCCGGCCATCCACGGTGAAAATGTCGTCATCCGTATTCTCGACAAGGAACAGATCAACGAATCTTTTAAAGAGCTGAATCTCGACGTTGTCGGGTTCGCTCCGCAAGACCTGAAAAAGTTTCGCAAGTTCATAGCGGAGCCCTATGGGATGGTGCTGGTTACCGGACCGACCGGATCGGGTAAAACAACCACGCTCTATGCCGCGCTGAATGAAATCAAGAACGACGAAGACAAGATCATCACAATCGAAGATCCGGTTGAGTATCAGCTCCAGGGGATCACCCAGATTCCAGTGAATGAGAAAAAGGGCCTGACGTTTGCGCGCGGCTTGCGCAGCATCCTGCGGCACGATCCCGACAAGATAATGGTCGGCGAAATCCGCGACTCCGAAACCGCGCAGATAGCCATCCAATCGGCCCTGACCGGACATCTCGTGTTCACTACGGTTCACGCGAACAACGTTATCGACGTGATCGGGAGATTCCTGAACATGGGAGTCGAGCCTTACAATTTTGTCTCGTCATTGAATTGCGTTTTGGCGCAACGGCTGGTGCGAATGCTTTGCACGCACTGCAAGCGCAAGTATCAGCCGACTGATCAGGAACTGACTGAATCCGGCCTGAGTCCGGATAAATATCGAGAGCACGCATTCTACACGTCAGTCGGATGCGAGGTATGCAACTCCACGGGTTACCGCGGTCGGACTGCGATACACGAGTTGCTGGACGTTACAGATCATATTCGAGAGATCATTTTGGAAAGGCGACCGGGCTCTGAAGTTCGACGAGCGGCGCGCGCTGAAGGGCTAACATCGCTGCGTGAGTCGTCGCTCGCAAAGATCTTCCTGGGGGTGACGACGTTGCACGAGATCAACCGGGTAACGTTTGTGGAGTAGGGATCGTTTTTTTGATCCGGAATCGAAAGGCCGTTGTCAAGGACGCCTGGCTTTGCTAGCAATTAGCCGCCAACCAAGGAAGAAGACGCAGTTTATTTTGAAACCGAAGCGTGGTAGAGTGGTTTAACCAAGCAGGCATTCGAGAAGAGAGTTCTTGGACGACAGCGGGTCCGCAACGGGCCCGGTCTAACATCTGGGTGATAATCGGTAAAGCGAGAAATTGCCGGATTCTTTTTTCGAGGCGTAGTTTCCCCGGTTGGGAGAATTCAGTGAGGTCTAATGCTATGGCAAAAAGGATGCCGAGGGTACAACAGTCGATAGCTTTGGCGCTGGCGCTTTTTCTTTGCGCGCCGGCGGCCGGCTTTGCTGCCGATGGCAAGAAGCACTTCAGGGAAGGCCTCAGGTATGAAGAGAACCGACAGTGGGACAAAGCGGCAGAACAGTTCGCGCTTGCCGTCGCCGAGAAACCTTCCAACACCGAGTACCAGCTTCACCTGCAGCGCGCGCTGGTCAGCGCCGGACTAATGCTGGTCGAGCGCGGCGACGGTCTAGCCGATAAAAAGGACTACAACGCAGCGTATACTGCATATCGACAGGCATTTTCCTTCGACCCATCCAACGAACTCGCCTTGATCAAGATGCGCCGGATGCTCGAGAAGCAGGGTTTGCCTACCACCGACCTGCCAAAGAACGGCGATCCTTCAGGACCTAAGATCAGGCCCGAGGGCAACGATCCAAATCAAAAGGTCTTCTTCTCAAATTCAGGTGGCGGATATCCCGCGAGCCCGGTGCGCATCCAGTTGCCGAGTATCCCCGGAAGGCGATTCGCGAGGACCGACGTAATATATCGCGACACGAACCTGCTGACCGCAATCGAACAACTGGCTCAGATGATGAAGTTGAATGTCGTTCCTGACCAGAGCGTTTCTGCGCAGTTGAAGCAGATGAGGACGACGATCGAGCTTCGTGATGTAACCTACCCTCGAGCGCTTGAAGTGCTTTTGAAGACCAATAACATGATGTACGCGCAGCTTGATTCGCGCACGATCGTGATTGCCAGCGACAACCCGCAATCGCGTCAGAAGTACGAGCCGCTCGCGGTGCGCACTTTCTATATCAAGAATGCGGACATCGATCAGCTCAAGTCGGCTTTGGGCCTGGCGCTTCCTCAAACCAAGAACGTATCTTCGATAAAGCAGCTAAATGCCTTAATAGTGCGCGACACGCCGGCAAACCTGGAGATGGTCGATCAATTGATCAGCTCCCTGGACAAGAGCAAGGCCGAGGTGCTGATTGATGTAAACATCTACGAAGTCACGCGCACCGATCTGGTGCAGCTCGGCAATCAGTTCAACACGCCTGCCGGACAGAGCGGCGCGGCGGATCTGACCACCCTCGGCGGGTTCGGGCAGACCGGGAACCCGTTGGGTTATGCTCACATTTTTACTCAAGCCGGATTGGCGGGCTTTATGTTAGGCATGCCGCCGAGCATTGTTAGCGCCTTCCAGAGCAAAGGCAAAGGCAAGCTCTTGGCATCGACCCAGATCCACGTTCTCGATAACGAGCAGAACGCGGTGCGAATAGGCCAACGCGTTCCCATCCAGACCGCATCGATTCCCAGCTATTACGCACCCAACACCACCCCGGGAACCCCTACGCCAGGCCAGAATCCCGGCGTCAACAATGTCTTTGCTACGGGCATACCGCAGATTCAATACGAGAACGTCGGGTTGAATATCGATGTCCAGCCCAATGTCTTTGAAGACGACGTGCAGATGAAGATGAAAATCGAGACGACGTCGATCGATGGCAGCACCGGCACACTGACTCCCACCTTCAACCAGCGGACGATGACGTCGATAGCTCGTGTGAAAGACGGGCAAACTACGCTGATTGCCGGAGTCAGCCAGGACATCGAGACCAAAAGTGTCAAGGGGCTTCCGCTCATCGGATTGATCCCCATACTCGGAAGGTTCTTCGCAACGCCATCGATCGATAACAAGCAAAGCGACGTGGTCATAACGGTGACCCCTCACATCCTCCGCCGAGCCGACATCCGCGAAGAGGATCATCTGGCTCGTTGGGCGGGCGACGCTCAGAACTCCAGCAACCAGTTGAAGATAGAGCAAATCCTTTATCTGGCTGACCTGCAAGACTCGCAAGACAATCCTGTAGCGGCTGCTGCTCCCGAGCCCGCCAAGCCTGTGACAGACCCCAAGCCGGCTCCGCCGACCAGTATCGTAACCACTAGATCAGAGTCGCCGGGCGTTGTGGTCCAGCCTGTGCTGCCAGCCCCGTCGACATCGTTACCGCCCGCGGCGGCAAAATCGAATATCGTTAAGACGAAGGTGGACAAGCCCGGCGCCGAGAACGTTCAAAGCAACAAGAAAGTCGGCACGCTGGATGACGATGACGATGACGACGAGGACGACGACGATTCATCTGCGAACCAGAACACAAGTCCGCTGATGGTCTATGTCCGTCCAACAACGGCGGTGGCCACGAAGGGTCAAGATCTGTTCGTAGCCCTATTCGTAAACGGAAACGGGGAGATCTCTTCGACGCACCTGTCACTCAGCTTCGATCCCAGCCTGCTGGAAGTGAAGGGAGTGCGTGACAGCGGGTTGCTGAGCGCCGGAGCTCGAGCGGAACTTCAATTCACGGCCGAGGGCGGTTTGATCAATATCCAGATAGATAGACCGCAAGGAGTTCCAGCCGTGCCCGCTCGCGGACAGTTGTGTTTGATTGTGTTCGCGGTTAAGGCGCCTGGTCAATCGCCGCTGGTGTTGAACGAACAGGCGACGACTTTCCGTACCCCGACCGGCCAGACCTTGCCGATCAGGGTGCAATCATCACACGTCGAGATCCGCTAAATCTTGCTGGTCGATTGAAACGAAGCATGTTCAGATTTTGGATTTTGGAGGTTGGGTCTTGGATTGGCGGCGGATCTCGCGGAAGGTTTAGCCGGAAGTGCCCAATCCAAAAGCCAGGATCCGGAATCCAAAAGCATCCCGGCTTCACCCTCCTTGAGTTAATAATAGTAATTTCAATTTTGTCGGTGCTCACCGCCGCGGCGATTCCGATGGTGCGGAATTCGGTCAGACGCGAGCGTGAAGCGGAGTTGAGGGCTGCGCTGCGAGACATTCGACAGGCAATCGACCGCTACAAGAAGTATCACGATGATTCGAACGGAACCGCGATACCGCTCGAATGGAAGACGCCGACCGGCTATCCCAAAGAACTCAAGGTGCTTGTAGAAGGGTTTATCCCGGCCAACACCGTAGGAACGAGCGGAAACAAGGTCCGGTTTATGCGCCGGTTGCCGATCGATCCGATCACCGGCAAGTCGGAGTGGGGGCAGCGGTCTTACAAGGATGCGCCCGACTCAACGTCCTGGGGCGAAGAAGACGTATTCGATGTTTATTCGAAGAGCGACGGGACCGCACTGAACGGCACGAAATATAAGGATTGGTGATGAGCAACGGCGTTCTATTGCGAACCTGGACGATCCGAAACCAGAAATCCGCAATCCGAAATTCCGATGGGTTTACGCTGCTCGAGCTGGTGATGGTGATGACCATCATCGTAATTCTTGCGGCGGTCGCGGTTACTTCATATCAGCACATCCAGCTCAAGGCGCGTGAGACGATCCTGCAACATAACGTCAACGAGATGCGAAAGCTCATAGACCAGTACGCGGCCGATCGCGAGAGGCTGCCGTCGGCCCTCGATGATCTGGTGACTGCCGGATATATGCGCGATATCCCTGTCGACCCTACGACCGGCGACAAGGACTGGGTAGTTGATATGGGTGAAGATACGATCTCCCGCGATGGAGGGTCAGGAGTCATCGACGTTCATAGCAGCTCGCCCGCGCAAGGAAGCGATGGCAGGCCTTATCGGGAATACTAACAAGAATGTCAGCTCTACAGAGATATTTTCTTGCGCCGCGCGCGCCAAATACAGCAGCCGGTTTTGTTGAAGACAACTTCGCAGTAGTCGATCTTCGACGAGGCCGCAGTGGATTTTCCCTCTCGTCAAGCGCGGTCACAGAGTTGCCGCCCGGTTTGGTTACGCCCTCTTTCGATGAACCGAACATTCAAAGCCCGGATGAGCTGGCCGCGATAATCACCCAGACGGCTGAGGCCGCAGGGCTTGCCAACAAGAAACGCTGGTCAGTTGCGCTGCCCGACGCAGCTGCGCGAACGATCGTGGTCGCGCTCGAAGAAACGTCATACAACGCGAGAGAATTGAGCGAGATACTCGGCTGGAAGATCGAGCGCGTGATCGCCGCGCCGCTGAGCGAACTGCGCATCTCTCGACAGCGAATAACTCCCGCCGCGCAACAGGCCCGCTACCTCGTTACAGTCGCCAACGACCGCGTGCTCTCACAGTACGAGTCCGTCTTTGCCTCGGTTGGATGGAACGCAGGCATGCTTCTGCCGCGTCATCTAGGCGAAGCGCAATGGTTGATGTGGGACGAGACGCCCGGCGATAAAATTCTGGTATCGGGGAACCGGAGCGGCTTTACTTCAGTGATTGTTAGAAACGGGCTGCCGGTGCTGGTCCGGACGTGCGTGTGCGATAGGGAAGCGCAACCCGACGAGATGCATCGTTTCGCGCTGTACTATCGCGATCGCTTGAATGCTGGCGGCGGAGCCGTACTGAGCAGGATGCTGGCAACGGGCGGTGTTGACCAGATTGAAGCCCGCCGCGCGATAGCCGACGCGACCGACAGCGAGCCCCTTTCGATTGATGCCTCCGATTTTGGAGTTGACCTTGTTGGAGAAGCAATCAGGTTCGACCACCTCGCCGGAGCTGCAGGGCTTGCCACGCTCGCGTGGCGGTAAACCGGCTCACGTTGGAACTTGACCCGGGCTGTTGACGTTTGCCACTACTTGCTCTTCGGCTTGCCGCTCCACACGGTAACGGCCGAGGCAGGATTGATCGAGCCGCTCAGCGGAACCCCGAACGTCATCACCGAGAGTTCGAACTTCTTTTT
>DATMCM010000194.1:0-10575 GCA_035558335.1 Blastocatellia bacterium | reverse complement strand
TGAAGCTGTTTCTGGACAACTGGCGCTGGGCCGACGTCCCGTTTTATCTCCGCTCCGGCAAGCGAATGCCGAAGCGGGTGACCGAGATCGCGATTCAATTCCGGCAAGCGCCGCTCCGATTGTTCGCAAACGCTTCTGAAGGGCTCGAGCCAAACGTGTTGATTGTTCGCATTCAACCCGATGAAGGAATCACGCTTCGAATCGGCGCGAAGGTCCCGGGACAAGTAACGCGGATTAGATCGGTTAACATGGACTTCCGTTACGGCGCATCGTTCGGCGTTTCGTCACCCGAAGCATACGAGCGGCTTTTGCTCGACTGCATTCTTGGAGATTCGACGCTCTACGCGCGCCGCGATATGACCGAGCGCGGGTGGGAAATCGTGATGCCGATCCTCGAAGATTGGCAAAGCAAGAAGGCCAACTTTCCCAACTACCAAGCCGGCACCTGGGGACCGCCGGAGGCGGATGAACTGATCGAAAGAGATGGAAGACGATGGCGAAGACCCTGAGAATTGCGGATTGCGGATCGGGGATTGCGGATTGGTCACGATGAACCCAAATGAAATGAAGAAGCGCACGAAAGCGTGCGCACTTGCAATCATCCGATTGGTCGAGAGCTTGCCAAACACCCCAACAGCCAGACTTGTCGGCCATCAACTGCTGAAATGTGGTACATCCGTTGGCGCAAACTATCGAGCTTCGTGTAGAGCAAAGTCACAGGCAGACTTCATCGCCAAGATGGGAATTGTGGAGGAAGAGGCGGATGAAAGCGTTTACTGGATGGAAGTACTTGTCGAGTCAAAGGTTCTCCTGCCCAGCGCTGTGATCGAACTGTGTGACGAGGGTAATCAAATCGTTGCTATAGTTGTTGCATCGATAAACACGGCAAGAGGAACGAGGCGATGAACGAACAATCCGCAATCCGCAATCCGCAATCCGCAATTGACGTTGCCGCCATTGAGCGGGAGCTGACTTCGCTTTGGCAGCGGGCTTCGGAACACGAGGACGGCGGGATCATGCGCGCCTCGACGCTCAACCTGCTGGTCTTCGTGACAAGCCAGTCGGAAGCCGCAAAGCTCGATGACACGCTCACCCAAATAACTGCAGCGCACCCTTCTCGCGCCATCTTGATCATCGCGGACCGCCAGTCTCAGGAGTCCGCGCTCACCGCGCAGGTGACGTCCCGATGTACGCTGCCGACCGCGACTTCAAAGCAAGTCTGCTGCGAGCAGATCACCATCAACGCGGGCGGCTCACAAGTGGCCGAAGTGCCCAGCGCCATCGCGCCGCTTCTCGTCTCGGATCTGCCGGTATATTTGTGGTGGAATGCGGAGCCGCGCATAACCGACAAGGTCACCTTCAGACGGCTCGTCGACTTTACGGACCGGGTGATCATCGATTCGGCGGACTTCAACGATCCACACGGCGACATGGCGAGCATGGCGGCGGTGCTTCGCGAGACGCCGCGATGGACCGCGATCAGCGATTTGAATTGGGCTCGACTGACTGCGTGGCGGGCGCTGGTTGCCGGGTTCTACGATGTAAGCGAGTATCGTCCGTCGCTCGCTTCGCTCAACGACATCGTAATCGAGTACTCTCCCGCTTCGGCGAACCCTGACGAACTGTCGCCGCGCGCGCTGTTGTTGGGCGGTTGGCTCGCAAGCCGGCTCGCCTGGCGACTTGAGAGTGGTTCCTTAAGTAGCGGAGCGGGACCCTCAGTCTTTAAGTTTGCAAAAGACGATCGCAAAGTCACTCTTCAATTCGCGCGGACCCAACGCGCCATCGAGCCCGGGCGGGTCGCGATGGTGACGATGCGGACCGCGGCGGACGCATCCACGGCATTCACCGTAAGGAGAAGCAGCGATGGTCAGCGAATTGAAACCGTCGTCGCGCGAGGAGAAGAGCGGGTCGCTCAACGTGTTCTTAGCTACGAGGGCCTGAGCGAAAGCGAATTGATCGGTCGCGAGCTCGAGATCCTCGGCCACGACCGCGTATACGAGCAAGCAGTCCTCGCTGCGGGCGAAATTATTAAAGCAGTCAGCGGTCAGTAGCCAAGTGTCGGTTGTCAGAAATCGTTTATCGCTCAGCCATCTCCATGAAAAAGATATCCCTCCCGCTCGCGATTAGCCTGGTGCTGGCCGCAGCTTACGCGGTAGTTCGCGCCTTCCACCCGCAGCTCCTGAACGAGAACGCATCAAAGTATGTCCTGGCGTTGATTCTTCTGAGCTTCAGCATCGCGCTGGTCCGGACGGTCAGCTACGTGCTGTTCGACATCGTGTTCTTCAAGCGCAAGGGCCGGCAGGCTCCGGCCGTTCTACGCGCGCCCCTTTCGATCGTCCTGTACTCGCTGCTCTTCATGCTCATCTACCAGAGAGTGCTTAACAGCGGCCTCGGAGGGATAGAGCTGCTTGCTACTTCGACAGTAGTTTCGGTGATCATTGGTTTGGCGCTCCAGGACACGCTCGGGAATTTCTTCGCCGGCCTGTCGCTTCATGTTGAACAACCATTCCACATTCTTGATACGATAAAGATCGGCGATGTGGTCGGAAGAGTCGAAGGGGTGACCTGGCGTACGACGTCGCTTAGAACTAACGACAACTCCGTCGTTATCTTTCCGAACAGCAAGCTGGCACGCGAACAGATGGAAGTCCATTCGTTCGGCGCTCTGAACCGCCGGATCATTAGGTTCCCCGCGCCTTACTCGATACCGCCAGAGCAAGTGATACGTTTGACCCAGCGGACCGCAATCACTGTTGCAAATGTCACATCTGAAAGGACTCCGGTCGTTCGGCTGTTCGACTTCGCCGAATCGAGCATCACCTACGAGCTGCTCTACTGGGTCAAAGACTATATGTTGATTCACGACATCGACGCCAAGATCAAGGAGACCATCTGGTACATCTTTCATCGAAATCAAATCGATATTCCATTCCCTGTTCGCCACGTTTTGATGGAGCAACGCGAATCCACGCCGGCGCGTGAGGAGACCGGCTACGAACGGATGCTGCAATCCGTGGCTATTTTTGAACCGCTCAATGACTCCGAACGTGAAGCGTTAGCGCGCTCGCTTGCGAAACATGTATATGCTCCGGGCGAGTTGATACTACGCCGGGGCGAGCCTGGCGATTCGATGTTCATAATCGACCGAGGCAGAGTGGGAATCCAGCTTCACGCGCCGGACGGAACCCTGCTGCAAGTTGCAGTGCTCGAGCGCGGCAATTTCTTTGGCGAGATGGCGCTGTTGACGGGTGAACCGCGAACCGCCGACGTGAGCGCGCTCGAAGAAACGGTGATCCTCGAGATACGAAAGCCGGCAATGAGGCAGCTGCTCGAAGAGAACGCGCAGTTGGCCGAGGCGCTGAGCCTCAAGCTCACCGAGCGGCAATCAGGACTCGATGAGTACGCCCGCACGATGCCGGAAGAGGAACGCCGGGCTAAGACAAGGACACTGTTGGGAAGGATTCAAAGGTTCTTTGGTTTGGGCAGACCCAACGTTGTCTAGTACTTTGTGGGCCGGGACGGGTGAGCGGTTTCCTTCCAAAGCACCTCAAAAATCTCGACGGCGGACTTCTTGCCTTTCACCATGATGGATCCCGATGGCCGCACCGGGAACTTGTCGCCGATCTTGTCGAGCGTCGAGCGGCTGATGATTATTTGCCACCCGAGAGCCTGCTTCTCCAACCGCGCCGCCAGATTGACCGCGTCGCCGATCGCGGTATAGTCGGTTCGTTCCTCCGAGCCGATATACCCGAGAGTCACCATTCCAGTGTTGATTCCAATTCCAATCGCGATCTCGGCCAGTCCTGCCTCTTTGAGCTCCGCATTAACCAGCAACATCCTGCGCTGCATCGCAATCGCGGCGGCGACTGCCATTGTAGGGGCATCCTCGGTCTCTTTTGGCGCCCCAAACAAAGCCATTAATCCGTCCCCCATGTACTTATCCAGCAGGCCTTGATGATCAAACACGATCGGAGTCATGTCGGCAAAATACCTGTTGAGCATCTCGACCACGATGTTCGGTTCCAATGTCTCGGACATCGAGGTGAATCCGCGCACGTCCGAGAACAGAGCGGTCACCAGCGAGTTCTTGCCGCCGAGATTGACCACATCAGGGTTGATCAGAATCTCGTCCACAACGTGCGGAGGCATGAATCGGCGGTACTTGGCGCGCGCGAGTTCCTCTCTGACCAGACGCCTGTGTGAGACCGCGTTGTCGACGGCAATCGAAGTTTCCGAGGCGACCGCGTTCAACAATTCCAGGTCGTCTTCCTTTAACATTTTGCCCGGCTCCTGACAGTCGACCAGGATCACGCCAAGCACGCCGCCCTTTCCGAGAAGCGGCGCGCACATAACCGACCGAATGTTTTGCATCATTATCGACTTTGCGTTGACCAGGCGCTCGTCTGCCAATGCGTCGTACGATAGCAGCGAGACTCTTTCAGCCAGCACTCGATCTACGACCGTCTTGCTGATGAGGATCTCCGCGCTGCCGTCCCGCTCCGGATGTCGGAACTCGGCGGCTTGAGTCGAAAGCTCGCCCGAAGCTTCCTTCAGCAGCACGAAGATGCGATCGGCAGGCGTGAGCCGAAACAGCATCTCGATAACCTTTTTGAAGATGTCCTCTTGCGAGAAGTCGGAGCTGAGGAGTTTGTTCAGCTCGTAGATAACCGACAACGTCTCCGCTTTCTTTTTCAGGACCTCGAGATAGTCCAACACCAATTCGGAGCTTGCGCCGCCCGGCGGCAGCGAGGCCCGGTCAATCTGGGGGACGACAGGGGCGATAACGCCGGGCGTTCGGAACAGCACCGTGTTCCCGACTTGCCCGTGCAAGTATCTGATCGAGAGCTTCCCGGTCTGATCCCTTAGTCGCAGAGTGTAGTGGGAGATGTTGAACGAGTCTCCATCCTTGATCATCCGCTCGGTTACTCGCTCGCCGTCCACAAAGACGCCGTTTGCGCTCCCCAGGTCTACCAGCATGAACGCGTTGCCGGCGCGGCGAAGAATCGCGTGCTGGCGGGAAACCTGGCCGTCGTTCAGCACGACTTCATTGCGATCGAGCGCTCGTCCGATGCGGGTTTCGTCGGTCGCCAGCTCCACTTCAAACTGCCGCCCCGTCTCGTCATTGGTTACGATAAGCTTTGCTAGCATAGGTTGAATTCAATACAACAGGCCGAAGCTCCTCAGAAAAGTTCTATCCGGCCGCCGCGATCGCGGCGTTCACCATTCATAAACGCGGTCGATCTCACCTACTGAGACTTGCTGATGCTTCATTAAACCGAGCTGTCTGACGACGTCATCACGGTTCGTCGGCTTGATGTGAATTGCGATAACTTGCACCGCTCGATTAAGCTTCTTCAATTCCGAAGCAAGCAGTTCAGGCGTGAGATGCTTGGAGACCGCGGCCAACTCACCCATCTCATTCGGGAATGACACGTCGACAAACACCGCCTTCAGGTTCTTCACCTCTTTAGCCACCTGCCAGATCTCATCGGTGGTGTAGGTGTCCGAAGTAAACAAGACAGAGGCGCTTTCTGCTTCGGTCAGCAGCCCGACTGTCGGCACGATGTGGTTAACCGGAATCGGCGTCACATCGATGCCGCCAATTGTTACCTTCTTTCGAGTTTGCATCTCCTCATACCGCAGCGTCGGTCCACTGCCGCCGTTGAGTTGTATCGCTTCGAAGTTGGGCGCGACTTGATCGTTGAACACAAATTCGCGCAGGGCCGCGATTACTTCGGCGGCGGCGTGAATGACGATCGGGGAATCGAGTGTGCTAAAGGCTTCGGCGACATAGATTGGAAGCGAGGCGATATGGTCGTTATGCGAGTGAGTCACTATGATGTGCCGGATGCTTCCAAGCTGAGGAGGCAACAGCGCGAATCCAATGCTTCCGCCATCGATTGCAAGTCGGTCGTCTATCAAAAATGACGTCAGGCATTGAAGCTGTGATTCCCGACCAGCTATGCTTGGCAGAAGCCTGATCTTCACGCGCTATCCTCCGGTTGACGGAACTCGCGTCCCGCACAGTATACCACTCGCGCAATTTCCGATTTGCAATTCTCAATTTGCAATTTGCGCTTCACCCATCTAACCGATCTTGATCCCCAACCCCTCCAAAAACTTGGTCGGTTTTTCACCCCCGATCAGCGCAAACACATAGTCATTTGGAATTCGAGTTTTCTCCTCCTTCTTCCCCACATCCTTCAATACGACCTCAGACTCTGTGATCTCTTTGATCTCGGTTCTGAAGAAGACCTTGATCTTTCCGGCGTCGATGCAGTCGTAGACATTCATTTTGTTGTCCAGCTTAAGGTCGCCTTTGAAATCGCTGCGAACGACCAGCGTCACGTCGTTATCGCGCGTGAAACGCATCTGATCGCCCTCCCGCTTAAAGCCGCACAAATCAACTGCCGCTTCAATGGCCGAGTTGCCGGCGCCGACGACAATGCACCGCTTGCCGGCAAACTCGGCAGGGTCCGAAAGCTTGTACTTGACCCTGGGATCCTCGGGCGAAGTCTTGGCGGGAAGCTCGGTACCGCAGCTCACGCAGACATGCGCATGGTTTTGTCTTGCCGCCCCGCACCGGGGACAATGTCGGGCGATCACAGGCTCGCCCGATGATTTATGTCTCAACTCCTCGCCTGGCACTTTTAAGGTCATCGGCGTGCCGCGGTTGCCAATGGCAAGTATGACTTTGCGAGTTTTGTAAGAAAACCTCTGCATTGTCTTTCCTCGCTCGGTGATCACCTCGAAGATGTTGTCGTCGCGTTTGATTCCGGTGCAGCTCTCCTCTTCGTTTACATGCACTCCTGAGGCTTTCATGGTGTCGGACCATGATTGAAGGATCGACTCCTTTTGCTCGCCGGGTCCGGGAAGGGGGATTCCGCCCCTGGCTTCAACCGTGTCGGGCTTGAAGAATACGTACTTGCCAGCGGGATAGCCGTCGATCGTGCTGACGACGCGATCTTGTTCGATTGCGACATAACGAAGCCCGCGCTGCTTCGCAATCACCGCCGCCGACAAGCCCGCCGGCCCGATCCCTACGATCGCCACATCGTAATCGGCGTTAGGGTTCGCGCCTTCGCTTCGAAACTCCTCGATAACGTTGTCGACAACCAGCCCGCCTTCGTTTATTGCGTTCTTGATCAACGGCACGCCCGACACGTCACCGATCATGTAGATCCCATCCACGTTAGTCTGAAGTCGTTGATTTCTCGCTGGTACTTTGCGAGGCGGGATTATCTTGTTCGTATTGATGACTATGCAAGCCTTCGGATTGGTAGGGCACTCGACCTGGCAGCTCGTGTCTTCCATGCATTGGTCGAGGGCTATTGGCGATGCAATGCCGTTTACGATTGCAAGCACATCGTGAGGGCAAGCCTCGACGCACGCGTGACAACCTATGCACAACACCGGATCGATGACCGGATGGGGATAGTCCGGGCCCTCCGCCTTGGCCTTCTCCAGATCAATCGAGCCGGTGGTTGGAGGAACGACCAGGGGTCTCACTTCTGAGCTCGCAGCCTTCAAGGCCCGCCGCCGACGCGCCGTTCCGAAAGCCATTACCGCGACTGCCGCGATCGGCAAGCTGCCGATCAGCGCCGCCCAGCCATACCACGGCACTCCGCCAGCGTCGCGCCACGTCAGCCCGTACCCATCGTGACGCAACGACTCTACCCCGCCGATGACTTTCGGCTTTAAGTCGAACGTTGCAGCAGTCGCAGACCGTCCCTGGTCACTCGGTTCGTCGCGTTGATCCAGAGAGGCTATGTACGTCTTGAGCTCCGCGCTGTTGGCCTTTGCCCTGGCGCCAAACCTGGCAAGGTCCTCACTCTCGCCGTGCTGTTGATGACAGGTGTTGCAGTTAGCCTGTTGGACCATACCTCCTGCGGTGGCCTCGGCAACTCCGTGGCATTTCGCACATTCGCCCTTCGGCGAGGCCAGCCATTGCGGGTCGCCTTTAGCCCCTGAGTGACAGTCGCCGCATTTCTCCACTTTGGCGCGGTAATGGATGCCGTGGAACTGCTCCTTCGGCTCGTACTTAGCAAAGGAATCAGGTAGCCCCTTCCGCTTCACATCTGCGGGCGTCAGTCGCCATGTCCACTCGCCGTTCTTCTTGGGGTAACCAACCGTACCCCCGTGAGGGATCGGAAGCGGGCTCCCGGCCGGAAGAAATGCGGCCATTCCAACGTTAGGCTGCCCCCGCTTGTCGACCTTGACCTTGTAAACCCCGTTGTGACAGGTGGAGCAAAGGCCAAAGCTCACCAGTCCAGCCTTCACATTTGGTCCCTGGTGTTCGGTATGGCAGTTGGTGCAAGCCATCCCCTCGAGGTCGTGCGCAGTGTAGATCGTAGGACGAAACGTGGTGGTCGCGTGGCACGAGATGCATTTGTCCTGCATGCCTTCGGTAACGCCGTGGCAGTTCGAGCACGACGCTTCGTTCGGGCGATTCGCGATGCCCCGCGGCGAAAGCGCGGCTGTGGAACTGTGCGCTGTGGAAAGCTCACCCGGCGAGTAAGCGCTCTCGTAAGCTAACAATGCGGCGAAAGAAGAAAGAACGACAGCGACGGCGCCCCAGCCGAAATAGGACTTGCGCCATAGCCGCCTCAGATCAAGCGAAGGCCGCCAGTTGAATTGGGACTTACCCACCTTCAATCCGCTTCTCGGGTGAAGCGGCGTCTTCTCAGCGATCTTGCCGGCCTCCCGCTTCCGATTCTTCCAGAAGATCTCCAGCGCCAGCTCCTGAGCCCCAAGCCCGCCGCTCAACAGACCGGTTCCTTGCAGCCGTTTTGTGCCGCCCGGCGTGACCGTTCGCGAGCCCGGCAGCGCGGGCATCTTGATCATTACCGTCGCGCCAGTCTGTTCTTCGCCCGCCGGCGCAACAGGAAGGCTAATCGCACCGTCGACCGTTTGCACTTCGAGTTGGCGCTCTACGGTTATTGCGAGAGCTTGCTTGAGGTAATTGACCAGCAGGAGATATGGCCCGATCTGAATCACGTCGCCATCGGCGAGCGGCGTGTTTCCGACTAGCTGGCCGTTAAGCGACGTGCCGTTCGACTCGGAAAAATTGAAAAGCCAGAACTCGCCGTTTAGCTCCTTCACACCTGCGTGAGTGCGTGAGACCGCACGGTGATTCAACACCACGTCGTTGCTGATCAACCTGCCGATCGTCAGGCCGTCGCTTTCGAGCACGACGTCGTCAACCGCGTTGTCGCGATCTTTTCGCCGGATGATGAATCGATTCTTTCCAGCCATGAACTCTATCGCGAAGCGTAGTAGATCACTTGGATGATGTGCACGACCATCAGCGCAAGCATGAGCGAGGTCGAAATGACGTGCGGCGGAAGCCAGATCTTCAACAGGCGATGCAGGTAGATCAGCGCATCGACGCGTCGAAGCGTCACGGCCGACTCGATCGCTCGTTCGAGCGTGCTCCGGTCTTTGGCGTCGGTCAGCTCATCGATCTCGGAAGCGAACTTCAGCTTTGCCGATTCCAGCAGGCCATCGAGGTCTTCACGCCGCAGGTATTGCCGGAGCAAATATCCGAATGAAACAAAGCGCGGGATGACCTTCTTCCGGACGACTTGGCGGAGCGGCTCCGAAGGCGAGCTCCCGATCTCGGCAAGTCTCGCTTGAAGCTCCTCGCGGCGCTGCTTCAAATCATCGATCAGCAACGGCGATCCCTCGATCCTGGTTAACAAACGCGGGGCCACGATGTAGCAAGCGATTCCGAACAGCCCGGTCGCGATGACCAGGTCGAAGCTGATCATCAGCGCGGTCGTCAACAGCCCGCCTGAATCCGCGCCGCCGTGAAGCAGGATCATGATTCCGGCGATCACGCCGAGATACGAATGGACAAGCAACCAGTAGCGAAGCGGGCCTCTCCGTCGCTTGTAGACTTGCCGCCGCGCCGGATAGGTCATCACCCCTGCGATCCCAACCAACCCGACCAACCCGGTGATCCAGCGCATGTTAAGAAAGCCAAGGATGCGGTCTCCCAGACCGAACTTCTGAAGCCCGGCGATTGCAGCGGCGGTCAGCAACAGGGTCAGCAGCGCACCCGCGACGTGCAGCGCTCGCTTGCGCGGATCGGACTTGTGAATGTTGCGGCCGGTCGCGTGGGCTTCATCCAACATCATCAAGCCCTCGATCGCGCCGATCTCGGTGAAGTACTCGTGCGGGTTGATCCGTGCGAGGGCGCCGGTCGGACAGTTCTCTTCGCAACTATACGCCTGAGTCTTCGCGCCCGGAGGGTTCAACGAGACGCGATCGTTACAGAGGTTGCATTTCACCGCGACCAGGTCTTCAGTCGAATCGACGGCCGGCGGAAGCGGCTCAGCCTTCACCCGGAGGTAATCGCGAAGCCTGTCCGCAAACCCTGCCTTGCTGTCCGCAGGTTTAGACTTTCGCGAGATAAGCGAGATCGCGTTGTAAGGACACTGCGACGCGCAGTCTCCACAGCCGATGCAGGTCTTTGGGTCTATGTCGATCTGGCCGCCCCCGAAGCGCCCAATCGCGCCAGTGGGACAACCGGTCAAACACTCGGGGTCCTGACAGTGCATGCAGACCGCGGGC
>DATMCM010000193.1:0-6583 GCA_035558335.1 Blastocatellia bacterium | reverse complement strand
GTCGTTTCGCATTGCCACCCCCTAAGGACAATCTTAACGTCCCAGGGTCCTGCTCGGTCCTGCCCCGCTCCTGAAACCTCCTTTCTAAAGCTTACAACCTAACGCTTCTGTGCCATAGCGCGAAAACGTGACGCGCACCCGTCACTGGGAACCTCGCTGTAATCTTGGTACTCTTTTCGTATCGTGCCCACACGTCTTCGTGCCCTGGCGGCAAGGAGACAGCTTCTCCGCATCCTCTCAGGAGGTCCCCCAAGATGAAGTCTCACAGAATGTTTCTGATCGCGGTTTTGTTGGTCGGCGTTAGCGGCACACTCTCCACGGCTTTCCCTTTAAACAATTCGGCGCAGGAGTCAGAGCGTAGCCGCAAGCGTGACCAGTGGCAGCGGCCCGCCGAAGTGTTTGACGCGTTGGGAGTGAAGGACGGGCATCGCGTCGCCGACATCGGCTGCGGGTTTGGGTATTTCACTTTTCGGCTGGCGCCTCGCGTGGGCGCTGAAGGCAAGGTCTATGCGGTCGATATCGATAAAGAGGCGATCGACAAAGTCTCCCAGCGCAAGGAGCGTGAAAAGCTCGCGCAGGTGGAACCGATCCTTGGAGAGAGCGCTGACCCGCACCTGCCAAACGATCTCGACTCAGTGTTGATCGTTGACTCTTACCACGAGTTCCGCGAGTACGACCGGACGATGCAAGCTGTGTTTCGCGCGTTGAAGCCCGGCGGTCGGTTGGTGATCATCGACGGGGATGGGCCTGCTGGTAAGCGGCGGACCGAGTACCATCGATTGCACACGATTCCGGCAGACCTTGTGCGCGAAGAAGTAACCCGGCACGGGTTTGTCTTCAAAGAGAGCCGCCCGGGATTTTACGATGAGGAATATGCCAAGAGGTTCTACTTTCTCGTTTTCGAGAAACCGGATTTGAAATCGATTGGAGACCACATCGTAGATGAGGAGTGCGCGTTAATCCGATGGTGATTAGAACCCCCTTCGGGCCGGATGATGAAAGCATGTCCGCGATCTCGTCAGTGCTCCCACCACTCGAGGCGTTCTGGAGTTTGGATATTTCAGCCGACGCAGTCGGCGACTGCGCGTAGCCCAGGGCAAGTCCGCGCAGCCCTGGGTCAGCGCGCGAGTGATGCACTGAGCCCACGCAGTGGGCGACAGAGAGCGAAACCGAGCAACCTGTCAGAGCACAGTTTCTGTCGCCCGCTTCGCGGGGTCGCGAGACGTGCTGCGAGTCACCCCAGGGCTCGCGGACTCGCCCTGGGCTACACCGCCCACTGCTTGGGCTGAGATGTCCAAACGTCAGCCATACGCGAAGGGATTGAACGTGCAGTCTCACTCTTTCGGGTATTTGCCCCGCAACTTTTCCATCGGGCGTCGAAGCGACCGCTTGCGTGTGCGCATGTCCGACCACAAGTCGCCGACTTCGGCGATGCGCGCGGGCATCAAGCGCAGCGTGAACGTTTGGGGGCCAACCTCGCCGCGTTCGAGTTCCTCCCAGGTGCACGGCGCGGAAACCGGCGCGCCGGACCTCGCTCGCACGGCATAGGTTGCGGCGTACGTCGCGCTGTAGTTGTTGCGTCCGGTGTCCAGGAGGATGCGCCCGCCGCGGTCAGCCTTGCTGAACTCCAGAGTGAGGCGCTGCGGATCACGCTTAACAAGAAGAATGGCAACGCCGTATGCAAACCTCGACACCTCGCCGAAGCCGGCCTTGCCGTCGAGCGGCACCGCGATGTGGAAACCTTTCGAGCCTGAAGTTTTCACCCAGCTGGGCAGTCCCAGTTCGGCCAGAAGAACCCGAAGCTCGAGGGCTGCGGCGCGTAGCGCATCCGAATCATCTTCGGACGGATCGAGGTCGAAAACACAGATGTCCGGCTGGTAGAAGTTGGGAGCGCGGGATGTCCATACGTGCGGTGTGATGCAGTTCTGGTTTGCAAGCCACACCAGTGACCGCGTGTCGCGGACTATTGGATGACGCACCGTCCCGCCTTTCTTTGGAACCTCGACGCGCTCCAGCCATTCGGGGAAGCCCTTCGAAACGTCCTTTTGCATGAAACCCTTCCTCGCGATGCCGGCTGGGTATCGCTCCATCGTGACCGGACGGTTTCGAATGTGAGGCAGCATGATTGGCGCAATTGCTTCGTAGTAGGAGGCCAGCTCGCCTTTGGTGATCCCGTCGTCGGGAAACAGTACCTTGTCGGGATGCGTGATCAATAGATCTCCCTCACGACCTCGCGTGCCTGCTTATCGGTGCGAACGCCCAGCAGCCGTGGATGACGAAGCTTGCCGTGCACCGTCCATTCGATGAAGGCGACCTGCACGACTATCTCGGGGCGCACCCAGTGGGCGCCCACGCGGGGAAGCCCGATCGCTTTGGTGAACGGAGGCTTTGCGATCTCGATCGCGTCCAGCCGCGCGCGAAGTTCCCGCAACAGCTTCGTATCGAAGCCAGTTCCGACCTTCCCGGCGAAGACGAAGTCATCGCCTTCGAAGTAACCGACCAGCAACGCGCCCAACCCGACCCTTCCACCTTGCGGATCGGTGAATCCACCGACCACGAGCTCCTGAGTCGCCTCGCACTTCATCTTCAACCAGTAACGCGAGCGGCGGTGCTCGTACGGCGAGTCGCGTCGCTTTGCGATCACGCCTTCCCAACCCTCAGCGCACGCGCGTTCCCAAGGCTTGGGGTCTGTGAGTGCCGTTACACGCTGCAAGGGCGATCGCAGCGCCAGCGTGCGCAACATTGCGCGTCGTTCGTCGAGTGGCAATAACGTCAGGTCGCGGCCATCGAGCCACAGGATGTCGAACACGTGATAGGCAACCTTGCCTTGTTTTCCCCACACACCGGTGGCTTCGCCGTCGAGGACCACGTCCTGCACCGGCTGCTTCGCGACCGCCTCGACCACCGACGAGTATGAAGCGTTCTGAAGCAACCGGTTGCGCGAGAGCAGACGAACATCACTTCCGTGCTTGAAAGCAAGCAGGCGAATGCCGTCGAGCTTGCGCTCAAATATCCATTCCGGCGCGCTAAACCGCTCCTGGGTCAAAGTCGCCGCCATCGGCTCGATCCATTCGGGAAAAGAGATTTTCATGTCTGCTTTTGTCGAGTCCTTCTGGGAGCGCGGCCGTCCCGGCCGGCCTTTGTCTTAATGAGAAGAGGCGGCCGGGACGAGTGTGACTCCAGGCAAAAAGAGGCGGCCGGGACGGCCGCGCTCCCACGCGCTCCCAGGAACCGACCAGGTTATTCCCGACTCTGGCGTTCGCCAAGGCAGTAGCAGAGCCCGTCCGGCGCGACTACGAAGAACACTTTGAAGGAAGCTGCTCCGTGTTGGTCGATGCGGAAGCCAGCCTCATCTCTTTCTTCCGGCGGTTTCCGCGCAGTCCAGCTTGGATGAGACGTTAAGCCGTTCGATTTCAATTCATTGAAAGCCGCCTCTGCGCTGTCAACCTCAAAGAAACATCCGTCCTGACTCGAGTCGCCTGCGTTCTCGGCAAGGCCGATCTGGATACCATCTCTCCCAAGAACGACAGACTTACACGGCTCGTCCTTATTTGACTCCACCTGGAAGCCCATTATCGTTTCGTAAAAAGAAACTGCGTTTTCCAGGTCCTCGACGGGCAGGTTCATCGCATCGCCTTGATACCCGTAGGCAGTCTTGAATACTGCTTTCATTGTGGTCTCCTTGAGCTAACAGACAATAGAAACGAGTTTCCCCACCAAGACTCAAAGAAAGGAAGTGCTCCAAGTCGATCAATTCATAGTCTTGCCGGCTTTGCGCATCTTGGTGCCCTCGTGGCTTGGTGGCGACGAATCGGTTTCGGCTGCTGTTCAAATGCCTGGCTAAGCGCTCACAACCAGGCATCTGCTTCATCTCTAGAACAGACGAAGCGAATCATGCTGTGTGAGGCATGCTCGTAAGCAAGTTCGCTAAACCGCTCACCATAGGCATTGGGGTCGGGAAGAACAATCGCGACTCGCAATTTGTAGTTAATGAACTTCTGAAAGAGCTCGCCCGCCAGCCCATTGCGCAAGTCGAAAAACTCTCGCGCCAATTCATTCTCGGTGAGAATGAGACCGTCAGAACCGAGGCAGGCGCCAAGCGCGTCGGAGACATCGCCGAAGGATCGGACAGCGATGCCTGATTCAGAAGCGACGACGATCTTGCGTTCTTCACTCATCGACGTGCGGTCTAACGGTTCGACTAAGCTATTCACGCCGGGAACCTCTGCGCGGCGCGACTCCAAGCCTTTGCGGCTTCTTCTTGTCGGTTCTTTGGCGGCGCGGTTGTCTCGAGCGAGTTCAGCAGGCTGCCAGAGATCTTTGCAATCTCATCGACCGCACGAAGAAATGCAGCTTCGTTTGCTTTCGATGGCTTGTTGAACCCGCTTACCTTCCTAACGAACTGCAAAGAAGCGGCTCGAATCTCTTCCTCGCTAACCGGTGGTTCGAAATTGAACAGGGTCCTGATGTTTCTACACATGACCGCTATCTTCCTACTTCCCGGTATCCATGTGCCAGCCGGGGTTTACCCATTGGCCTTTGCGCAACACGAATACCTCGGTGACACGGCCTGATTGCTGGGATCGCTGGCCGCCAATCTCCAGCTCATAAGAATAGTTGGAATACACGACCGCGGTGTAGCCATAAACCTGAATTTCCGTTTTCGGAAACTCCAGCTTGATCAGCTTGCCACCACCCTTGGCGAACTGCTCCGCCCCGTCGAGGATCGCTTTGCGGTTCTCCCAGTTGTTGTCGCCCGCATTGATCGCTATCGTCTCTTCCGGGATCAGCTTTTCGAGCGCCGCCCGATCGTTCGAGAAGTATGCCCGCCACACGGCCTCTCGCGCATCGAGCAAGCGCTTCTTCATTTGATCTCCAAGGGGCCGAAGCGTCTGGTACTGCTCAGCCGCCGATTCCGGATGAAGCTCCGTATCGCTGCCGGTCTGGATCCATTGGCCGTTTTGTTTTGTGTAAAAGTCGGCGATGCGAAGCGTGCGCTTTGACGGACCGCTTGGGCTGTTCGCATCGACGTCAGCGACGAAGCATACAAACGCCGCATCACCCTTGAAGATCATGTCGAACTCGCGCATCTTGTAGCTCTTCATGCCGTACGGACTCGCCGGGTCGACGTAGTTGTAGTTCATATACCCATCGACGCCATGAATCATTGTGCTCGAGCCTTCAAGGTAGCCCAGCCAGTTTTGTTCGTGAGTGGCGCGGAGCTTAGCGACGTCCTTGTCGATAAACGCCTGGAAAATGCTGTCGATGTGAGCGCGGATCGCCTCGCGGTCGGCTTTGCGCTCATCCTGCGGCGCTGCTCCAGCCGTCGCCGTGATGAAAACAACGAGTGCAAGTGTACGAAGTCTCATGTCGCTCCTTTCTGAGGCCTGCCTGCCCACTTGAAGAGGATTCGCTCGCAAAAACGAGCGGGCGTTATAGTACGCCGGCCATAAGTTGGCGGGCAAGTTGGACGATTCGAGAGTAACAATTGGGTATTGAGAGGATTTCGCGGCGATGACTCCAAGAC
Organism: Blastocatellia bacterium; assembly: GCA_035558335.1. GTDB lineage: Bacteria > Acidobacteriota > Blastocatellia > UBA7656 > UBA7656 > Onstottus_B. Next base: position 1,056 of record DATMCM010000193.1, on the reverse strand, counting down.
GCGACGGACCACAAAGCCTGTCTTTGTCCAGCTTTGTGACTTGGTGCCTTTGTGGCGATACATTAACGCACCACAAACCAATAGGGCGAGAGATTTGTCAGCTAATTGCGTGGCCAATAAGGTGAAACCGCATGAAAGCCAGTATCTGTCTGATAATCTCGCGAGAGGTCTCGCTATCGTGCATCACGTCAAACGCGTGAGGCCCCGAGGCGTGATTCGCGAACGTAACCGGCAAGTTGCAGATCAATGCCTTCGCGAGGAAGCGATCAATCGTTTCGTTGAGATGAGGCATCTCGTCTTGACCTGCTCGAACAATAAACAGAGGCAGATGCTTAGGAAGGTCGTTGACCGATTTCCCGGCGCTCGAGTTTACAAACCCCCACCTCCCGGCCGATTCTGCTACATCAGTGGAACCGTCGATATCCAACATGATCCCGTAGCACAGAACCGCACACTTTAGATAATTCCGGCCTTGCTCCATAAGCACCAATAGTGCGTTTGGAACGTTACCTGAGCACGCCCACACGCCGATCCGGTTCTCGTCAATCCCCAGTGGCTCGGCGTTCTGTCGGACATTTTTCAAGCAACGAGTGAATATCCGCAGCCGGTTCTCTAGCCGAGTAGGTGATACCCACCAGACCCGAGGCAGCTGTCAATTGTCCCCACGAGACATACGAGGCCATCTCCTTGAGCTTGCAGCCGAGCAGCTTCTGGAACCCGGGATCAGGGTAGCCGGAAACAAAGACTACAGCGGGTTTCCGTGCTCCACTCTTTGCATCAGGTGGATAGTAGATGTCCATCGTCAGATCGCCGGCATCGGTCGTTCGGTACTCGACGTCTCGCTGGATCCTCACGTCATCCATGCCGGGGATCTGATAGACGACCCTCTTTTTTGTTATGTCGTTTTGTTGAGCGTTACGGCTCATGAGGTCTTAGTTATTAGATGCGGTTTCCCGCGCAGATTGGCTTCCATTCCGGCCCCGTAGTCAGGGTGGATGAAGAAGTCGCCGTAACAGAGTTTCCGGAGAATGGAGGCCGGGCGAACGTTCCAACTTG
>DATMCM010000192.1:0-7430 GCA_035558335.1 Blastocatellia bacterium | reverse complement strand
AATGGTAACGGGCGAAAGCGCTCGGCCGGCCAGCGCCGAGCAGCGGTTGAAAGAACTCGGCATCGACCTCCCGGCGCCGGCTGAGCCGTTCGGCGCAACGATGCGCCTTTCCAGGTCGCCCCATTCGACTCGAAGCTTGCTGGTCTTCTGCATGGCGTTGGTGGTCTCGGTGATGCTCCAACCATCTCCATGGCAGGCCCAAGCCAGAGGAACCGAACACCCGACTTCCTATCGCTCGATCCAGATCGATGGGCTCTCCATTTTCTACAGGGAGGCCGGCCCGAAGGACGCGCCGACGCTTCTCCTGCTGCACGGATTTCCCTCTTCGTCGCGGATGTTCGAGCCGCTCTTCGCCCGGCTTTCCGATCGTTACCACCTTGTCGCGCCCGATTATCCGGGCTTCGGACACAGCGATTGGCCGGACCCGAAAAAATTTGCGTATACCTTCGATCACTACGCCGACATCATGAATCACTTCACCGAAGCGCTCGGTCTATCGCGCTACACACTTTACATGCAGGACTACGGCGGCCCGGTGGGTTTCCGCATGGCCCTGGCGCATCCGGAACGGATCGAGGCTCTCATCGTCCAGGACGCTGTGGCGCACAACGAAGGCCTGGGGGCGAATTGGAAGACGCGCCGGGCCTTTTGGGCAGACCGCTCCGCTAATGAAAGCGCGCTTCGCACGAATCTTCTGTCGCTACAGACGACGCGGACGCGCCACGTCGGCAGCGACCCCAAAGTGGAACGCTATGACCCGGATCTCTGGACTGATGAATTTGCCTTTCTCAACCAGCCCGGTCAGGCAGATATTCAAAGCGACCTCTTCTACGATTACCGCACAAACGTTGAAGCCTACCCTAAGTGGCAGGCTTGGATGCGCGAGAAGCAGCCGCGTCTGCTGGTGATCTGGGGCAGGTATGACCTCTCGTTCGACCTCTCGGAGCCGGAAGCCTATCGCCGGGATGTGCCGAACGCTCACGTTCACGTTCTCGACGCCGGTCATTTCGCATTGGACACGGCTGCAGAAGAGATCGCCGCATTGGTCCGGGGCTTTGTCGGTCCTTCAGGTTAAGTTGTATTGTTCCAACAAGAAAGGTGGGTCTTCATATGCGATCTGACATTATTCCAGGGACTGTCTTCCCCGACTATGAGCTTCCCGACCACACCGCGAAGCGCCGGAAGCTTTCCGAACTGCAGGAGCAACAGCCAATGGTTCTAGTCCTCAGCCGCGGAAGTTTTTGCCCCAAGGACCGCCGGCAGCATGAAGGGCTTATTCAACTTCATCGTGAGATTGAGGTCGGCTATTGCCGGCTGGTCACGATTAGCACCGACAACATCACTGAGACGAATGAATATCGCAGCGGCGTCGGTGCCCACTGGCCTTTCCTCTCCGACGCGGGGCGTGTCATCCAAAAAGATCTCGACATCGCCGAATACACTGATTCTCTCCACAACCCCATGATCCCCCACACGATCGTCCTCGAACCGGGTCTGGTAATTCATAAGATTTACATGGGCTACTGGTTCTTCGGCCGGCCCACCATGGAAGAACTCCGCCAGGACCTGCGTGCCGTTACCAGGAAATGCAGGCCGGACTGGGACATCACAACGCCCGAACTCAAGGCGGCGTGGAAGCAAGGCCGCAAGGAAATCTTCTATCCGTACGGTAAAACGTACCTCCAAACTCTCGGTGAACAGGATTAGGAACGGAGAATCACACTCAGTGAGGCACATAATGAATCTCATAGAAGGGAACTAAGATGTCCGAAGATATTAACCAGGAGCGCCGCCGCTTTCTTGGCACTGCGGCCATGACTATTGCCGCCGCGCAGGTAGGCATGATCGGTCCGGCGAAAGCCCTGTCCAATGAGATGAAACCGGCAGCTCTGCCCACGATCAAGCCGGGGATGAACACTTCATTCGGCGCACTCAAGCAGATCGATGCCGGCCTCCTGAACGTTGGATACGCTGAAGCTGGCCCTGCCAACGGGCCTGCGGTCATTCTGCTGCACGGCTGGCCCTACGACATACACAGCTTTGTCGATGTGGCACCCCTGCTGGCATCGAAGGGCTACCACGTGATCGTCCCGTATCTGCGCGGCTATGGCACAACGCGTTTTCTTTCAAGTGAAACGTTCCGCAATGGCCAACCATCGGTAACTGCTCTCGATCTCATCGCGCTGATGGATGCTCTCAAGATCGAGAAGGCGATCCTCGCCGGTTTTGATTGGGGAGGGCGGACAGCCAACATCATCGCGGCGCTTTGGCCGGAGCGCTGCAAGGCGCTCGTCTCTGTGAGCGGTTACCTGATCGGCAGCCAGGAATCCAATAAGATGCCCTTGCCGCCAAAGGCTGAGCTCGAATGGTGGTACCAATTCTATTTTGCGACGGAACGTGGCCGCGCAGGCTACGAGAAATACCGGCACGAATTCAACAAGCTCATCTGGCAGCTCGCTTCGCCGAAATGGAACTTCGATGATGCTACGTTCGACCGCAGCGCCGCGTCATTCGACAATCCGGATCACGTCAGCATCGTGATCCATAATTACCGCTGGCGGCTCGCACTGTCTGAAGGCGAGGCGAAATATGACGAGCTGGAAAAGCGGCTTGCCGGAGGTCCGGTCATCACCGCGCCCACCATCACCCTTGAAGGTGATGCCAATGGTGCGCCGCATCTGGACGCCAGTTCCTATGCCAAGAAATTCTCGGGCAAATATGCGCACCAGATCATCAAGGGTGGCGTCGGGCACAATCTGCCCCAAGAAGCTCCGCAGGCCTTTGCCAAAGCGGTCGTCGAAGTCGACGGTTATTGATTTGCGTCAGGCTGACCAGGCGCTGCTGGCTTCCTCACGCTCTCCGAGGGGGCAGTGTATTTTCAAATCCCGTAGAGGATTTCACAACTTCGATCAGATCAACCCTCGTCGCCGCCGCGTCCCATCCTGCCTCCTTTCTTTGCGTCTTTGTGCCTTTGTGGTTTGCTTGTGTGTTGAGTCTTTGTTGAGCCAGCCTTGCTTCGTGGAACTTTGTGTCTTCGTGCCTTTGTGGCAAGACCGCTCGGGTCCCGAGCAACGCAAGTGCATCACCACCCGGAACCTCCCTTGACAGGTTATCGTATAATAGTAATATTATGATCGTAATATGACGGTCATAATGGAAGGAGAGAACGATGAGTGCTTATGTGACTGAAGTTAATGATGCGAGTTTCGAGAATGAGGTCTTGAGATCACGCCAGCCTGTGCTGGTGGACTTCTGGGCCGAATGGTGCCCGCCCTGCAAGATGCTCGCCCCGACGGTCGAGTCCTTGGCCGAGAAGTACCAGGACAAGCTAAAGGTAGTCAAACTGAACGTGGAAGAAGGCGTCGAGAGCTCCTCCCGCTTCGGCATCAAGGCCATCCCGACCCTGATCCTTTTCCACGACGGCAAAGAGGCCCAACGAGTCGTCGGCGTCCCGCCAAACGCCAAAGACTTCATCTCGCAAATGCTTGATGACCATCTTTCGGAAAGCGGAGATGTCGCTGCTTGACCCGTGCGGCGGCGTTCGTCCATGCAGTTCGAAGCGAGGTCAAGTTATGAATAAGAAGACTGAGCAGAAACAGAAGTCTCGTGAAGCGATTGCGGCGTCTGCAACCTCGCTCCTTCGCGAACGCGGCATCAAGGCAAGCTCAGTGATGGACGTGATGAAGGGGGCGGGTCTTACGGTCGGTGGTTTCTATAGCCATTACGACTCTAAGGAGGATCTGTTCGTCGAGACGCTTCGGAACGCGTCAAGCGCGAACTGGGGCCACCTCTTGAAATCCGCGAAGGGTGATACGCCCCGCTCGCGGACGTTGAGCGTGATCAAACAGTACCTTTCACGCAAACATCGCGACAATAAGGATGCTGGTTGCTTGCTGCCGAGCACCGCTCCAGAGATTGCAAGGCAAGGTGAGCCGTATCGGAGCGCGCTTGAAAAGGAGTTATCCGGCTTTGTCGACGCGCTTGCAGATATGATCGCGGCCGGTGCTGAGAGCCGGGAAAAGGCGCTTGGGTTGATCGCGCTGATGTACGGCGCGCTGTCCTTGTCGCGGGCAGTGGCCGGCACGCGACTAAGTGACGAGTTTCTGCAAGCGGGAAGAAAACTAGCCGAGCGCGCTCTCGCTGATGAAGAGGCTTGAGCGTCAGACCCATCGTCAGCTCACGCCTAACCGAGCGCGACTGCACAAGGTAGTCCGGCATCGTAAGGGCAGGCTCGGTACACTCGATGACATCGCGAAAGGTGTGGTGTTTTCTTGCATCGGACGACTGCAGCGACATCACTGGAACGGAATTGCTTGTCGATGGCGGGTTCGCACAAGACAAGGACTCACTTTATCTGACCGGAAACGTTCGCATCGCCTCTTCATAATCGCCCGCCACATCCGACAATGCCTGACCCGGCATGGTGCCGGGTAAGGCGGCGCTGCGGGAACGGCGGGAGCGGGCCAGAGCCAGCCCACCGATTCATCACTCAAGTCTCCTTTGTGGCTCGTGCTCCTGTCAGTGGGTTACCAGCTTTGCAACAGTGTTATCAAAGTTAAGCGCGGCGTCTCGTCCCCTGAACTCTATCCTCTTGAGCTGGTACGAACCGTCGGCTTCCTGCGAATAAATCACCGAAGTGACTGCAGCCGGTTTCTCGAGCTTGGCAATCTTGTAGGTTGCCGTCAGTACTTCTTTCTTACCCCTTGCAATTACCAGCTCGTCTTTGCCTTCAACATACCGCAGGTCGTACTCACCCTTCGACAAAACCTGACTGCCGATTTTGGTGTCGCGCTTAAGCAAGATCGTTCTACTTACCTCTTGCCCGAGAGCGGGAACTGTGATCAATCCGACAATCAACGCTAAAACCAACGTACCGACACTAACAAATCTCTTCATTATCCAACTCCTTTCACTCGGCCTTCCTGTCAAAACTATTGCCTTGCCGCGCGCAGACTTCACTTCTCAAACACCGGCACTTCATCTTGAAATTACCCACATTATGCCGTCGTAAAGCGAAGGTCGTATTGGATAGAATTGACCTGACCTAAGAATGGGGAAGGTGCTACCGTTGGGCGTGTACGTTGGGTTCGATAAAGCGTTTGTGGCGATTTATGTAATCGGTCGGGCTAAGCCCCGAGAACTCGAGAAATTCGCGTATAAAATGGGACTGATCGAAGTATCCGAGGTCAACGGCAAGGTCCGCCCAATTGATCGAGGGATTGTGTTGGATGAAAGTCCGGCTTTGCTGAAACCGCTGAATCCGGCTGAACAGTTTAGGCGTCATGCCCACTTCCGCCTTGAAAACCTGAATGAACCGACGCTGGCTTAGACCAAGATACTTTGCGGCCTCCCTGACTCTCGGCCCGGCTTGATTCTTCCCGAACATTTCCAGCGCCGCCGAAACCGCGTAATGCTGCTCCACGCCGTGACACAAGCGATTCAACAGAGCCTCCTGGAGCAACTGAAACCGCTCGGCAGAAGTCCTTGCCTCACAAAGGCGCTCCCGCAGCCGACCGGCGGAAGGTCCCCAAAGTGTTTCCAGATCGACGTGAGTGTCGGCGAGATCGCCTGCCGGGAGTCCGAGAAACGGAAAAGCGCCGCCCGGTTTGAAGTGAACCCCTATGATAAAGGTTTCAGGATCGGGCGCGATGCCGCGCCCGGACGCACCCGAAACGACGGCACCGGACAAGCGGGAGCAGTTTTCAGGACGTTCGGCGTCGTAAAATCGCAGTTCGTTTTGCCGGAGATTGATTACGAGTTCGAGCGTGCCCGTTGGAAGAATGCGTTCGGTCTGTTGCTCAGGCTCGTAACCTTCGTATAGCCAAAGATTGTCTACAAACTTCGAAAGCGGCGGTTTCGGTTTGTAAAAGTTGAAGATCGTGTCGATCTCTAAAATCGTAAACTGTTGGGCTTTGCCACCGGCTATAGCTACTGTGGAACCCGTCATAATTCAATATTTATGATCAAAACAAATAAAATATCAAGCACCTTGTTTTTCGAAAGACGCGTTAAGTAAGGTTGATCTCATCAACAGTTATCTCAGCTCCTTGTCTCCCGTTATAAGTCGAACGGCGCGGTCTAAATCGACACTGTCAGTAAATTAGTCATCAAGCTGAAGGAACCCTGTGACTGGAGGCACGCCGATTCTCTCTCAAAGAGGGACCCAAACGGGCTCACCATCCGGTGAGCCCGTTCGCGTTGGCTGTCAATCGTTCTCAGCCGGCAACCCTACGATAGCCCTCCGCATATCCTCGCAGATACCCGTCGATGTATGCCGAGGTTATCGCGTTCCTGTAGTCTTTGTGACGATATGGGTCGTAGGCCTTTCTATCCTTGGCGTCATCCTTCCCGTCATCGAGGCCATCGTGATAGCCCTGACCCTCGGTCTCGTGAGTGCTCGGGAAGTAGTAGCTTTGGTAATACGGATACCCTCCGTCATACCAATTCCACCTGTCATACCAATACCACCGACGAGGATAGACCCGAGGATAGATGAAGACTCTAGAGGGCACTCGACCTGGGTGTCTGTCAAATCTTCGCCCGCTCTGAGCCTGGACCGTTGTGTCTGTTAATCCCACCAGCCCAAACAGCAGGCCGAGCACAAGAAGCATTCGCGTGACTAGCGCTTTGACTCGATTCCTTTTCATACTAGTCACCTCCTTTCTTACCTACCTGGCTAAGAATGCTTCACATTCTCCACCTGTAGGGATGGCAATTCCGGTGCCCAACTGATTACTGGCGTGACCGCTTCATATCGGCCCGCTTTCTTTGCGAGCGTGACCGAATCTTGCCGCCTGGCCGGATTTAGTCACACGCGATCGGCAGATCCCACTCTTCGGCAATCAGCTGGGAGCGACGGGCATTGCATAGCAGGTTTCGCCTGAGAAACAGCGGTGATAGACGAGGTGATGAACGATGGGTGATCAAATGCCGCTTCGCATAGAGCATAGGTGCTCTCGCGCGTGTTTCCGAGGCGCTAGGGACTCAACGAATAGCGGAGAGATCAATCAACGAATGCGAGCGCGTGGAAGAGGACCAGGCTCTAGTGCTAGGCGGGTCACTCTCTCTCCCGGCGGTATGGAAACTTGTCGCTTCCTAATCGTTTGATCCGAAGATCGAGAGTCGAAGGTGGGAGGCCTAATGCGCGAGCGGCACCGTTGGCACCCGATACTCGCCCCGCCGACGCACGCAACGCCGCCTCTATCGGGGGAGCGCGCGGTCATCGCGTGACGTTTGCGATGACCGCGCTGCTCGGCGCCTCATACGGAGCTCGAGCGACTTTCCGCCCACGCCTGTGCGTCTGCCGACTTCGCCCACTCGCCTGCCACCTGTCTTGTGCTGACATTGAGTCGGTTATAGACATTGGTGAGGGCGATCGCAATGATCAGGGCTGCGAGAGCCCGCTCGTCGTAATGCCGAGCGGCCTCGTT
>DATMCM010000191.1:0-9129 GCA_035558335.1 Blastocatellia bacterium | reverse complement strand
ACCGAACGAGGCTCCGAAAATAGCAAAAAAACCATGGCCAGTCAACAACTATCTTTCCATATATTTCAACACTGCTGTATACGCCGGTGACGTGGCTGAAACTTCTAAGTTGCCAATTCGATAGCCTGGCATATAGAATCTTTCGGTTCACACGGACCATACGTAAACATTGGGGGTACAAGACAAATGTCCTTTGGGAGAATTGCGCCAGTAAGACGCGCGCGTTACTTAGTAATCGTCTTGGCGGGCGTGATACTGGCGATCGCGGCGGGAACCGTTCCATTCAGGGCTACGACAGCCGACGTCACGACGCAGATCGTTCAGCTCGTTGATTTGTCAGCTGGCGGGGCAAACATTCAAATGCTGGGCGCCGGGGAAGCCGATCACTTTTCCGGCAACAACTCGGCAAACAGCTTCTCTAGTTTCCCGAGGTCTCACGCTTTGGCAGCAGGCGATATCAACAATGATGGAATTCGGGACTTGATAGTGGGTGCTCCTGATGTCGACTTCACTCCTCAAGGCGGAAGTACTCGTGAGGACGCAGGCGCTGTCTACATACTCTTTGGCAGGGCTACATTTGCGTCGCCGACAATCATCGACACGAATACGACCGCCATCAGCCAGCCTGACGTCAAGATATTTGGAGCCAATTCGGGTGACAATCTCGGATTTGCTGTCGCGGCGGGGGATGTCAACGGAGATGGAATTGACGATCTCGCAATCGGTGCTCCTGGCTTTGATCTAACTGGAGCCGGCGTTCCCGTTCCGCGCAGCAACACCGGTTCAGTGTTCATAATATTTGGAGCGACAGGATTCACGCCAAGGACGGTTGATCTTGGCGCTCCCAACGCTGCGAACGATCAAATCATAGGCGAGCAAGCCGGCGACAGACTCGGAAACGCGCTTACGATCGGTGAAGTCAACGGCGATGCAAGTCCGCCTGATCTGTTGATCGGCGCCACCGGAAGCAAGGGTCCTGATCCTGCTGGAGCTGCGCGGAACAATGCTGGAGCTGCGTTCTTGCTCTTAGGCGGCGCGACTTTCGCGAACCCAAACGCAACGACAAAGGTGATCGACCTCAACACATCGCCAGCGCCTGTCAGGATCTTCGGTAAAGCCGAGAGCCTGCTTGGAACCACTGTTGCACTCGGCGATGTCAATGGCGGCGGCGTGGGTGATTTATTGGTGGGCGCACCCAAGGCGAATCGACCGGATGCCGTCGAAGTTGGCGAGACCGGAGCAACATTTGGCGTGTTCGGCGGCAATAATCTCAATCCAACGCCTCCAGCCGCAACGAAGACCTTCGACCTAAGCAATACTCAGCAGAATCTTTCTATCTATGGCGAGGTAAGCGGCGATCACCTGGGCTCGTCGATCGCCATAGGGAATGTGACCAACGAGGGCGCAAGCGACATAATAATCGGCGCGCCTCAATCGGCTGGCCCGGGTGGGGTTCGTCCTCAGTGCGGGCAAGCTTACGTAATAGCCGGAAGCGCAGCCTTGAATCCGGTTGGCGGCGCCACCGAAAGGCGAATCACCGTCTCGCTTTCGACGGCGGCTCTGAGCGTGATCGGCGCTGCACCAGGAGATCGTCTGGGTTCCGCGGTTGCAGCCGGCGTAGTGAATACTCAAGGCAATAACGATTCGGTTCCCGACGTTTTGCTCGGTGCGCCGGGCGCGCTTTCCAATCGGGGCTCAGTCCACGTTCTATTCGGCGGATCGAATCTCTTGATCTTTCCCGGGCGCGATCTGGCCCTGAATCAGGATGATGTTCGAATTACTGGTCAAGCGCCCGCGGACGAGTTTGGATGGACAATTGGTACTGGTGACTTCGATAACAATCGTGGCGGCGATATCGCCGCGGGTGCGCCATTCAATGACGTTCAGATTGCTCAGGGTGCGGCTCGATCGGATGCCGGGAAAGCCTATGTGCTCCTCGCGGCGGCGAGTTCGGTGCCGCCGCAAAACCACGCCCCCACCGTTGAGCTCACTGCTCCAAATGGAGGAGAACTGGTCGGGGGAGGAGGAATGTTTGAGATCAAATGGACAGCGGGTGATCAGGATGGAGAGGATACCATTCAGGGCTTTGAACTAAGGCTCTCGACCGATGGTGGCTCTACTTTCAACACAATCATCGCTCCGAACATCGCCGGCGCGACGCGAACCTTTGGCTGGAACATTCCGATCGGCGTAAACACTACGACAGCTCGCGTGCGAATAACGGCAACCGACAACACTGCCTTGATAACACAGGATGACAGCAATGCCGACTTCACCATCAGCGACACGGGAGTCGCTCTTGCGGTGACCTCGCCCAATGGGAACGAGACCTTGAGGTTCGGCCAGACCTTCAAGATCACCTGGGTGGTCGGAACAGGATTTGGTGATCAGGTAAAAGGTTTCGACATCTTCTACACCACGGATAACGGATTGACTTTCACTCCGATAACTCAAGTCAATCCGACAAACCCCGCGTTGCCGCCTACTGCGATAGACTTCAATTGGGTGGTCCCAAGCTTCTGCACATCGACTGCCAAGGTCGTCGTATCAGCTACGAGTAAAACTAACGCAGTTTCCTCAGACTTCAGTAACTCCACCTTTTTCATCAACGACCTGGGGCCGCAGGTCGACACAAGCGCTATGTCGCTTACTGAGGGAGCAACGAAAATTAACTTCCGCATTGTGTCGGGAGGCCAGCCGCGATTCCTCGCCGGGGTTAAGGTCGAACTCTCCAACGATCAGGCAGGCTCACAGTTCTTCGAAGTATTGAGACCAAAGACCAAGAGCGGTGGAAAGAAGCTTCTGACGCGTGGATCCGTCAACGGTCAGGATGTCGGAGTGTTCTTCCCCGACGCTGCTCACAGAATACTTCGCTTTACAAACCCAACGTGCGGCACCACCATCCTGCGAGTCTTCCGCGCCGGCGATTCGCTGACGCTCGAGCCCGGGGTGCAAGACGGTACGCCTGTCTGGCAGTGAGCTGCGCAGACGCTTGAGAAGCAAAGGGCCGGTCGATTGACCGGCCCTTTCGCAGCACATAAAGCAGAGTTATCTTCGCTCGAAGTATCTCATCACGAGGCCATCGCGCCCTATTGCGTAACCTCGATTCTTGTAAAACGACACCGCAAACAAGTCGGCCTGAGTCCCGCTGCTTTGCCCCACCCAGTTGTGGCCCCCGTCATAAGTACGAATGATGCGGCCGCTGTAGCCAACTACCCATCCAGTCTTCTTATCCGTAAAGCTAACCCCAAACAGCGGCTCGCTGACCCCTAATGAGACTCGCGACCATGTCGCTCCGCCGTTCTCAGTCTCCAGAAGCGTGCCCTTGTCGCCCGTGATTAGTCCTTTGTGATCACTCAGCATGTAAACGCGATTCAGGTCTTCGGAAACCCCTGACCTCTGCGGATACCAATTCTTGCCTCCATCATCGGTGTGAAGAATCACACCGCCCGTTCCAACGACCCAACCGCGATCACCCTGAAAGCTCAGATGAAACAACTGGCTGTCGGTTCCGCTATGCTGCTCGCGCCACGACAAGCCGCCGTCGTTCGATGAAAGAATCAACCCGTGATCCCCCACTATGAATCCGCGGTTGGAATCCGCGAACTGCACCGAGTAGAGATCGACCAGGCCCGAAGAGTTCTGTGAGCCCGCCGCCGGCAACGATACTGTTCTGATAAAACTCTGGCCATCGTCGGTGCTTCTCAAAACGGTGCCGTGATCTCCCACTATCCAGATCCGGTTTCCTCGCTTGTAGACGTCGTTCAAGCCTTCATCGATGCCAACGGAGCTCTCCTGAAAACTTCCCCCATCGTTTGGGGACCGAGCGACAAACCCTTTAGCTCCAACTACCCAAATATTATCGCCATCATAGTAGACAGCGTTGACCGATGCCGCTCCGCCGCCCTGCTTGATCGTTTGCCCTTGCGACCAACCTTGTTGGGCAGGCACTCCTCCGGCCAAAGCAAATATTGCCAGGCCCCCGATAATCGACAATCTCTTCTGCTTGAGCATCCTACTCTCCGCCAGGGCGTGCTATCGCCCTGAGCTTGAATCTCTGAATCTTTCCCGTAGCGGTGCGAGGCATCTCATCGATAAATTCAATCTCAGAGGGCGCCTTGTAAGCGGCGATCCGCGAGCGCACAAACGTGATCAACTCCTCTTTTAGAACCTTTTCCTTCTCTGCTCGGATGACCACATAAGCCTTTACAGTTGCCAAGCCGTTGCTGCCGACGGCCGAAACCACTGCCGCGTCTGAAACTAAAGGGTGAGCAAGCAGCGCCCCTTCGACTTCGACCGGCGAAACCCATAAGCCCCGCACTTTGAAGCAATCGTCGGCGCGCCCGATGTGATAGAAAAAGCCATCCCGCTCGCGACGATAAATGTCGCCTGTGCGCACCCATCCATCCAGAATGGTCTCACGCGTCAGTTCCGGACGGCTCCAATAACCCACGGTCGCGCTCGAGCCGCGAACCCAGAGATTCCCGAGGTCGTGGACCTCCGAAACTTGATCGTCGACAAGCTTCGCATCATAGCCGGGCACCAATGTCCCGCTCGACCCCGCTTGTGCTTCCGTTTCGCGGTTGGAAATAAAGATGTGAAGCATCTCAGTCGAGCCGATGCCATCAAGGATCTTTAGTCCAAACTTACGGTGCCAGTCTTCGAAGATGCTAGCAGGCAGCGCCTCGCCCGCCGATACGCACACGCGAAGCTTCGAAGCGTTCAACGCGCCTCCGTTCGCAACGAACTCCAGCAAAGACAGGTACACCGCAGGCACTCCGAATAAAACAGTCGGCGATTGTTCTTCCAACAGAGTCGCGATGCCCTGAGCAGTCGGCCGTCCGGAGTCGAGGATCACCGTAGCTCCCGCGGCGAGCGGAAACGAAAGACTGTTTCCGAGCCCGTATGCGAAAAACAGCTTTGACGACGAATAAACCCGATCCTTGCCCGTTAATCGCAACACAGTCTTGCCGTAGCTTTCCACTGTGTGCCGTATCGAACCGTGGAGATGCAGCACACCCTTGGGCTTGCCGGTGCTGCCCGAGGTGTAGAGCAGGAATGCCGGGGTTCGCTCCGTTGTTGAAACGGCGTCAACAGGGGACGCTTGGATGTTTCGCAGAGGGGTTCTGTTGTCGGTCTCGATCACCAAGGACGAGGACTCCTCAAACACAGACGAAGCGCTGAGCTTGTTTTGAAGCTCGCTTTCGACGACTAAGAGCCGAGCACCGGAATCGGCCAGGATGAAGGAGACATCTTCCCGTGAAAGGAATGTGTTCATCGGCACCGCAATGGCGCCAATCTTCGCGGCTGCAAGAAAGCAAGCAACGAACTCCGGGGAATCAAACAGCAAGAGAGCAACCCGGTCGCCTTCACCTAAGCCCCGTGCTCTAAGCTGCCCGGCAAAATTCTCCGTTTCGTTTCGCAACTCGCGATAGCTGATCGAGCGGCCGCGAAACTCGATCGCCGCGTGGCCGCCGATCTTAGCCAGCCTGTCATCTCCGAGGAAGTAATCAAATAAATTGAAGTAAGGTGAGGCGGGAATCATAGCGGGGCGATTATACGAGCCGCGCCGGAAACGTCACAAGAGAGCACTGCTAGCGGAAGAATCGGCCCTGGAAGCCTTTGCTCAACCGCTCGTGTCTCTACGCCTGATGTTTAGGAACCAAGGTCGACAAATATCAAGGCAGGCGATAAATGTCGCGCCCATCTTTCCGCTCAGTCGCGAGTTTGCTTTCCGCGACCGCGTAATCCAGATGAGCAACCGTCTCGGACAGCGCAAGAAATCGGTGATATCCCTTTGCATCCGGGAACAACAAACCCGAAGCCGACCACGCGGTCGTTCCTTCTCGCGGCAGCAGGCCCATCAGCTTTGTCTGTCGCATCTGCGTGAAGCGGAACAAACGATGGAAGTGCTCATCGTAGTCGGTCACGTCGTCGCCATGACCGCCCTTCAGCACCGTCGGCGAAAGCGAGCGAATTCGGGCGAGCGAAACCAGGTATTCTCCTAAAGATTGGAAGCGACGCTTTTCGTCAATCGGGTCCGGACTCAGCACCGGGTTAGGCGTGATGTTCTTGAGCACCGTGTCCGAAGCAAACACCAGCCTGTTGCTAGTCCTCACCAAACAGATCGAGCCAGGTGTGTGACCCGGCGTATGCACGACCGTGAGGCTCTCATGCTCGAACAGAATCTCGTCCTCGTCTTTGAGCGTCTCGACACGCTCGAGCGGATGCGCAAAGCCCTTGAACTTTTCGTAGCCTGCTTCCATTCGCTCTATGCCCTCTGGCGGTACCCCCGCTTGCGACAGCAGTTCGCGATACGCGCGGTAGTCGGTGCTCGCTGACACCGCCGGCGCGTCCCATTCGTGAATGTAAACAGTGGCGCCCGATTCTTCAGCTACTACTCGCGCGAGACCGTAGTGGTCGGCGTGAGCGTGCGAGATGATGATTCGCTTGATCTCCGAGAGCTTGTGGCCGAGACCCGCGAGGCCCGCCCTTAATGCTTCGAGCGAGCCGTCGTGTCGCGGCCCTACGTCTATCAAGGTCAGCGGGTCCTCTTCGATAAGATAGACGTTAACGGGTCCGACATAGAACGGGGTCGGCACGCTTATTCGGTGAACCTTCATGAACAGTAGTCGGTGGCCGGTGGCCGGCGGTCAGCACGTGGCACTTGTTGAGCTCATTCACCAGAGTCCAACTGACCACCGGCAGCCGACCACCGAGCACCTTTCTACAGATTGTACCTTCCTGCTTCGGTGATCGACTCGGCGATTCTGCGTCGCGCGGCCACGGTATTCACCGGAGTGAACTTCATGAACCGGCGAAGCATCGCAAGCATCGTCCGCAGCTCGTCGCCTTCCGCCATCGCCGCAAGCGCATGCTTTGCATTCCTTTCGACTCGCTCGATCGCATCGCTGGCAAATACTCGCGCCGCCTCAATCTGCAAGGCGCAATTCGCTTCTCCCTTCGCCGCCGCAAGCTTTTCGGTGCGCAGCATTGCGCTCTCCATTGCGAACACATCCATGATCATGTCGCTCGCCGCCGCCAGTACCTCCTGCTCTTGAGTCGCCTTGTCTCTGTACTTCAGCGCTGCCGAGCCGAGCACGGCGACGATGGCTTTCTTGCAACTGGTCAACGCAGCGCGCTCTGCGGAAAACAGACTCTCGGGTGATTCCTCGGGCATCGAAGGCGAAAGCAACTCGTCCTGCAACTTCTTCGCCGCGACGAACAAAGCATTCTCGCCCTTTGCTGCGCGGCGTAAGAACTGACCCGCGATAATCAGCCGGTTGATCTCGTTGGTCCCCTCGTAGATTCGAGAGATCCTGGAGTCGCGGTAGGCTCGCTCGACTGGATAGTCGCTCGAGTAACCGTTCCCGCCGAAGACCTGAACCGCCTCGTCGCAGGCGTAAGACAGATATTCGCTGCCGGTTACTTTGATAATCGAGCATTCCACAGCGTAGTCCTCGATCGCTTTCAAAGCCTCCTTCGGAACGTTACGATCGACCGACGCTAGCGCTTCTTCGATCATACCGACCGTACGATAGATCATGCACTCGCCGACGTAAGCTCGAATCGCCATCTCCGCAAGCTTGTGCTTGATCAATCCGAACGAAGCGATTGGCACGCCGAACTGATGGCGCTGCCTGGCGTACTCGGTAGCAATGCCGGTCAGGCGCTTGGCTCCTGCGATCGAACTGACGCCCAGCTTCAGGCGGCCGATGTTCAGAATGTTGAAGGCGATGTGGTGACCCTTGCCGATCTCGCCCAAAAGATTTTCAACCGGAACGCGCGCGTCTTCCAGATTCACCGCGCACGTCGATGAGCCGTTCAATCCCATCTTATGTTCTTCGGGAGCGATCGAAACGCCCGGGAAGGTGCGCTCCACGATAAACCCGGTGAACTTGTCGCCGTCAACCTTGGCGAAGACTATGAATACGTCGGCGAAGCCGGCATTCGTAATCCACATCTTCTGGCCGTTGAGGATGTAATGCTTGCCGTCTTCGCTGAGCTTGGCAGTCGTCTTGGCCGCAAGCGCATCCGATCCCGAGCCCGATTCGGTCAGGGCATAAGCGCCGATCCACTCGCCTGTCGCAAGCTTGGGCAGGTATTGCTTTTTCTGTTC
Organism: Blastocatellia bacterium; assembly: GCA_035558335.1. Lineage (GTDB taxonomy): Bacteria > Acidobacteriota > Blastocatellia > UBA7656 > UBA7656 > Onstottus_B. The sequence continues at coordinate 1,010 of DATMCM010000191.1, read as the reverse complement.
CTCGTTGCCGAAGTATACGATCGGCAGCGTGCCTATCGTGGTGTGCGCCCCAACGGTGCCTGAGAACGAAGCCTGGCCCGACAAGTTCTCCGAGCCCATCAACGAGCTCAACAGATCGAGCCCGGCGCCGCCGTATTGCTCCGGGATATCGATCGACAAAAGCCCCAGCTCGCCCGCCTTCCTCATCAGACTTCGATGGACTTCATAAGACTTCTTTTCGAGTTCGGCGTCGAGCGGGATGACTTCCTTTTGGGAGAACTCCGCGGCCGTCTGCGCGATCATTCGCTGCTCGTCGCTGGTGTCTTCCGGCGTGAACACATCTTCCGGGCGGTGATCTTCGAGTATGAAGCTCCCGCCCTTAACAAGCTTCCTCGTTTCTACAACGCTAGCCATTGTCGTCTCCTTGTGGGGGCGGCCCTCCGTGGCCGCCGCAGATTTTATTATTCGAAACCAAGGCGAGCTTCAATCTGAGGTGGTCACGGAGGACCACCCCTACAAGCTTCATAAAAGTTCAAAAATACCGGCAGCACCCATCCCGCCGCCGACGCACATCGTCACCATCCCGTAGCGAGCGCTGCGCCTTCGCATCTCGTTGAGAATTGTTGCCGTGAGCTTCGCACCGGTGCAGCCGAGCGGATGACCGAGCGCGATCGCCCCTCCGTTCACGTTCACCTTGTCCTGATTGATGCCAAGCTCTTTGATGACCGACAAGGCTTGTGCCGCAAATGCTTCATTCAGCTCGATCAGGTCGATGTCTTCGAGCTTCAAACCCGCAATCTTGAGCGCCTTCGGGATCGCGAAGACCGGACCGATGCCCATAACATCAGGGGAGACGCCCGCCGTTGCGTAAGCTACAAAACGAGCGAGCGGCTTCAAGCCAAGCTCTTTCGCGCGATCCGAAGACATCACAACCGCCGCCGCTCCGCCGTCGGACATCTGCGACGAGTTGCCCGCGGTCACCGAGCCTCGCGCGTGAAACGCCGGTCTCAGCTTTCCAAGCGCTTCCATCG
>DATMCM010000190.1:0-3625 GCA_035558335.1 Blastocatellia bacterium | reverse complement strand
TCTCGCGGAACTGCGAAAGACACCGTATGGGACTCTTAATGTTTATTACACCGGCGCAGATCCGCGATATCTCACGCTAGCTCCCCGCCAGTATTACTTCTTCGGCCGCCAGCGAGGCTATGTCGGAGATCAGCAGGTAGCTGCTGGACGCGAAGTATGGGCCGCCGCCGCCGCGGAGCTGAGCCCATCCATATCGAGCGTTGAGGTGCCGCCCGAACCTGAGGCTATCGACGCGCAGCAAGCCGAAGAAGGCGAGCAGAGCAACAGGTTCACGAATCTATGCTCAGTCGAGCTTGATCCATACAAGGTCTATCAATTGTGCGCCGACGCGACTGACAAGGGAGAATTCAGATTCGTTGTGTTTGACGATCGCACCGGTGCAGTGATTCAAAGAATAACCAGCGGAGAGGCTGAAGAGCCTCAAAGACTGGAAGGATTGTTCAAGACTTCAAGCGGCGGTCGGATAAGACTCGCAATGCGATTGTCGACGGGAACGTCCGCCGATCCTCTGCCGTTCAGTCGGATCAGCCTCCGCGAGATCGCGCCGCTCTGACTCCCTTACTTGTTATGATGAACGACATGCTGAGCTGATTCAGGCAATGATTGAACCGCCGTTTGTAAGAATGAAGGGAGCAACGGCAGGCCGGCCAGGACACGTTGCTGTCGTGGAAACCATTGAAATATCAGCTTCACTTCTCCTTCTTTCTCTTCACCTTCGAAGGGACCTGGCCGAGCGTGATATTCACATTGGGTCGGGAGTCGCATAAGGAAGTAGAGTGCTATTTCGTGACAATGCTTGTCTTCAAAGTCGAAGAAATTCTCGACGAACCAAAGCAAGCGAACAACCTCAACTTCAGTGCGAATCTCCTCCATCATCTCCCGCTTGAGCGTCTGCTCCGCGGTTTCTCCAAATTCTGCTCGGCCGCCGGGTAATGTCCAGAAGTCGTCTCCCTCAGCCTGATGTAAGAGAATTGAATCCGAGTGAATAGCAACGCCGACTACTCGATAGTTGAATCGCTGCCTCCCTCTCTCGAACGTGATCATCATCCGTCTCGCGCTTTCTCAGTTCCGCCGCTGAATCATTGCTCAGCGTCCTCGCTCGTGTCGGCCTCCGTCTGCAGCTTCAGATTATACTTCCCCTCATCCGCGGTGGCCGGGCGGCTTGCGGTCACAATGTCGATAAACTTACCCAGTTCACGTGACAGATCTCCGAAGCGCTCAGGCATTTCATTGGCGAGGTTGTGCAACTCGAGCGGATCGTTCTTAAGATCGAAAAGCTCAAAGACCCAGTAGTTGCGGTTGAGAATCAGCTTGAAGCCGTCTTGGGTGATGATCATGTATTTCTTATTCACCGGCTGCGGATACTCGTCCGGACGCAGGTTGGGGAACTCTTTTTCTCTTAGAGTTTGTTCGCCGTAGATCAAGGGATGCTCGAACGGCGCGCCTCGCATCAACGGGAGCAGCGTGACGCCGACGTATTCATTGGGGCAGGGAATTCCAACAGCTTGCAAGATGGTGGTGCCGAGGTCGATGGTGGTGATGTAATCAGGCACTCGGCGCGCCGACCAGCCGGGCAGATAGACGATCGTCGGAACATGAGTCTGGTCGTTGAACAGCTGCGACGAGTGTCGGTAAACTCCGCGCTCGCCAAAAGACTCACCGTGATCGGACATCACGACGATCATCGTGTTCTCCATCCGGCCGGTCTTTTCCAGCCAATCCAACAACCGACCGATGTGATGATCCGTGAATCCGATTTCGCTGTCGTACAGATCGATGGTCGACGAGCCAAAGTCGAACTCCTTGTGCCAGGCGTAGGGCCGGTGCGGCTCGACCGCATAAATATAAGCGCAAAAGGGCCGGCCGGCCGGAAGCGCTCCGAGCGTGTCGATAGCAACGTCTACTGCGGAGTTGATCAGCTTGCCTTGGGACTCCGGAGCGATACGCGCGCCCTTGACATAGCGGTTAAGCATCGGCGCGCGCCGTTCGGGAAACAGAATTACGTCGTAGCCGTTACGCGCTAACACTTCGGTCCAGCTTTCCACGGCTCCATCCCAGTAGGACGATTTCATGAATCGCGCCGCAGACTCGAAGGTATTTGCTGATGGGGCGAATGCGTTCTCGAACAGAGAAGATCTCGCAGCAAGGCGGTCGAAATTCGGCGAGGTGTTTCGTGGATAACCATAGCAACCCAGGTGATCGGCACGCAGCGTATCGATAAAGAAGTAAACGATGTTTAAGGGTTTAGCAGCCTGCTCCGGCTGCTGGTTCAGCGCGCTGCGCTGCGCTTGCCAGTCGGCGATCGCGGCAGCCGTCAGATCCCCGCCCAGCAAGTTGTTGTCGACGCCATCTCCGATAACCTCAATCTCGCCGGGGTTGATGTCAGCCCGCCTGTCGTTGTTGTCGCCGCCATCAAGCAGAGCTGAATAGCCGTCGCGATCGAGATCCAAAACCCACTGCGTCAGCCGGATATGTTGTTTGGCTTGCGTCGTGCGCGTGAAGATCTGCGCCTTCAAATTGTAGTTCTTGCCGAAATGAACGAAGGCGAACACAACCGAACCCAACAAGACCAACAGGACGCCAGCGCTCGCCAACCTCGAAGACCTCGGAATCGGCAATGACGCAACCGACCGCAAGCGAGGCCACTGGCCGTACAAGCTTGCCACAAACGCCATCGCCGCCGCGGTCGCAAGAAGAAACATCGAGCGATGCAGCGTGTATTCATAGAGCTGCACCTCGTATCGCGAGTCGACGTAATAGGTGCCTGCCATCACCACGCCTAGCCCAACCAACCAGCCCGCGCGTTGCCAGCGCCGCAGCAAATCCTGATTCCGTGATAGCCACCAGGTGGCTAAAACCGCGATCGCCAATCCCAGCAGGATCAGAAAGGACAGCGACCTTTCAAACTGCAGCAGCTTTCCATAAAGGTACGGCAGCTTCTGGGCTTCGATGATCAAACCGGTAACGTAGCTGCGTACCTGGGGAGTCTGGTGAAGCACGGCCGCAACAATGGAGAGGACCGCAAACCCTGCCAACACCTTGTGCCAACGCCGCGGCTCGCTCCCTCGTGCCACAGCTCTCTGTAGTTTGACTTTGATAAACGAGGCCAGGTGCATGACCAGGCCGAGGAAAAGGCCAATCGCCGTGCCGCTCACCAGGTTCAGGCTGAAATAGGAAGTGAAGGCAAGTCGCTCCCATAACGACCTGAACACGGGGGTCAGTCGAAAAGCCAGGTCACTCCACTCAACAGCGCCGAGCAAGAACGCCGCAGCAATTCCAGTTAGCCCGTAATAGCACAGCGACGTCTTAAGCCGCGGACGCTCAAGCCTTGGAATCGGGCGTTCGGCCGAACTCACTCCGACCTGAAATCGGGACATCGCTAACCTCACAAACGGGTCGATTGGTCCATTGTTCTAACGTCTTTATCTGAAGAGCTGTCTGGAGAGAGCCTCTGGGAGACGCTGGTTGACGCCCCAACGTAATGTTTTTTTGGCAGACCGCGAAATCCTATGCACTCGGTCAGCAGCTGTCAAGTCACCGGGTGTGATCAAAACTGGGACTTGGAATGCAATCCGTCGAATCATGAACCTATCTTGACACGCAGCCTACTACCGGCACTTGAGGT
>DATMCM010000189.1:0-19197 GCA_035558335.1 Blastocatellia bacterium | reverse complement strand
GACCGCCGAAACTTCCCATTACACCGCTCAACAGGAGAATGACGATGAAAAAATTGTTGGCCGCGCTATGTCGGGTCCTGGTGATCTCGGCGATATTCGTCAACGCAATCGCGCCGAAGGCCGATACGTTTCGTCCAGTTGTGCGCGGCAAGCGCGGAGCGGTTGCGGCCGGGCATCCGCTGGCCGCCGAAGCGGGATTGCGATTGCTTCAGCAAGGAGGCAACGCGGTTGACGCGGGCTGCGCAACGATCCTGGCCGGGTCGGTGATCGAGTTCTCACACTTTTCATTCGGCGGCGAAGTGCCGATCATTATTAAGACCGCGAACGGCGCTCCCACTGTGATCAATGGTCAGGGCATCGCGCCGCGGCTTGCGACCCGCGCGTTCTTTCTCGACCCGGCTAGAAAAGGCGCAATTCCATCCTCGGGCATTCTCCCGGCAACTGTCCCTGCCGTTCTCGACGCAGTTGTGACGTCGCTCGACCGCTTTGGGACGAAGTCACTTGCGGAGGTCATGCAGCCGGCATTAGAACTTGCCGACGGATTTCCGATCGATGAGCTGCGAGCGAGCTACATCGAGAAGACCCGAAAGATTTTCGAGCCGTGGCCCACAAGCGCGAAGCTGTTTCTTCCCAACGGACGAGTGCCAAAGCCGGGCGAGATCTTTTCTCAGCCGGACCTTGCGCGGACGCTGCGCGAGATCGTCAACGCCGAACGCGCTTCTGCATCACGCGGGCGTCACGCGGCCTTGATGGCGGCGCGGGATTATTTCTACAAGGGCCCGATTGCCAAACGCATTTCGGCTTTTTCCGAAGCAAACGGCGGGCTGTTGCGAGCCGCCGACTTCGCCGCCTTCCACGCCAGGGTCGAAGAGCCGGCGAAGACGACCTATCGCGGCTACGAGGTCTACAAGACTGGTTTCTGGGCGCAGGGACCGGCGATGCTCGAGATGCTGAACCTGCTCGAAGGCTACGACCTGCGCGCGATGGGCCACAACTCCACGGACTATGTCCACACACTGACCGAAGCGATGAAACTGGGCTTTGCCGATCGAGACCGCTACTACGGCGACCCGGACTTCGCGCGGGTGCCTGGCGCAGAGCTTCTCTCGAAGGACTATGCAACATTGCGAAGAACGCTTATTGATCTAAAGAACGCGTCGCTCGAACAACGGCCCGGCGATCCCATCAATAAGAAACCACTATTGAATAACAGCGTACAGCCCGGGGCTATTGGCGAGTCGCGTGTGCCCGAAGCCGAGCGGGCCAACGATACGACTTGTGTGAACGTGGTCGACCACGACGGCAATCTTTTCAGCGCTACTCCTTCGGGTGCCTGGCTGCCCACGGTCGTGGCGGGCGACACCGGCGTAATGCTCGGCCAGCGCATGCAATCGTTCCTGCTGGACGAAGGTCATCCGAACATGATTCAACCGGGGAAACGACCGCGTGTGACGCTCTCGCCGACGCTGGTGATGAAGGACGGTAAGCCGCTGATGGTGCTGTCAACGCCGGGGGGAGACAATCAAGACCAGTCGCTGATTCAAGTCCTGCTGAACATTATCGAGTTCGGGATGAGCGTACAGGAAGCAGTAGAAGCTCCGCGGTTTCAGTCGTTGCATCTGGTTTCATCGTTTGACGATCATCGATTCAACCCGGGGGTTCTGAACCTTGAAGACCGAATCGACAAGCAGGTCGTTGCCGATCTGCGAACTCGCGGGCACAAGGTTGAGATGCACACCGCCTTTGGCAATCCTTCAGCGCCGACGATAATCGTCTTTCGACCTGACACGGGCGTTGTCGAAGCGGGGGCAGACCCGCGCCGTGGTCGCTACGCTGTCGCGTGGTGAGGAGAAAACTGGTTAAGCTGTAGTTGAAGACTACGGCCTCAGGATCGTGGTCCCCTCACCTGTGCTGAAGATGCCTGCCACGCAAGCGGTCATGAGCGTTGCCAATGTCGCCGCAATCAAAGCCCGCCATCCCAAACTCGCCAGATCGTCGCGGCGCGAGGGCGCAAGCGCCGCAGTCCCGCCGACAAAGATGGCAACAGACGCAACGTGCGCAAAACCACACAACGCGTAGCTTAGAATCACAACCGTGCGCGGATCAGTTACCGTGCCGCTCGCAATTAGCTGTGAGAGATCCTGGTAGGAGACGACTTCGGTGAGGATCACTCGTTCGCCCAACAACCGCGACGCAACAGGAACGTCTTCCGGCTTCAGGCCGAGCAGAAACGAGAATGGGTAGAACGCCCAGCTCAGTATCCTCACTAGCGAGAGCGGTTCGCTCATCCCAACCCACGAGCTGCCGAGCGCGAGCGCTTTATCGCCAAGGGCGACCAACCCCAGCACGGCAATCAAAACCGCGGAGATGCCGGCCGCTAGTTTCAGTCCATCCATCGAACCCTGAATTATCGCGCTCATCAGGTTGCCGGATCGCGCTGACTCGTCTTCCGGAGGCACGCCTAACAACGTCTCCGGCGTGCCGGTCTCAGGAACAAGCAGTTTGGCAACAACGAAAGCCGCCGGTATTGAAAGCACCGATGCCGACAACAGATGTCCGGCGATCTCCGGGAACACGCCGGTCAGAAAGGCCACGTATATGCCAAGGGTGCTCGAGGCCACAGTTGCCATTCCCGTGGTCAACACCGACAGCAACTCGGATCGCGTCATTCTTTCGAGATAGGGCCTGACTACCAGCGCCGATTCGACTCCCACAAATATGTTTGCGGCGCCGCAGAGCGACTCAGCGCCACTGATTCCAAGCGTGCGGTGAAACACCTTGGCGAACAGATACACAACCCACTGCAACACTCGTAGGTGATACAAAGCAGCCGTGAAAGCCGAAAAGAAGATCGCGACAGGCAGGACTTGAAAGATCAGGATGAAACCCACCGACCCTGGCTCGCCAGGGCTAGCGGCAAGTGGGCCAAACAAGAACGTCGTGCCGCTTTTAGAAGCGTTGAGCAAAGCCAGCACAGCATCGTTGAGCCACAGAAAGATTCGGTGCGAAAACGGAAAGTGAAAAATCACCAATCCAGTCGCAAGTTGCAGCGAGATTCCCCAGACTATTGTCTTCCAGGCGACCTTTCTGCGGTCGGTGGAGAGCGACCATGCAATTCCTGCAAAGATCAGGAATCCCGCCGCCGAAACCAGGTGATGGATCATTCGTGTTCGTCCTCTACGATTCCGAGCAAGGCCGTAAGATTACGAGATGATGCGGCGGGAGGCAAACTCCGGTAGGCTTTAACGGTCCAATCGACCACGTATGAGCAGGCAATTCCTACTCGATAGGCGGCCGAGGCACTCGTTCCCGACTATCAAGACGAGTGCGACTGAGTAGCATCAGCCACGCGCCTTTTCAAGTCGGCGCAAACACATAACTGATATAATCACACTCGTATGCGGGACTTAAAAACACTGCGGGAAGGCTGGGATGAAGTCGCGCGCGAAGAACGGCGTTCTAGCGAGCAGCTCACAATCGAGCAGAGCGTGAGCATCTACCTGTCGCTCTGCCGGGATATGGCGCCTTTGATGGAGGAAACCGAAGAGGCTTTTCGCCGTGATCGTGAGGCTTATCTAACTGAGTTTCAAGCGCGACTGCGCCGGCTGAATCTGGTCCACCAGCAACAGAATGGAAACCTATCCGAACCTGGTTAAGAGCGCTGCCCTGGCTCAACTCGCATTGAGTAACGCAGGCATCGACTCAATCGTGATCGGCGGGTTAGCGGTTGCGATCTGGGGTGAGCCTCGGCTTACGCGGGACGTTGACCTGAAAGTGCTTCTCCGGCGAGACCAAGCCGAACAACTGGTGAAAGCCCTGCCTCGAGGGTTTCGCTGTCTGGCAGATCAGCCGGAAGCCACGTTGCGGCGCATTGGATTCCTGTTTGTGCAGGACACGGCTGGCATTCGCGTTGATTTTTTGATGGCTGACACAGGTTTCGACGTCGAGGCTGTTTCGCGCAAACGCAAAGTTGAAATGATTGCCGAGAGGATCGCAGTCTGTACTCCGGAAGACCTGATAGTTTACAAAATGGTCTCCACGCGGCCTCGCGATCATGATGACGTACGCGGTGTCATCCGGCGCCAGCAAGACAGGCTCGATGACGACTACGTCACATCCTGGTTGCGCCAGTTCGAGCAAGCGCTGGACGATTCAACTCTCGTTAGTTCGTATCGGCGGATGCGAAACGCTGAAGGCTGAGCCTCCGAGACCAGCGAGGCCTCGGGAACAAATCGCTGAATTGCATTCTATCGGGCATATCCGCTACCACAGCGAGAGTGACCTAAATGACATCGAGATCGCAGGCGTCATAGCCGAGCTACGAACTAGAATCCCTCGGATGGAAATCGTTCCAAGACCTATGTTCGACCTCGTCGGACAGGTCTTAGGCCAAACCCTGCGGGTGTTTTCTTCAAGTCGCGACGGCGGCCGCGACGGAGCGTTCTATGGCGAGTGGAAGGATAAAGATGGTTCGGGAATGAAGGGTTGCTTTACCGTCCAGTGCAAGTTCAGCTCAAAAGATGTTTCTCTAACGTTAGCTGGATAACACTCAAAATCCGTGAGTCCCCGGTTCTGCGCATGTAATGGCCACAATGGCGAGGATCGCCTGAGCGGGGACATTTTTTATTTGCTCGCAGCCCGGGCGTGGTATTCCTGAAGACTCCGCACTTGAAGCTCTTCTTCCTTTAGCGCGCGGATCGCGGCTACGGTCGCAAGCGCGCCGGTCATCGTCGTGACGCACGGCACTGAGTACTGAATTGCGGCGCGCCGGATCTCTCGCTCGTCGTAAAACGAAGTCCGCCCAAGCGGAGTGTTGATGATCAAGCTGATCTGCTTGCTGCGCACCAGATCGGCGATGTTCGGGCGGCCTTCGTTTACTTTGTAGACGACCCCACACGGCAAGGCTTCAGCTTCTAGCCGCTTTTGCGTGCCGCGTGTCGCCACAAGCTTGAAGCCCATCTCGTGAAAACTTCGAGCGAGTCCGACCACGCCTCGCTTGTCCTGGTCGTTTACGCTGATGAACACTGATCCCTCGCTCGGCAATCGAGTGCCTGCGCCTTGCTGAGCCTTCAAGAACGCTGCGCCGAAGCCTTCGGCCACGCCCATCACTTCGCCGGTCGAACGCATCTCCGGACCAAGAATTGGATCGACGCCCGGGAACTTAACAAACGGAAAGACCGGCGACTTGACGTAGAAGCGATCTACCGTCAGCTCGTCAGGGAGATTGAACTTTGCGAGCTTGCGGCCGACCATCAGCTTCGCGGCAATCTTCGCAAGCGGAACCCCTGTAGCTTTTGACACGAACGGAACGGTCCTCGATGCGCGAGGATTTACTTCGAGCACGTATACCGCGTCGCGCCAGATCGCAAACTGGATGTTCATCAAGCCAACGACATTTAGCGCCCTAGCAAGATCGCGTGTGTAGCCGCGCATCGCGTTCAGGTGATCTTCGCTGATCCCCCAGGGAGGCAATACGCACGACGAGTCGCCCGAATGAATGCCCGCTTCTTCGATGTGCTGCTGAATGCCCGCGATCACGACCCGCTCGCCGTCGGCAAGCGCGTCAACGTCGATCTCAACTGCGTCTTCAAGAAACGAATCGATCAGCACCGGATGCTCGGGCGACGCTTCGACCGCGTGAGTCATATAGTGGTCGAGAGTCGCTTCGTCGTAAACGATCTGCATCGCGCGTCCGCCCAGCACGTAGCTCGGGCGCACAAGCACCGGGTAGCCGATGCGCGCGGCTTCGTCGCGAGCTTCCTCATTAGAAGTGGCGAAGCCGTTGGGCGGTTGAGGAATGCCAAGCTCGACAAGCAGCTTGCCGAATCGTTTGCGGTCTTCCGCGAGGTCAATCGACTCAGGCGAAGTTCCGATCACCGGAACGTCCGCGCGAAACAGCCTCATCGAGAGATTCAGCGGCGTTTGTCCTCCGAACTGGACGATCACGCCGTGGGGACGCTCGCGGTCGACGATCTCCATCACGTCTTCGAAGGTGATCGGCTCAAAGTACAGCCGGTCGGAAGTATCGTAGTCGGTCGAGACCGTCTCCGGATTGCAGTTGACCATGATCGACTCGAAGCCTTCCTCGTTAAGCGCAAACGCAGCGTGACAGCAGCAGTAGTCGAACTCGATTCCTTGCCCGATACGATTCGGCCCGGAGCCGAGGATCATTACTTTCTTCCGATTGCTGGTCGCCGCTTCGTCTTCGTCTTCGTAGGTCGAGTAGAGATAAGGAGTGAAGGATTCGAACTCGGCGCCGCAAGTGTCCACGCGTTTGAAGACTGGCGTTATGCTGGTCTCTTTTCGAGTCTGGCGCACTTTGCCTTCAGTTGTGTTGAGCAACGTCGCGAGCCGCTGATCCGAAAAACCCATTCGCTTTGCCGCGCGCAACTGCTGACCAGAGAGCGTTTCGAGCGACTCCTTCGTCAACTCGTTCTCGTGCTCGATGATCTCGCGCAGGTTATCCAGAAACCAAGGGTCGATCTTCGTGAGTTCGTGAAGCTCTTCGGATGAATAACCGGCTGCAAGCGCGTGCATCACGAAGTAGACGCGCTCTGCGGAAGGTACGAGCAGCCGGCGGCGAAGCTCGGTTTCGACCAGATCAGCAGGCACGCGAAACGCGCCGCGCACCTCGAGCGACCGCAGTCCCTTTTGAAAAGCTTCTTTGAAGGTGCGCCCGATTGCCATCGCTTCGCCGACCGACTTCATCTGAGTGCCAAGCGTCGGGTCACTGGAAGGGAACTTCTCAAAAGCCCACTTCGGAATCTTCACGACGCAGTAATCGATGGTTGGCTCGAAGCTCGCAGGCGTCTTGCGGGTGATGTCGTTGGGAATCTCATCCAGTGTGTAGCCCACTGCCAGTTTCGCCGCAATTTTAGCGATCGGAAACCCGGTTGCTTTTGAAGCGAGCGCAGACGAGCGCGAGACGCGCGGGTTCATCTCAATGATCATCAACTCGCCGTCGCGCGGGCTTAGCGCAAACTGAATGTTCGAGCCGCCGGTCTCGACGCCTACCTTGCGGATGACTCTTATCGCCGCGTCACGCATCACCTGGTACTCGCGGTCGGTCAGCGTCTGGGCGGGAGCTACGGTAATCGAGTCGCCGGTGTGTATGCCCATCGGATCGAAGTTCTCGATCGAGCAAATGATCACCACGTTGTCCGCGAGGTCGCGCATCACCTCTAGCTCGTACTCCTTCCAACCGATGATCGATTGCTCGACCATCGTCTCGTGGATGGGCGAAGCCGCAAGCGCGCGTGCGATTATCTCTTCGTACTCTTCGGCGTTGTACGCGATCCCGCCGCCCGTCCCGCCAAGGGTGAACGAGGGCCGAATGATCGCGGGATAACCCACCATCGAGATCAGCTCGCGAGCTTCCTCCATCGTCTTGGCGAATCCAGAGCGCGGCATCCTCAGCCCGATCTCTTCCATGGCGCGCTTGAACAGCATCCGGTCTTCCGCGACCTTGATAGCTTCGAGCTTGGCGCCGATGAGTTCGACGCCGAAACGCTCGAGCGTGCCTTCTTCTGCGAGCGCGACCGCGAGGTTCAACGCGGTCTGGCCTCCGACGGTGGGAAGCAGCGCGTCGGGCCGCTCGCGTTCGATTACCGCGCGAACCGAATCAACAGTCAGCGGCTCGACATAAGTGCGATCGGCGAGCTCCGGATCGGTCATGATCGTCGCAGGGTTCGAGTTGATCAGCACGACCTCGAAGCCCTCGCTGCGAAGCGCCTTGCACGCTTGCGTGCCCGAGTAGTCGAATTCGCAGGCTTGTCCGATGACGATCGGTCCTGAGCCTACGATCAGGATCTTTTTGATATCGGTTCGTTTTGGCATCTGGAGGTCAGTTGTTCGGGCTTGACTCCTATGGAGGTGGTAAGAATGATCGCTTACTGATGCGTCGTGGGAGTGACGCGGCCCCTCGCTTCAAGCTCGCGCGTCGTGTGCTCAGTTACGCTGGAGGGGATTTCGACTCGCTCTGCCAGATCGTTAGTAGCTCGAGCGGGATCCCCGCGTGACAACAGTTTCTGAGTTCGCATCCAGAGCTTGCTGCTTGGCGGCGTATAACCGAGCGCCTTCATTTCACCGCTGGCGGCTACCCACTTGCCCAGGCCGCCAGCCAAAGCCGCTATCCCCCAAAAGACCATCCAGGAAATGACAAAGAAGGAAGCCACCGGAGGCAGCCCGAGCATGATCAGCAGGGATATTGCTTTCACTGCGGCCGGTAGCAGCACCAGACCGGTTATTGTGTCGCGGCGGCCGTGGTAATAGTCCTTGATAACCTTTGCCAGCCGTTCGTCGATCACCTTGCTGCTGCCCACGACCTTCGTGAGCGCTTCTGACACGACACCGACGTTCGTTCCGCAGCGAGTGCAGAACTTGATGTCGGGCTGGTTCTCGTGAGCGCAGTTTGGACAGTACACCTGGTCTTCGCCTTTTACTCTTGCTGCTCTTGCCGCTCGATCCGGGCTTCCGCTTCGAGGTGACGAGTGGTCTGTTCGGTGACGCTGGCGGGAGCGCGTATCGGATCGGTCGAGTAAGCTTCCGTGGTTCCTTGCCTATCGATGAGGGCGGTCGTTTCGCGCGTTAACCCGGTTTGCCCAACCACGTGCCCCAATGCCTTGAGTTCGCTGCCGGCGCGGTTCCACCTTGCGATTCCGATGAACAGGCTGATGAAACCGTAGATAATTGGCGCGGCTGCGAGGGCCGCAAAACCTATAAGCTTCTCGGGAAATCCGAAGGCCAGGATTATGGCTTGGACAAGAAGTCCTGCCAAAAGCATCGACCCGCCAATCGTCACGCTGCGACGGCCGCGGTAGTAGTTCTTAAGCAGCCTCACCATCCTTTCATCAATCTTTGAGGGACCTGTCAGCTTTCCTGTGAGCGCGTCAGAGACTACGCCAAGGTTGGTGCCGCAGCGGGTGCAGAACTTTATCTCAGCCTGATTGTCCGAGCCGCAGTTAGGACAGTACATCGAGCCCTCTTTACCTCTGAGCTGTGCGCGAATTCCGCCTTGATCAATCAGCGATTCTACAGAAGAACGTCCGCTGCGGGCCAGCGGTTCGGCGCGGACAATAATAATGAACAGCGGTTACACTTGCAGGTCTCGATCATTCATAGCTCAACGCGACTACCGGGTCCTGGTTCGCGGCGCGCAGCGCCGGGTAGAGCGCGCCCAGAACGCCGGCCAGAATCCCAAACGCCACAGCGTAAAAAAGCCAGATCGCTTCAAGTTCAACCGACAAAGGCGTGAGCTTAATGATCAAGAACCTGCCCGCAACCGACAGCGCAAAGCCCACGATCACACCCAGACACGAGATCAGAAGGGCTTCCTTTTCGATCTCGCCTGCGATCCAAATTCGCGATGCGCCTAGACTCTTGAGCACGCCGATCTGTCGTGTGCGTTCGGTTACCGTCGTGTACATCGTCAACAAGATGACCAGCGAACTGAGCGTGATAGACAACGCCACCACGACTCGGAGAAATGTTTGAAGCTCCGGCGTGCCTTGCGCAATCAAGATCGGAAGATCCCGAGTCAGCGCAACTCCGAGATCAGGATACCGGTCTTTTATCTGCGCAGCGACTTTGTCCTGATTCGATGGGTCGCCAAGCTTGACGAGCAGCATCGAGCAAAGGCCCGGGCGATTCAAAGACTGTTGCATCGTCACGAGCGGAACCTTGATCCTCCCGAGCGATTCGGGTTCGTAAATTCCGACCACCGGGAATAGCCGATCGAAGACTTCGATTGAGTCTCCCACCTTCAGCTTTCGGTTCTTCTGCTGGATTCTGTCGATCATCGCCTCGTCGCCTGACCTGACTGCGCGTCCTTCAACGATTCGCAGATCCGAAACGCGAGTGAATGAATCATAGTCGACCCCATCGACAAGCCGTCCTCGCAGGTCCTGACCGACCGGAACCACATCGGCTACTCCGTCGACGGCGCGAATCGCGTCACCCAAACTGATCGGAAGGGTCAGCGCGCGCGACAGGCTCAACCCCATAGTTGAACCGGGCGGCCCGATCATTATTTCGGCGGTTACCGCCGCGTTCCGTCGCCCTTGATCTTTCAAGAAGCCGTGTGCGATTCCGACGGTTAGAACGACCAACACCACGCCAAGCGCTACGCCCGCCATGGTCGTGGCGGTCCGCGCTTTACGGTAGAGAAGGCTTGATACTACTAAGTTGTCCATAACGATTTCGATTTGGATTGTGGATTGGCCGGCAAGGGAAAATATAGCGCACGCGCCCAAGGCTCGACAAATCGGGGTAGTGGTGAAGTTCGTGGTGAGAAGAGTTCGCCACGAAGACGCAAAGGACCACAAAGCCGGTTTTTGGTGGGGCTTCGCGTCTTGGTACCTTTGTGGCACGACAGCATCGGCACTGCGGTCTAGGCGGCGCCGCGGCTAGCGGTCCTTAAATCCTGAGACGAGTTGTTATATCTGAGAATTCGTACTGGCGGGCGGTTCCTCGCGAGCGGCCGCGCTTATGCTTGATCTGGAATGAAACCACCGTTCGTCCATCTATCTTGATTCCGAATTCGGACGCAATCGGATGACCTCGGGGACGCGATGGCAGAAACGAAATCCGTGCGACAGTTAACCGTTCGATGTCGATCTCGTCCAGCAACGACTCCCACTTAACCTGGCCTGTAGCGCGGTCGAAGATGATCACGCGGCTGTTATCGTTGCCGTGTTTGAAGTGCCTGAGCCGCCGAAATAGATACTTCGCGGCTTCCAAATCGCCAACTCGAGCTTTGCTGAAATCAGTTGGTTGCGCTTCAGTGAGTTTCAGCTTCTGAATGAGCACGAGCGCAACCAGCCTTGCGACGTTCAAGTAATGCGACTTCAACTCAATCATAGATGCAAAGCCAGTTTCGGCGATCATCCGATCAAGGTCCTCCGGCGTCACCTGGAAATACCTCTCCGCCCACTTGGCGCCGATGTCAGGAGTCTGGCCCTCTGAAACCGCGACTTTGCCGGACTTGTCGGTCTTGACCGAAATCGGCATATCCGCGCGCCCGGTCAGCTCCAGCCGAAGATCGCCCGCTTTCGCATCGGCATACTCTTTCGCAGTGTGTCTTACCCGAGTCATGCTCGCCGGTTTGATTTGGTTTAGTATCTCAACTGCTCCTTGCCTCGTGGCAGTTTCGATGTTCGAGATCTCTTTTTGAAATACAGAACGACTTGCGTGAGAAGCCGGGAGACGGCCGATCGCGTCGAGCATCTTCGCTTTGCTGCGTGAAAGATCGAACGGCGGTTGCTTGAGGTGAGCCATGGCAATCAGCTCATTAGCGAGGCAGACTTCGGCATAGGTTCCGAGGCCGTCGTGAAAGACGCCTTCGATGATTTCGAACTCGGTCTTTGAGAGAGCCGAGGCGGGAGTCGATTGAAGTCCAGGGCGAGCCTGAGGAGGAGCCAGGTTGCTTGAACACACCAACCACAGCAGGACGAGGATCGTTGGTCGGCTCGAGTTGGAGATATGGCGGAGTTCTCCTGAAACGCGGGAACGGATCATTTGCTGTTGATGCCATTGGCAATTCGTTCAGCCTCTTCTTTCTTGAAGCTCCCGGAAATTTGGGCTCTGTCTGAGAGCCGTTCCCACACTATCGGCGCCGACACTACCTTTCCATCGAACAAGATCGCCATTGGCTTACCGATGTGTTGTGCGGTAGCATTGGCAACTCTTTCTGTAGCCTCTCTCGTGAAAGATACGTTTATGGAAAAGTCGCCCAGTGTGAATCCTTCAACAACCCGCGCCTCAACAATATCGCTATTGGTCAGCAGGACCTCTTTGTGCAGATAAACTCTCTCCCCTGAGCGCTCAACTGCAGCTTCTACCAGGTCCTTGGCGGGTTCCCTCTCCGCGCGACGCAACTCGAACCTTATTTGTGCTTGCGCCGCAGTCTTCTCTATGGACGGGGAACCACTCGCTTTCATTACTCCGTGCTTGATGAGGAACTCGCGAATCGCCGTGTAAGCCCGCGTCGTCTCGTCGTGACTAAAGCCGCCGTGCTTGCCGCCCGGTATCGTCACGAGCTGATTCGGAACACCTGCCTTGTTCAATGCTTCGTGAAGCCTAACCGCGTGGCTGTAAGGCACCGTCGGGTCGGCGTCGCCGTGAATCGTGATGATCGGCGGAATCCCGGCTCGAACGTAAGTCAGAGGCGACGTCCGCTTTGCTACTTCCTCGCGATTTGTCATGCTTCCGAGCCAGGCAACCGCGTACGACTGAGAGTTCGGGCCGTCGAGCAGGTCGACGACGTCGGTTATGCCGAACCAGTTTACGATCGCGGCGACTTTCAACTCTTCAATGCCGGGACACTGGCGATCGAGACCTGCCGATGCCGGCAACATTCCCGTAGTCAGCGACAAGTGTCCGCCTGCCGAATGACCGGTGACTACAAGTTTGCTTATGTCGAAGTTGTACTCTTTCGCGTTTCGAATCACCCATCGCAGCGCGCAGCGGCAGTCTTCAACCGCAGCGGGAGCGAGCGAGACTCGCGCGAGACGATACTCAACGTTGACCACCGACCAGCCAGCCTCCAGAAAAGGCAGAATCGCTAGCCAGGAGGTTTCTTTCGCGCCTCCGACCCAGCCTCCGCCGTGAATGTAGATCACCGTTGGATTCGGACCGCTCTGGTTTCTCGGCACATACACGTCGAGCTTCGCTTCGTAGTTGTTCGCGGTCAGGTAGGTGATGTTGGATACGATTCGAAAGCGATTCTGCAGATCGCCGGCGCGCGCGGCCCCTTCGACGAATTGAGCGTGCGCGACTGCAGGCAGTATGATCGCTACGACCAACGACGCTAAAATCGAGCTAAAGGGAGCGGGCTTTCTCAGCATACGAATCTCCTGCGATTTGGTTTTCGGCGGCGAGATTCTATGCCGAAGGCGGCGGATTGTAAACGATGGAGGCACGGACGGAAGGGGCCTCAGCATCATGTAGGGGCGGCCCTCCGTGGCCGCCCCAGAGTGTGGATTCCTCGATCAGGGGCGGCCACGGAGGGCCGCCCGTACATGTCGGTCGGCCACCGCGTCTACTTGCCGGCGTCGGTTCGCCTCAAGTACTTGTCGAGGAAATCGAGCATCGCCTTGTAGCCCTGAATCTCGTTCGCCTTCTTGGTAAAGCCGTGACCTTCGTTGTCGAAGACCAGGTACTCGACGATGCCCCCCTTCTTCTTCACCGCTTCGACTATCTCGTCCGATTCGGGTTTGATGACCCGCGGATCGTTCTTGCCCTGAAGCACCATCAAGGGTTTGGTGATCTGGTCGGCGTGGAACAGCGGCGAAATAGCTTTCAGGTTCTCCTTATCGGTGGCCGGGTTTCCAAGTTCCTTGTACAGGGCCAAGCGGAATGACTCCCAGTACGGCGGGATCGATTCAAGCGTGCGAACCCAGTTTGAGACGCCAAACAGATCGACGCCCACCGCGAACTCGTTGGGCTTGAAAGCCAGCGCCGCAAGCACCATGTATCCGCCGTAGCTTCCGCCGACGATTCCTATCTTGGATGTGTCGACATAATCGAGGGTAGCAAGATACTTCTTCGCCTCAACGCAATCCCAGAGCGGTTCTCTCCCATGTTTCTGATCATCGGCGGTGAAGAACGTCTTGCCGTAGCCCGAGCTTCCACGGTTGTTCACTCCCAGTATCACGTAGCCGTGGTTGACCAAATACTGAATCACTCCGCTGTACCCGGTCCGTGTTTGCCCGCCCGGACCGCCGTGAATCCATAGAAGCGCCGGCGCCTTGTTCGATGCGCTCGCCTGTTGAGGCTTGTACAGGATGGAAGGTATGACCATGCCGTCAAAGGACTTGTAGCGGATGACTTTCGACGCGACCAGATCAGCTGGGTTAATCTCAGGGTTCAGGCTGTCAGTAAGCTTTCGCACTTGCCTGGTTTCAAAATCATAGACGTACAGGTTGCTCGGGGCGTTGTCGCCGGTGAAGTAGAACGACATGAGCTTCTCGCTTCGGGAGATGTTGACCGAAGTGATCTGGCCTGCCGGGAAAGCCGGGAGCGCGACGGGCTTGTTAGTGGCGCGGTCGTAAATTTTTATCTTGGTGCGGGCATCCTCGTTGATTGCGACTACCCGGTACTTTCCATTTAGCGAGAAGTAGGTGAAAGCGATGTCCCAGTTCGCTTTCTCGACCGGTTCCTTCTTTCCGGTCGACAGGTCGTAACGGGCGAGGTACGAGAACTCGCTGCCTTCATCGGTAAGGTAGAGCAGGAATCGCGACGTCGGATCGAACGACGACGGGCTTGAAGCAACATCGCCTTGATGCGGCGTAATGTTCTTCATTTCTTTCGTCGCGACGTTGTAAATGAAAACGTCGGAATCCGAGGTCGTATTTGGTTTCACGAAGGCGAGGAATTTCTCATCGTTAGAAATATCACCGAATTCATACCCGAGCGTGTTCTGATAGAGCAGCCTCCGTTCGAAGCTGGTGGCATCCAGCTTGTAGATGTCGAAGAAGCGAGCATCCCGCTCGTTTGTCGAAATGTAAAAAGCGTTGCCGTCCTGGCTCCATCCAAGGAACTGGGCTTTGAGCTTGTCGCCCGGCGTCAGGTCTTTCTCCTTGCCATCCGGACCGAGCACGTAGAGGTGATTGTTCTCGTTGCCGCCCTGATCGTGTGTATATAGGATCCGGGAGTCGTGCGGAAAGTATCCGACGCTGAAGGTGCTCTCGGTGGTCGAGCGAGTAAGCGGCTTCATTTCGCCGCCGGCGACCGGAATAGAGTACACGTTGTAGATGCCGCTCTTGTTGCTCGAGACGAGAATGGACTTGTCGTCTGCCGAAAATGAGCTCCCGGAGATTGCGGTTGAGTTGAGGAACTGCTCGATTGTGTATTGCTTCACCGACCGGGTAGCGGCTGCGGTCTTGCCGTCCTTGGCCCTCTGCGCGGAGGCTGGAAGCTGATGTATCGCCAGAATCAGCAGCGCGGCAAACCCGATCGCGAACGCGCGATTGCGATGTGAAAACCCCGTTCTTGTTTTCATTTGGAGCCTCCTAATCTTGAACCCGTGCCATGAAAACGGGTGAATAAGTCTTGTCATTAACAAGCGCCCTTGAGCTGCGAAGAGGCAGGCGAGACGCCTGCGCTCCCAGCTCCCGAGCCTCGCGGCGGTATTTCTACGCCTTTGCAACTGCAAAGTCTATCAAATGTCGCGCCCGATCGACTCGAATGACCTGAACGCGAATCGCGTCTCCAAGCCTGAACTGCCGGCCGCGGCGGACGCCCACCATCTTGTGCTTGCGCTCGTGATACTCATATCTGTCATCTGCGAGAGTCGACACGTGCACTAGCCCCTCGATGAACAGCTCGTTCAGCTCGACGTACAGGCCATAGTCCTTGACCGAAGTGATTACACCATCGAACTCGTCGCCGACGCGATCCGTCATGAACTCGACCTTTCGCCAATCCATCAGCTCGCGTTCGGCGTCCGCGGCCGCGCGTTCGCGGTCGCTGGAGTGATCGCCGATCGTCTCTAGCGAAGCGCGAAGCGAAGCCTCGCGTTGTTCGTCTAGCACCGGCCACGCGACAAGCTTCAAAGCTCGCTTCGAACCCAGGTCGATCGCTTGCCAGTCGTCCTCGCCACGGCGTCCGCGCTCGATCACTTCGCGAAGAATCCGATGCACGACCAGGTCGGGATACCGCCGAATCGGCGACGTGAAATGAGTGTAGGTCTTGATCGCCAGCCCGAAGTGACCGAGGTTTTGGGGCGTATATCGCGCACGCTGCATCGATCGCAGCATTAGGTAGGAGAGCATTCGTTCTTCGGGCCGGCCGCGAATCTCGCGCGCCACATGTTGAAACCCGCGCTGAGGCACCCGGCCGTGCATCGAGAACTTATGACCGAACGATTCGGCTATTTCGCCGAACGCTTCGACCTTATCGGGATTGGGCTCCTCGTGAATTCGATAAAGGGAAGGCACGCCGAGCCGGGCAAGATGACTCGCCACCGTCTCATTTGCGAGCAACATAAATTCTTCGATCAATCGGTGCGCGATGTTTCGTTCGGATCGGACGATCCCGCTCATGTGACCTTCATCGTTGAAAAGTATCTCCGCTTCTGGAAGATCGAAGTCGATCGCCCCACGTTCCTCTCTGACTCTGATCAGGATGAGCGTAAGCCGGTGCATCGCAAGCAACATCTCCTTGACGCGCGGATCGCGGCTCGCGGCTTCTCCGTGAGGGTCGTTTATGATTTCGTTCACCGACGTGTAAGTCATTCGCTGTCGGCTATGAATGACTGACGGCGTCAGCTTGTAGTCTACGACGCGACCTTCGCGGTCAAGCTCCATCAACGCCGACATAGTCAGCCGGTCAACTTTCGGGTTGAGCGAACAGATACCGTTCGACAATCGCTCGGGCAACATCGGAATCGCGCGCTCTGGAAAGTAAACCGACGTGCCTCTGTGAAACGCTTCTTCGTCCAGCGCGCTTCCTTCAAGCACGTAGTGACTGACGTCAGCTATGTGCACCCCGAGCCGAACGCGGCCGTTGGGCAAGGCTTCGAGCGAGACAGCGTCGTCGAAGTCGCGAGCAGTCTCACCGTCTATCGTGACGGTGAGAAGCTCGCGGAGGTCGGCGCGTCCTTGGAGGTCAGCTTCGTCGATCGTCTCCGAGATCAGATGCGCCTCCTTTAACGCCGGGTCAGAAAAGACCCGAGGGACGTGGTGTTTTCTGAGGATGATTTCGATGTCGATGCCAGGCGTGTCTTCGGGACCGAGGACTTCTATGACTCGACCCCACGGCGGGCGTCCGGCTATCGGGCGGCGGGTGATCTCGACGTTCACAATATCGCCATCGCTCGCGCCGAGGGCGTCGGGCGCGGCGACGCTGATGTCATGATGGAGCTTCTCATCCAGTGGGGAGACAAAACTCTGGCTCCTTAGCTTAACAAAGCGGCCGACGGCTGTTGGGTTGGCTTGCTGAAGAACGGCCTCGATTCGGCCTTCGCGCCCGCGCGCGGTTGTGGCGGTGACCCGGGCTATGACTTTGTCGCCGTGAATTGCAGCGCCCAGCGACCGCTCGCCGATAAAGAGGTCGCCTTCGTTTCGCTCTCGCTCATTGTCGGGTGCTACAAATGCGTGACCCGACCGTGTGCCTCTGAGAGTCCCGATCAAGAGATCGGACGTGCTTTTAGACGAGAACTTACCGCCGCTCTTTGCAGCGAGGCCGACTCTGACAAATTCAGCGAGATAACGAGTAAGCGTCTCGGTTTGTGACCCGCTCAGTCCCAGGGCTTCGGCGAGGCGCTCGGATGTCACGGCGCGGCTCTTTGATTTTGGGAGCGCCTGCAGTATTCGCTGAGGCGATAGATCGGTGCTAAGCATATCTCGGATTCAAGAGCATTGTGTTCAAAGCAAAAAACAAGGCTGGTCTTGCCTGACGCGGCGAGAAACCCAGGGAAGAGGCCTGAACTCCATGCTCTTGCGCGTTAAGCTCCAGAGAATTCCAAAAATCAAATTTGACACTGTTCTTGCGCGGTGGCTAGTATGTTTTCACTGCAAAGGTTCCACAATCGAAACTGCGGATGTGGCGGAATGGCAGACGCGCAGCGCTCAGGACGCTGTAGGAGCAATCCTGTGGAGGTTCAAGTCCTCTCATCCGCACCAAGTTTTCAAGAATACTCCGAAACAGCCTGACCCAAGAAGTGGCGCCGAACCGGACCGGTTCCCCCGGCGTGTCCAGATCCCGCATTCGTCGGAGCAACCAGGCCTTGATATACTGAACTCTTAGCGGCTCTCTTAGCCGATTGTAGCTCTATAGACATGCTCTCCATTCGCGCAAAACTCACGCTGTGGTATCTCGGACTCGCAACCGCGGTGCTGGTCGCATTCGCCATCGCCATCTACTCGTATCTGTCGCACGGGTTGCTGACCACAATCGACAAGTCTCTGTGGAATCATGCCGAGCGAATAGCCCTCGCTACCGGACACCCATCCAGCAATGAGGAACCGAGTCAACCGGGCGTGCTTTTGCTGGCACCTCAGTTTGTTTCGATCGTCAATCGTAACGGTGAAGTGACCGACTCGATACCCGACCCCGAAGGGCATCAAGTCCCGGTGCTGCCCGATGCGATCGAGCGCGCGGCCGCCGAGTTCAAGCCGCAGTACAACGAAGTCTCGGTCGGTCCTTCCGAGCACGCGCGCATCATCACCTGGCCGGCGCGCGACGAGGACGGCGAGATGTTCTTTGTGGTGATCGGGCAGTCGCTCAAAGAGCTTCAATTCGCGCAACGTCATCTGCTGATCCTTCTTGCGATCTCGAACCCGGTCGCTTTGTTGCTGGCGAGTCTTGGTGGATTGTGGCTCGCTCACGAAGCGCTCAAACCCGTCGACCGCCTGACGCGCGCGGCCGAGCGGATCGGACGCGGCAACTTCAGCGAGCGAGTCGAGGAGCCCCGATCGACCGATGAGATCGGCAGGCTCGCGGCCACGTTCAACGAGATGATTTCGAAGCTCGAGCAGGCCTTCGAGCGCGAGCGGCGATTTACCGCGGACGCTTCGCACGAGCTGCGCACTCCGCTGGCCGTCCTGCGCGGCGACATCGAAGTTGCGCTTCGGCGAGATCGTTCCATCGAAGAGTACAAACGGGTCTTGAATTCGAGTCTTGAAGAAATCGAACGAATCACCCGGCTCACCGAAGATCTGCTGACGCTTGCCCGGTCGGATGCAGGCGAAAAGGTCGTAGAGTTTGCACCGGTCAGGCTTGATCGTTTGGCGGCGGAGGCCCACTCCTACATCCGGCCGCTCGCCGAATCCGCCGGCGTTTCACTCACCTGCGAGGGCACGCAGTCGCAAATCGTCGTCGAAGGAGACGAGAAGCGGCTAAAGCAACTTCTAGTGAATCTGCTCGAGAATGCCATCAAGTACACGCCGGCTGGAGGAAGCGCGCGGTTGGCACTCGCTACCGAAGACTCGTCGGCGCGGATTGAAGTGTCCGATACCGGCCGCGGAATCCCGGCAACTTCGCTTGCTCAAGTCTTCGACCGCTTCTATCGTCAGACCGATCCGCGCGACTCGCGGGTGAGCGGGTTTGGTTTAGGGCTTGCGATCTCGAAGTGGATTGTCGACGCACACCACGGCTCAATCGATGTTGAAAGCGACGAGGGAGACGGATCGCGCTTCACTGTCCGCCTTCCGCTGCTGGAGCGGTGAGTGGCAGTGGTTAGTGGTTAGTGGTTAGTGG
>DATMCM010000188.1:0-2233 GCA_035558335.1 Blastocatellia bacterium | reverse complement strand
GAGTAGAGGGGCAAGCGAAGAGGGAAGATTTCCAAAGCACGTTGTGCCGCCAGATTCAGGCACAGGGACGCGCGCGCCTTCGCGCACCACGGGTCCCACGAAGGCGTAACCTCTTCCAACGGTGTTGACAATCCAGCGAGTTCCATCTTGTCCGTCCTTTAGTGCTCGCCGCAAGGCAGCTATATGCACTGTGAGATTGGACGGTTGCACGAAGATTTTTGGCCACACTCTCTCCATCAGCTCGTCTTTGCTTAAAAGCTGACCATGTCTTTCGAGCAGAGCTATCAAAATTTCAAGTGCTCGGCCGCCGAGGCGAACCGGCTTGTCTCCTTCGAACAGCGCTCGTTCCTTTGGAAAAACCCGAAACCTGCCAAAACGCAGCGCGCTCAGACCGGCATCATCGGCAGGGTCTTCTACCGCGATCTGCATTTGATCCACACCAATCGGGGTATGAGAAGCAACAGGAGTCTTGCGGCCCTTTTCGTCACAAAGGGCGGCTAAGGTCGGAATGGTCATGATCGCCTCCTGATATCACTCACTACCAACCCCAACCATCTGGTTCTACGCGAGTCTTTCGAGTTCGGGCGCCGGATCGCAAGCCAGCTCAGTATGCCGATTTCGCACGCCTCAATGTATTGCACACGGGTATTGAGGGAGTACTCTTTGGTTACCCGGGTTAAGCCTAAGGCGTAGGCGGCGAACGCACATCGGTGGGTACGACACACACCCACAGACAGACCGGCCGACAACACGCCGGCCTGGGAGGGCTACGACTTCTCGGGTACGAGGTCGAGCTTGGCCGCCATTCGGCCGAACTCGGGAAGCGACCGAGCATTCATCTTCCGCATCGCGTGGCTGCGATGGACCTTCACCGTAGCTTCGGCAATACCGATATCGCCGGCAATCTGCTTGCTAAGGCACCCCCGCGCGACGTGAATCATAATTTCTCGCTCCCTGGGACTTAAGGTCGCGAAACGCTTTCTGAGGTCGGCCAGCTCGCTTTCATTCTCTCGACGGGCGCGATCACGCGTCAGACCGAACTGAATGGCGTCAAGAAGCTCCTGATCGTGTACTGGCTTCGTGAGGAACTCGATCGCACCACTTTTCATAGCTTGCACCGACATCGGAATATCGCCGTGCCCTGTGATAAAGATGATTGGGAGCTCTCTGCCTGCCGCTGCGAGCTCACGCTGGAATTCAAGACCGCTTTGCCCCGGCAATCTCACGTCCAGTACCAGGCAGCTGGGGCCCTCCGTCGGCTCAGATTTGAGAAAGTCGGAAACGGACGCAAATAGCTTGGCGTTCAAGCCGACAGACCGCAGCAGGCGCCCGAGCGAGTTACGAAGATCGACGTCGTCGTCGATGACCAAAATTGTGGAAGTCGCGTCGAGCATAGCTGCCGCTCAGAGTTGGCGCAGCCGAGCAACTCTGCCAACCCAAGTCTCAATAAATCCGGCTTTACGGTCGGTACTCAAGGAACATTGACGCCTCGGCCAAGTCCCGGCTGTCAATCGAGAGTGCGGCGCTAATCGTTGGGTGTCATGCGCCATCCGCTCGAACATGTCGGCTACCTCGCAAAGCCTCTCGATCTCGTGCGGATTCACTGTCATCGCGGCCGCGAAGCGATAATATTTTGCGCGTTCGAGAAAGTAGGTGGTCACATTCGCGGTATGCGGACTGCACAGTTTGCCTTGCTGGTCAGTCATTGAATTCCCATCGCAGTCGCTATGGTTTGCATGTCGACGATGGCGATGGCCATGTCTTGGATCTTCTTTCCCGGATTCAGCGCCATGTCGACCACGACCGGCATGTATTTGGCGCCACTTTGCGGCTTTCGCAGCGAAAACTTTCCAAGCAGAATGATGTGAGACCCACTTATGATTTCCGTGGTGATCGACAGGTCCCTTTTTAGACCATCTGAGATGCTTTCTAGTAAGCGTCGGGACTGCTTTTTCCCGGCGACCCGAAACACACCACTATAGCCTTGACGCTCGCTGATCTGGCTCGTATCGACGGCCCCCAACCTGAGCGACAGGACAACATCGTCAGCGAGCCACTCGATCCAACTCTGTGGGTTGCAACTCGGGAGGCCCGTGCCCGTCATCCATTTTGTTCGCGCGAGATCTTCGACTTCCAATTGGAGCTCTGCTTCTACGACCGCCACGCGACTTTCTCCTGTACCTATCAACCACGGATCCATCGAGTTGTCGGCAAGCACCATAAATGGGAATTG
>DATMCM010000187.1:0-17333 GCA_035558335.1 Blastocatellia bacterium | reverse complement strand
CCGTTATGGTGGCTGGTGGGTTGTACTTCTCGCAGCGGCTTTATCCGATAGTTTACGAGTACGGCAAATGCGCCGCCTTGCTGGCCGCTATGACCGCGCTTGCGGTGGTGATTACGTGGGGATCGAAATCTGCACTGACGTTCAATATTGCTATCAAGCTTATCGCTCTCGGCAGCTATGTGTGGTTTGTTTTCTGGGTTGGAGTCTTGAACGCCGCGGAGTTGAGAAAAGTCCTAGAGTTGATCTCACGCCGCTCTCCGCGGTCAGTAAGAGCCGGGTTGGATTCTTACGTAAAACGAAGGTTCGAGGCCTCAGAGAGCAGTGGTGTTGAAGTGACATGTCCGTAATCAGGGCTGTGTCACCATCGAAACTGAACGCTTGCGCGCCACTGAAGATAACTCCGATGCGCCTCTGCTTCATAGCTGATCCGCGTAGCATTCACACAGCGCGGTGGATAAGATTTTTTGCGGAACGTGGCCACTCTGTTGCCCTCATTAGCCATTGCACTCCCGAGCCAGGACTGGGTATTGACAGGCACTACGCGATCTCCGAGGAAAGTATTCGAGGTACCAGGCTGATAAAGAACGCCCTTGAGGTGCGCAAAGCAGTGCGCGATTTTCGAGCCCAGATATTACACGCGCACTACATCAACGAGTCGGGTTGGCTCGCCGCGTTGAGCGGGGTTCGCCCGTTCGTTCTCACGGCGTGGGGCTCAGATGTGTATCTTGCGCCTACGCAATCGCGCCTTGCTCGCGTACTCACTCCTTGGACCGTCCGTCGAGCTGGTTATGTCACCGCGGACTCAATGGATCAGGTCGCCCGTTTATGCGCAATGGGCAGATCAACCGACACCACGGAGATGGTAACGTGGGGAGTTGATCTCGATCGATTCACAGGCCGAGACGGTATGATTTGGCGAACAAAGAACTCAATCGAGCCTGACCAGATCGTCATACTTAGTCCTCGCCAGTGGATCGACAACAGCAATATCGAAGTCATATTAGAAGCGTTCTCGCTCGCGCGGGCGACGCAACCAAGAGCGTTACTTGTGCTAAAACGTATGACGGATACGGGATCGGCGATCAGGGAACAGCTCGAAGCGCGGATTCAGGCGCTGGGAATTGCCGACTCGACCCTTATTGTCGGCGAGATGCCTGAGCATGAGTTGGCGGACATGTACGCAGGGGCGGATGTCACTGTGTCAGTGTGCGCCTCGGATGGAACTCCGGTCAGTGTGCTGGAAGCAATGGCCGGCGAGTCCGCGTTGGTCGTCAGCAATTTGCCAAGTTTGGCTGAGTGGATCGAACCTGACGTATCAGGCTTACTGGTCCAGCCAGGCGATGTCCAGCAACTGTGCCAAAGCCTCTTGCGACTCTCCGAGGATGTAGCCCTCCGCTCTCTTGTCGGCAAGAATGCGCGTCGCGTCGTGGAAGAACGTGCAGATCGAAGGGTAAACCTGCAAAAGGTGGAGGCAATATATCATGAGCTGGTTTCTGCTGCTTAAGAACCATCTTTTGCGCTGTTAGTGACGTAGGTTTCCACAATGCAAATTCCTCTTGTCAATCTTAAAGCACAATACGCCAGCATAAGATCGGAAGTTGACGCGGCCATACAACGGGTCCTCGACAACACCAGCTTTATTCTCGGCAATGAAGTCGCAGGCTTTGAGGAAGCCTTCTCCTCATTTGTCGGGGCGAAAGGCGCGGTTGGGATCGGATCGGGCACGGCAGCGTTGCAGCTTGCGATGTTGGCGTGCGGGATTGGGCCGGGCGACGAGGTTATCACTTCGGCTCATACGTTCATGGCTACCGCCGAAGCGATTTCGCAGACTGGAGCTCGGCCTGTCTTTGTCGATATCGATGCCCGAACCTTTAACCTGGACCCGAATCAAGTTGAAAGCGCCGTTACCTCGAGAACGCGCGCGATCTTGCCAGTTCACCTTTACGGTCAACCGGCCGATCTCGATCCGCTCCTTGATATCGCCGGCGGCAAGGATTTGTGGCTTATTGAAGATGCCGCCCAGGCTCACGCCGCTGAGTACAAGGGCCGTCGCTGCGGTAGTATCGGACACCTTGCGTGCTTCAGTTTCTACCCTGGAAAGAATCTGGGAGCGTACGGCGATGCCGGGGCGGTAACCAGCAACGACGAGTCACTGCTAGCGAAGGTGCGGAAGCTTCACGACCACGGTAGAACTACAA
Organism: Blastocatellia bacterium; assembly: GCA_035558335.1. Lineage (GTDB taxonomy): Bacteria > Acidobacteriota > Blastocatellia > UBA7656 > UBA7656 > Onstottus_B. The sequence goes on along the minus strand of DATMCM010000187.1, from coordinate 15,135 downwards.
AGTACGAGCATGACGAGATCGGATGGGGCGAACGTCTGGACGCGCTGCAAGCCGCGGTATTGGCGGTAAAGCTTGCGCATCTTGAAGCATGGACCGAGGCGCGCAGGTCTCACGCACGGCGTTATGGCGAGCTGCTAGCCGGCTGCGATGTGGTGACGCCCTACGAGTCATCTGACTCACGACACGTCTATCACCTCTACGTGATACGCAGTGGTCGCCGTGACGAGTTACTTGGATTCCTCAAGAGCAGAGGTGTTGACGCGGGCATTCACTACCCGATCGCACTTCATCGCCAGCCGGCTTATCTCAAGCTGGGATACTCGGACGTTAACCTGCCGGTAAGCGAGAAAGCTGCCGCTGAGGTGCTGTCCCTGCCGATGTATCCCGAGTTGACCGAGGCTCAAATCAGTTACGTGGCGGAGACGGTAAGACAGTTCGAGAAATGAAAGGAGCAGGATGTTGAGACTAGAATACGGGGAAGAAAAGCCACGGCGGCGATGCAAATGAGTCACACTCGGTCGCTAGCAGTTATCGGATGCGGATACTGGGGTAAGAACCTGATTCGCAACTTCGACGCACTCGAAGTTCTGGCTATGGTTTGCGACGCTACTCCGTTGGGGCGCAAGCTGGCTGCGGAAATCGCGCCGAACGTCGAAGTCACCGACAGGGTTGAGAGAGTTCTTGCCGCCTCCGAGATCACGGGCATCGTGATCGCAACACCCGCTGAGACGCACTACGAACTGGCAAGGCAATCGCTGGAAGCCGCCAGAGATGTGTTTGTAGAAAAACCTCTTGCACTAACCTACGAGCAGGGCGCGCATCTTGTAAAACTCGCTGACGACAAAAACAGGATGCTGATGGTTGGACACGTGCTCGAGTATCACCCAGCCATCCAGCGGTTGCTGGAGTTAGTACGGGCCGGTGAGCTTGGAAAGGTTCAATACATCTACTCGAATCGATTGAGCCTGGGCAAGATTCGGCGCGAGGAGAACATTCTGTGGAGTTTTGCTCCTCACGACGTGGCAGTCATCCTTCGTATGATGGAGAACCTTCCGTTCCAGGTAATCGCCTGCGGAGGCAGCTATCTGCAGCCAAACATCGCCGATGTGACGGTGACCAACTTGCTTTTTGACAACGGAGTGCGAGCGCACATTCACGTCTCCTGGTTGCACCCGTTTAAGGAACAACGGCTGGTTGTGGTTGGTTCGAAGAAAATGGCAAGCTTTGATGACGTAGCCAAGCAATTGATCCTGTATGACCAGCGCGTCGAGCTTCAAGCTGGGCAGCCCGTCCCGATCAAGGGCAGGGGTGAAGAAGTCGCGTTTGATTCAAGCGAGCCGCTTCGATTGGAGTGTCAGGCCTTCCTGGATGCGATAAACAGCCGCCAGGCGCCGCTAACTGACGGCAACAGCGGATTGCGGGTGCTGAGTGTATTGCAGGCTGCGCAGCGTTCGCTGGTAATGAACGGCGAACCCGTCGCATTGTCCTTTGAACGCTTCGGCGAGAGGTAAAGAAGAATACCGGCGCGAAGATAGTGAATCGGAAGAGCTCAAGACAAGGTTAGAACTCATCGAATGTCCAAAGTTCAAGACGTAACGTTTCTGCCTGTTCCCTTGCTGGATTTGAAGGCGCAACATGCGACCATTCGCGACGAAGTGCGTGAGGCAATCGATCGCGTCGTAGAGTCGCAGCATTTCATACTCGGTCCGGAGGTTGAAGCGCTCGAAAGAGAAATCGCGGAGTACTCCGGGTGCTCCTATGGCATCGGCGTGTCTTCGGGGACGGACGCTTTGCTCGTGGCGCTTATGGCGATCGACCTTAAGCCCGGAGATGAAGTGATCACGACGCCGTATACGTTTTTTGCTACTGCCGGGGCAGTCGCCAGGCTCGGCGGCAAGCCGGTGCTAGTGGATATCGATCCGTCAACATACAACATCGATCCAGCACGCATCGAATCGGCCATCACCTCGCGCACGCGGGCAATCATGCCCGTGCATCTTTATGGACAGATGGCGGATATGGATCCGATCATGGAGATAGCGGAGCGCCGTGGATTGTACGTCATCGAAGACGCGGCGCAGGCGATCGGTTCAGAGTACAAAGGGCTTAGAGCCGGGTCGATCGGTCATCTCGGGTGCTTCAGTTTCTTTCCGTCGAAGAATCTCGGTGGTGTAGGCGACGGTGGGATGGTCACCAGCAATGATGCGGAACTCGCTCATCGTGTAAAGCTGCTGCGTAATCACGGGTACAGCCCGAAGTACTACAACAAAGTCGTCGGTGGAAACTTCCGGCTCGACGCAATTCAGGCGTCGGTGCTGAGAGTGAAGCTAAAATATCTCGATCAATGGACCGAGGCGAGACAGCGAAACGCGGCGGTGTATCGGGATCTATTTGGCGAAGCCGGCTTGAGCGTGACTCTCGACGAATTCAGTGGCGAGGCCCGTGGAGTAGTGCTGCCCACTGAATCGCCGAATGTCAGGCACATTTACAATCAGTTTGTGATAAGGAATCATCGCCGCGACGATCTGCTGAAGCACTTGAAGGAACGCCACATAGGCTCAGAGGTTTACTATCCGGTGCCGATGCATCTCCAGGAGTGCTTCGCGGAACTCGGGCAGGGTGAGGGCGACTTCATCGCGAGCGAGTCTGCGGCTGACGAGACGCTCGCGCTTCCGATCTATCCGGAGTTGACCCCTGACATGCTGGCAAGTGTCGTGGAAGCGATTTCCGAGTTCAACCGATAATAGTGGAAGTCGAATTCAACCGCAATCAGGACACCGGCGCGAGTTAGGTAGGGATGAAGAAAGTTTTGTTTATCGCCTATCACTATCCGCCGCTCGGGGGTGTTGGAAGCCAGCGTTCGCAAAAATTTGCGCGTTATCTTCTCGACAACGACTGGCGGTCAGTGGTATTGACTCCAGAGAAGGGCTCCTATCTCTTCGATCCGTCGCTGGAAGATGGAAGTAACCTGGGCATTGAGGTGGTGAGGACAAAGAACGTCGACCTCAGCTCGGTATTCAAAGTGGCAGTTCCCGTACGACACAAGTCAGGACTTCGTCCGGCGAGCGATGATTCTCTCCACAAAGGAGACTCTTTGCGGAGATTCGTCAGGCGGGCCGTGCACACGGGGGTATATGTTCCTGATGCGCAGATTGGCTGGTTTCCATATGCAATGAGCGCGGGGAAACGAATACTTAAGACGCAGGACATCGACGCAATTTATTCGACATCGTTCCCGATAACAGCACATCTGGTGGCTTACCGTCTCAAGCAGGCGACGGGCAAACCCTGGATCGCCGACTTCCGCGATCTCTGGACTGAATTTCACTACGCTGAGTATCCGAACGCTCTTAGAACGCGATTAGACAGATTCATAGAGTCCAGGTTGCTTGAGAAGACTGACGCGATTCTGACCGTGTCCGATGCACTTGCTGAGACGCTTCGCCGGTTGACCGGTGGACGGAAACGAGTCGAGGTCATCAGAAATGGATTCGACTCGAGCGAATTTGCCGAGATCGAATATAAGCGTCCGCCAAGATGGACCATAACCTATGTAGGGCTTTTTTATGGCGCACGGCAGGATCCGTCAGTGTTTCTCACGGCACTCCAGCGATTGATTGAGAGCGACCGTATACCGAGACAGGAAGTTCTTTTCAACATCGTTGGGGAGCCCGATGCCTACGTGCAAGAGCTGGTTGGACGATTTGGACTGGCCGACGTTACTTGCTTCACAGGGTTTGTTGCGCATCGCGAGGCCCTCTCTCACCAGGTGCGCTCTTCGCTCCTGCTCCTGATCTTGCACGGCGATAAGGCAAATCCGGGAGTCATAACGGGCAAGATTTTCGAGTATCTAGGGTCGCGCAGACCGATTCTCGGCATAGTTCCTCAGGACTTTGAGGTGGCTCGAATCATCGTCGAAGCCGCGGCGGGCGTCACGGTTGACCCTTCGGATGCGTCCGGAGTCGAGCGAGAGCTTCTTTCCTCATATCGAGATTACAGGTCTGGTGTTAGTGACCACGCTCGGTCGTCTGACTTGTCTGCGTACGAACGGCGAGTCGGGGCGCGACAACTCGCCGGCTTGCTGAATGAAGCAACGAACCTGAATGCGCATCCTGATACAGTGCTCGCGGAGGTCGTCTGACACGCTCAGTCGTGACGTGACAGTTAGTCAATTGCACTCGTGGAGCTAACTTAGGAGTTTTTTAGAAGCCTCTCTGGAACCGGAAACATTAATGCGAACGCTTTACCTCTGCTACTTTGGCCTTCGCGAGCCGCTTGTCCAGACCCAGGTGCTGCCATACCTGCGGCAGCTGAGCAAAGCAGGGGTTGAGGTTACGCTGCTCACCTTCGAACCAAACCGCCACACGTGGTCCCGCGCCGCTGCCACAACAATCGGGGCGCAGCTCGGATCTGAAGGCATTCGCTGGCACTCAAGGCGCTATCATAAGCGTCCGAGGATTCTCTCCACCCTCTTTGACATCGTCGCCGGTGCGTGGCAGGTGGTACGCATCGCCAAGCGAGATAAGATTGAAGTGCTCCATGCGCGAGCACACGTTCCAATGGCGATCGCGTTGATAGTCAGGCGGTGGACTGGTTCTCGCCTGGTGTTCGATATTCGCGGGTTGATGGCGGAGGAATACGCCGACGCCGGGACCTGGAAGGAAGGCTCGGTGATATTCCGAATTGTGAAGTGGATCGAGAAAACCGGCATCAGGCAAGCTGATCAAATCGTCGTCCTCACCAGACGGATGAAGGAGTGGCTTATCGAACAGGGCCTCGCCGCCGAAAATAGGATCGAAGTCATACCGTGTTGCGTTGATTTCACGCGCTTCGGTGGGCAAAGCGGCCGCAACGTGGAAGGAGTCAACGGGAGGTTCGAGGTCATTTATGCAGGCGCTGCTGCGGGCCTTTATCTGGTTGATGAGATGGCTAGCTTCTTTCTTGCCTTGCGCGAACTTGAGCCGAGAGCCTTCTTACGAGTACTTACCACAACGCGGCGAGAGCAGGTTGTTGAGAGACTCGAAAGGCAGGGCTTGAAGGAATCGGATTTTTGGGTTGGGCCGGTGCTCCCGGCGGACGTGCCCGCTTATCTCAGAAGGGCGCGCGTTGGAATTTCGTTCCGCAGACCGACATTCTCACAGATAGCCGCTTCGCCGACCAAGATCCCTGAGTATCTGGCGGCTGGACTTCCGGTCGTATGCAACTACGGGGTAGGGGATATTGATGAGATGGTGGAGGCTGCCGAGGTGGGGATCGTCGTGCGCTCATTCGATAATCAAGCATATGTGGACGGAGCTCGGGAGGCGTTGGAGCTAGCCGCTCGCCCGGATATCGCTGCTCGATGCCTCGAGGTTGCGACGCGCTACTTCGATCTCGAGCGTATAGGGGCGGCAGGTTATGGGCGTGTATATGACCGCCTGCGGAAAGATATTCATCCGACTGAAGCTTCTGTGACGGTGCCTTATTAACGTGTCTACGATGCAAACGACGATCTCGGAAGCCGTGTGTCCGGCATGCGCAGTGACCTCGAGTGCATTTGTGCTACGCGGCCACGAAGGCATCAGGCTAATGCGATGTGGCTCGTGCGGTCTGGTATTTCATAATGAGTTCTCTGACGAAGCTGAGATCCGAGAGTACTATGACGAGTACTACGATGCGGAAAATCTTGCGTTTAGCCCGATTACTGACAGGCGATTCGATGAGCTGTTGTGTTCCTTCGAGACGTATCGGCAGTCAAATAACATCCTGGATATCGGTTGCGGCTCTGGACATTTCTTGAAGGTGGCAGGAGGGAGGGGATGGAGCGCTTACGGTACTGAAGTCGCCTCGAGCGCCTTCGAGCAGCTCTCGAAGCTCAGAATAGAGGCGTTCTGCGGCAACCTTGAGTCTGCGAGTTATGCTGCTGCATTCTTTGATATCGCCTACTGCTCTGAGGTTATTGAACACCTTCCCGATCCTGTGACGTTGCTGGCCGAAATTGCTAGGATAGTGAGGCCAGGAGGGTTGCTTTACCTCACGACTCCAAATTTCAATAGCCTAAGTCGGAGGCTGCTGGGTTCCAAATGGAGGGTGATAGGCAAAGAACACGTTTGCTACTTTACGCCGGCCACTCTTGCGCGTGCGATCCGGGAAGCAGGATTCCTCAAGGTTGTATGCAGAACTCGCAACATCGATCCGAATGAGATAAAGAGAGCTTTCAGTCGAAACCCGATCGAAGTTGGGACCGGGTTTCAAACAGCGACAACTGAGGCGCTACGGCATCAGCTTGAGACGAGGCCCGCCTTGAGGTTTGCCAAGAGCGCAGTGAACTTTGTCCTGAGGACAACTGGCACAGGCGATACGATAGTTGCGAGGGCAGAACGATGAAGTCGCCGATCAAGGTCCTTGCTCTTGTGCCTTATCCGTTGGGTCAAGCACCAAGCCAAAGGTATCGTATAGAGCAGTGGCAGCCGTATTTGGAACAAGAGCGGATCTCGCTGGACCTGTCGCCGTTTGCAACTGAGGGGTTGATGCGTGTGTTTTACCGCCAGGGGCATCTCCCCTCGAAAGCGTGGGGGCTTGCGGCGGCCTGCATAAGGCGGTCTCTGCAACTCACCGAGTTGCGTCGCTACGATGCCGTGTTGATTCACCGCGCTGCGTGCCTTGCTGGCCCAGCAGTTCTCGAGCGCGCGATCGCTCTTTCGCGTAAACCTTTCATTTTCGACTTCGATGACGCGATCTATCTACTTCACACTACGTCAGCTAATGAGCCGTTTGGCTGGATGAAGTTTGCTGGCAAGACGGCCAGCATCTGCCGCGCTAGCGCGCACGTTGTTGTTGGAAACTCCTACCTGGCGGATTACGCCAGGCAGTACAATCCGCAAGTTACGATCATTCCTTCCAGCGTCGACACGGAGCGCTATTGTCCGCGCGGCACCGAGACTTTTAATCCGAGTATTGTTGTTGGGTGGATGGGAAGCTCGACGTCGCAAACTCACCTTGAAGCTTTCGCACCAGTGATGCGTGAGTTGTTTACGCGCCCGGGCGTCGAACTTCGGATTATTTCAGATCGCGAGCCGATTCTCCCGAGCGTACCGTTCGTATGGCGTCGTTGGTCGCCCGAGCGTGAGGTTCATGAGCTTGCGCAGTTCGACATAGGCATCATGCCAATGCCGGATGATCCTTGGACCCGTGGAAAGTGCGCGATGAAGGCTTTGTTGTATATGTCGATGGGAGTGCCGGTGATTTGCTCAGCGGTTGGGACGAATCGCGAAGTGATTGTCCACGGCAGCAATGGCTTGCTTGCGTCGACTTCGGAAGAGTGGGTCGCAGGTCTTGACAGGCTTGTGGCCGATCCAGCCGAGCGAGAAAGGCTTGGCGTGGCAGGTAGACATACGGTCGAAGAGCGTTATTCGAAGGAACACTGCGCCGCCAGGTTCGCCCGGGTTATTGAGCAGACGATCGAGAAGAAGCGCCCTGCCACGGGCTATGACCTCGCGGACCCCAAAGTGATGAGCGAAGAGCATTCGTTGTCCAGGAACTGAGCGCGCATTTGTCATCTTCTTCTTTGGTAATGACGATGATCGATTGCGGAGAGGTGGACTAAGGGACATCCAGTGGAACTGATGGCTGAATCGATTCGCAGGAAGGGAATAATCGCGGTACTCGGCATCGCACTTGTGCTCGGCTCCGTATGGCTGGGCCAGAATATCTCCTCCTCACCGGATGCCGGGCTAACATTTTTGATCGCGCTCGTTCCCCCTGTTATCTGCATCTGGATCATACTCCGGGACAAGACGGATCGAGCCTTCCTGTTGCGATTATTCATTCTGGCTATAAGCCTTCGATGGGCGCTTGCACTGATCATAAACTGGAAGCACCTGGAGATGTTCTTCGGAGCTGATGCCCAGACGTTTGACGAGGTGGGGTGGGCGATTTCCGACGTCTGGAAGGGCCTCATTTCAAAGAACTCGCGCTTTATGGCCGATTATACAAACCACACTCGGCCGGGATGGGGGATGTTTTATTATGTTGCCGCAGTGTACTACGTAGTTGGTCGCGATCAGCTCTTGATTCAATTGATCAACTGCGCGCTGGGAGCAGCCAGTTGTATAACAGTTTACAAGATTGCGCAGTTGCTTTATCCCGAGGTGCGGGTGGCTAGAAGCGCTGCGTTCTTTGCTGCGGTCTCGCCCTCCATGATTCTCTGGTCCTCCCAAATGATGAAAGATGGGCCGATCGTGTTGAGCCTAAGCCTCTGCGCCCTTTACACGCTCAAGCTGCAATCCAAAGTCGGTCTAAAGGACCTGATACTTCTCTTGGTCTCCTTGTTTTGCCTTTTCTCGCTGAGGAACTATGCCTTCTACATCATGTTCGCGGCCGTAGCTCTTGCGTTGCTCCTGGCGGGGAAGAGGTTCAGCCCCATTCGCGTGATACAAGGAGGCGTGCTAGTTGTAGTCATTGGAGGAGCCCTGACATATCTAGGGGCGGGGGAGGTTACCAAGGACACATTCAACCTGAAAAAGATACAAGCGGGACGCGCCTGGTCTGCGAAGGTTGCGAATTCGGGTTTTGGTGGCGACGTCGACATTACGGACCCACAAGCTGCGCTCAGCTTCCTTCCGATCGGGTTGGTTTATGTGCTGTTCGCGCCTTTTCCTTGGATGATGACTAATCTCCGACAACTCATTACTCTTCCCGAGTTGATAGCGTGGTGGTTGCTGGTGCCGATGGTCGTCAAAGGCTTCTGGTACTCGGTGAGGCATCGGCTGAAGGAGTCGTTTGCCATCATTATCTTCACGGTTGGACTGACTCTAGTCTATGCCCTTTATCAATCGAATGTAGGCACGGCATACCGGCATCGGGCGCAGCTCTACGTGTTCTTCTTCATTTTTATCAGCATCGGACTCGACCTCAGAAGAAAGGCAAAGTCCAAGAGGCGTTCCCAGATCGCCTTCGGACGTCCTTCGTTCACTCCCGTGGAGAGCCCCGGCGCTCCAATCGGAATAGCGCGACCTACGGCCGATCCCAGAATGTCATAAGTCAAAATCTGAGCTATGTGTGGAATAGTCGGAACTGTTAATTTGGGCGGTTCAGCGGTAGATCAGACGCTGTTGCGTAAAATGTGCGATGCAATAGTTCATCGTGGGCCCGATGACGACGGGTATTACAGTTCGGATACTGAAAACATTTTGGGGAGCAAGTCAGAGGGAGGTGCACACGTCGGTCTGGGAATGCGCAGGCTTTCGATTATCGATCTTGCGACTGGCAAGCAGCCAATTCACAACGAAGACAAAACGATCTGGGTCGTGCTGAACGGCGAGATATACAACTATCCTGAGCTGCGGACGGAACTCGAGTCTCGCGGGCATAGCTTTTACACGAACTCCGATACCGAAGCGATCGTGCACGCCTACGAAGAGTACGGCAACGAAGTGCCCAAACACCTGCGAGGGATGTTTGCGTTCGCGCTTTGGGACGTGCGCCGGGAGCAGTTGCTATTAACACGGGACCGCGTAGGCAAGAAACCGCTTCTCTATTCAAAGGTCGGCAGCAAGTTGGTCTTTGCTTCGGAGTTTCAGGCGATGCTCGCTCACCCCGACGTATCGCGGGAGGTCAATGCAGACGCGCTCTCCGACTACCTTTCTTTCATGTGTGTGCCAGCGCCACAGACTGCCTTCAAGCATATCCACAAGCTCGAACCCGGCCACACCTTGACGTGGAAGAACGGCGAGGTGAAGACCGAGCGCTACTGGAAGCTTGACTTTAGAAACAAGACTGACCTGGGCGAGAAGGAAGCCGCCGAGCGCGCTGTCGATCTGCTGCGCGACGCAGTGAGAGTTCGGTTGATGTCGGATGTGCCGCTTGGCGCGTTTCTGTCGGGCGGAATAGACTCGAGTGCGGTGGTCGCGTTGATGAGCGAGCTCTCGACCGAACGAGTGAAAACGTTTTCGATCGGGTTTGATGAAAAGGATTTCAGCGAAATCGCGCATGCGCGACGGATCGCCGAACGCTTTGGCACAGACCATCACGAATTCGTCGTACGCCCGAACGCGATGGAGGTTCTACCGACGCTTGTGCGGCATTATGGTGAGCCTTACGCCGATTCGTCCGCCATTCCTACCTACTACCTGGCTAAGATGACCCGTCAGCACGTGACTGTCGCGTTGAACGGTGACGGCGGCGATGAGTGCTTTGCGGGCTACGAGCGATACGCCGCGATGAGACTCGGTGAGCGTTACAGCAAGCTGCCACGGGTGTTGAGACAGCGAGTCGTGGAACCGGCCATTCTAGCGATTCCTGGAGCAGGTGCGAGTCGATCGCGGCTTGGCAAAGCGCGACGGTTTCTTGACGTGGTTGGCCGTCCCACCGGCGAGCGCTATTTGAGATGGACGAGCGTCTTCAGGGATGAGATGAAAGTGGAGCTGTGCACGCGCGAGTTTCTCACTGAGACGGCCCGGGCAAAGGCGATTCGTTTTGTTCAGCCGTGGTTTTCGGGAAATGGCGAGATCGAGGTAGTTGATCGCGCATTAATGGCTGATACGTTCCACTATCTGCCAAACGACTTGTTGGTGAAGGTTGATATCGCGAGCATGGCCGTTTCGCTGGAAGCGCGCTCACCATTCCTCGATCATCGCGTGATGGAATTTGCGGCAGCGTTGCCTGCGCGCTTCAAGCTTCGGGGGCTGACTACAAAGTACCTCTTGAAAAATGCGCTGAGGGGTCTTGTGCCGCAGGAGAACTTGACGCGTAGGAAGATGGGTTTCGGCGTCCCAATCGGTCACTGGTTCCGGGCGGAGCTGAAAGGATTCCTCAAGGACGCCCTTCTATCGGAGCGCTCTCTCGGCCGCGGGTACTTCAAGCCCGAATCGGTGCTCCGATTGGTAGACGACCACCAGTCCAGGCGCCGTGATTACTCGCACCAACTCTGGACGTTGCTGATGCTCGAGCTGTGGCACCAGGAGTTCATCGACTGAAGATGAGTAACACGACGTCATCATCGGCCTCAGCCAGCCGCGCCATACGCGTCGTACGGATCATCGACCGCTTGAACATCGGCGGTCCGGCGAAGCATGTCGTATGGTTGACGGCGGGGCTCGCGGATGGTGGCTTTGACACCACGTTGATCACCGGCACAGTCCCTGAAGGTGAAGGCGACATGGGTTATTTCGCCAGACGCGCTGGTCTCGAGGCGGTTGTGATAAGCGAAATGTCGCGGGAGCTAAGCCTGAGAGACGCCGTTGTTATCTGGAAGCTTTTCAGGCAGCTTCGGACGCTGAAGCCCCAGATCGTTCACACTCACAAGGCGAAGGCGGGCGCGGTTGGACGCGTTGCGGCTATGTTTTACAAATGGTTAACGCCGTCTGCCCTTTTGCTGCGTTCCCGGCGTTGCCACGTCGTGCATACGTTTCACGGTCACGTGTTTCATAGCTACTACGGTCCGATTAAGACCAAGTTGTTCATAGCGATCGAACGGCTCTTAGCGAAGTTTTGCACGGACCGGATCATTGTGGTCAGCGAGCAGCAGCGCCGCGAGATCTGCGAAGCTTACGGGGTTGGCCGGCCAGCGCAGTTCCGAGTCGTGCCGCTTGGTCTGGACCTTGAAGAGATCAACGGCCGGCCCGGGGACCTCAGAGAAGAGCAGGGGATTCGCGGCGCTGAAGTAGCGGTGGGAATCGTCGGTCGATTGTGCGAAGTAAAGAATCACGCGATGCTGTTGGAAGTTGCGGCGCGGATTGCCTCGCAATCGAATAGCCAGGAACGAGGGGTGCGCTTTTTCATCGTTGGAGACGGCCATCTCCGAGAGGACCTCGAGCGGCAGGCTCGTGACCTTTCGATTGCGGACCTCCTGGTATTTGCCGGATTCCGTGAGGATATCGCATCTATTTACGCGGATTTGGACCTGGTTGTGCTAACATCGCTGAACGAAGGAACGCCCCTGACGCTGATAGAAGCTATGTGTTGCGGCAGGGCTGTCGCCTCAACGGAAGTTGGTGGGGTTGTAGATGTGATGGGCGAGCGCCGCGAGGTCTGCGATGGTTTCACCATCTGGGATCACGGGGTGACTGCGCCGAGCCAGGACGTGGAAGCGTTCGCTCGTGCACTCAGTTTCCTGATTCAGCGTCCGGAGCTTCGCCGGGAGATGGGCGAGCGCGGACGCGCTTTCGTCAGGACGAGACTCTCGAAGGAGCGATTGATCGGTGACGTCGAAGACGTTTATCGCGGCTTGCTGGGGATTGAATATCAAATGCCTCTACGCCCAGTGCCTGAAGCGCTGATCCAATCTTAGTGGGAAAGGAAAGTAACAAATGAAGGTTCTGATAACCGGAGGGGCTGGATTCATTGGCTCGCATCTAGCTGAGAGGCTTCTCGAACGGGGCGACGAGGTCCACGTGCTCGATGACCTTTCGACTGGTTCGATCGAGAATCTCGCGCTTGCGAAGACCCACCCGAATTTCAGCTACCACGTTGACACGATTCGCAACTACCGTCTCACCGCCGAGCTTGTGGATATGTGTGACGTCGTTTATCACCTGGCCGCGGCAGTGGGCGTGAGGCTAATCGTCGAGAGCCCGGTCAGCACGATCGAGACGAACATCCGCGGCACAGACATCGTCCTGAGCCTTGCGGCAAAGAAGCGCAAGCGCGTCGTGCTCACTTCAACTTCAGAGGTGTACGGGAAACGTAACCGCGTGCCGTTCAGCGAAGACGACGATCTGGTGATGGGACCGACGAATAAGGGCCGCTGGAGCTATGCTTGCTCAAAGGCTATCGATGAGTTTCTGGCGATCGCTTACTGGAAAGAGAAACGCGTTCCGACCGTGATCGCTCGTTTGTTCAACACGGTAGGACCGCGCCAGACGGGCCGTTATGGAATGGTCATCCCAAACTTCGTACAGCAGGCGTTGACCGGGCAGGACATCACGATATTCGGGGACGGAACGCAGACGCGGTGCTTCACCCACGTTTCGGACGTCGTGAAAGCGCTAATCGCGCTTGCCGAGCACCCTCGCGCGGTCGGCGAAGTCTACAATATTGGGAGCGACCACGAAGTAACGATTCTCGAGCTTGCCGAACGCATCAAGCGAATAACGGAATCGGATTCGCGAATCACATTCCTGGCGTACGACGACGCCTACGAAGAAGGGTTTGAAGATATGATGCGACGTGTCCCGGACATCTCGAAGATTCGAGCCCTGATCGATTACAATCCGATCATTGACCTGGAAGGGATCCTGGCCAGCGTCGTCGAATACCATCGAGTAAGAATGGTAGGCGAGATGGGAATCCCTGCGAGTTCTCTTGTGTTTCAGTCGAACGGATCCCTGCCGAATTAGGGGAGAGTTGAGCAGAGTCGGCATTTCACTTAGTGGGATTTTATGCGAATCATCGTAGCTAGCCTGAGCACGTTCGTGCTTGCTATTGCCCTCACCGCTTTAGCACGGGTAGTTTCACCCCGCGTTGGACTGGTGGCCGCGCCGCGGCAGGATCGCTGGCATAGCAAGCCGACGCCGCTTCTTGGCGGTTTGGCGATCTACCTGGCCTTTGTTGCAGGCTTTTGCTTCTTTGCTCCTCGGGGAAGCGGGGCATATGCGATTCTGACAGGCGGGACACTGCTGGTGGTCACCGGGCTTGTGGATGACATTGTCCACATCAAACCCTATACCAAGCTCGTCTTCCAGTTGATTGCGGCTTCGATCCTCGTTTATTTCGGGCTGCGCCTGCCATTCGTGGAGTATCAACTCGCCAATGACGTTCTCACCATCTTCTGGCTTGTGGGAATAACAAATGCGTTAAACTTGCTGGATAACATGGACGGACTCGCCGGGGGGATCTCGGCGATCTCGTGCGTGTTTCTCGCGGTTACGTTCCTGCTTAATGGCCAGATTCAATTGGCGGTTCTGCCTGCCCTGCTTGGGGCTGCGGCGCTCGGTTTCCTGGTCTTCAATTTTAGCCCGGCATCGATATTCATGGGCGACAGTGGCTCGATGTTCCTGGGCTTTTTGCTGAGCGGTACAGCCCTCCTGAGCGACACTGGTCGCTTGCGAAACTTGACTTCGGTGTTATTGACGCCAGTGCTTATCCTGATGATTCCCATCTTCGACACGTGCATCGTAACGATAACCCGGAAGCTCTCAGGCCGGCCGATTTCTCAAGGCGGACGGGACCACACGTCACACCGGCTTGTGGCGCTAGGGGTCTCCGAGCGCCGCGCGGTGTTGTTGCTCTACTTGTTCGCCGCGGTGGCGGGTGCACTGGCGCTGATGGTCAGGTTGATGAGCACAGCGGTTGTGATGGGTCTCGTTCCGGGGTTTGCGTTGCTGGTGGTTTTCCTTGGGCTTTACCTGGGAAAGGTGAGGGTCTATGAAGAAGGCGAAGAGCCTCGCGGAATTCCGATCATAAACGCGATTGCGGAGTTCTCATACAAGCGGCGAATCTTTGAGGTCTTGCTCGACGTAGTTCTGATGACACTGGCATATTACGGCGCTTTCCTGCTTCGCTGGGACGGCAGTTTGCCGCAAGAGCAATATGCGATCTTCGTGCGCACACTGCCGTTGGTGATAATCATTCAAATATCGTTCTTCCTGCTGGGCGGCGTGTACCGCGGGCTCTGGCGTTATGTCGGAATCAGCGACTTCCTTACGATCGCGAGGGCTGTGATTTCGGGAGGCGCGATCAGCATGCTTGTGGTGTTCGCAGAGTACTGGTTCCGTGGGCCATCGCGAGCGGTGGCTTTGCTGAATGTCTTGCTATTGCTGGTCTTCGTTAGCGCCAGCCGCTTGTCGTTCCGATTGTTTGCTGCATTGATCGTCGGTCGTCCGAAGGTGGATCCTGAAGCAACGCCAGTTTTGATTTATGGCGCAGGCGACGGCGGAGAATTACTCATCCGCGAGATCCTGAGCAACCCGGATCATCGCTATGCCCCGGTGGGATTTATCGATGATGACGACCGCAAAGCGGGGAAGCTGATTCACGGCTATAGAATCTTTGGTAGCCACCAGCAGCTGCCCCATCTTGTTCGAGCCTACGGAGTCAGCGAAGTGCTGATTTCAACGTTCAAGGTTCCGGATGCTAAGCTGGATTATCTTCGCCGGCTGGGCATTGGTCTCAAGAAGATGAGCATTCGCATCGAATGACCGATGTTACCTAAATAGG
>DATMCM010000186.1:0-3430 GCA_035558335.1 Blastocatellia bacterium | reverse complement strand
CTTTGTTAAGCGCGCGATCGGGGATGGTTGCGAGCACCTTCTCGTCGAGTTGTTTGATGTCGCGGCCGGGCGCTGGCGGGGCTTTCAAGACGCGATCCTCCTCGATGCCGCGCAGAAAATCTTCGGCGGCGGCGATGTGTTCCATCACCTGCGCAACCGACCAGCGGAACGGGGACGGTTTGAAGTGCCACTGCGCGTCGGACAACCCGCGCGTGGCGTCGATAATGTTCTTCCTGGTCGTTTCCAGATACTGAAGCGCGCGATCGCGATCGGCCTGTGAAAGTGCCTGCCCTCTTGCGCCTGCCGCGCTAGAAACAAAAACCAGAATCCCGAACATGACGCTCAAGAGTGTTTTCATCGCTTAGCCTTTCGTTCTGATTCGTCTTCGTTCCTTTCATACCATCTTCCCCCGCGTTTGTGAAAGGGAGGATAGCGATAGAATTCTCAGCGTGGTCTCGGCGGCTCGTCGCCTCTGCGGTTAAGCAGGTTTCCGCGCTTACTAACCGCCGAGACGCTGAGACGCTGAGGGTTACGCAAAGAAAACAAGACGAAAGTCATTGCCGCGCGTCCAGGCGAAAACGGGAAACCATCTCTGCTACGCCCCTTTATCGGCGAACTGAGCCAACGCGCCCGCGGCGATTGAAGACATGCTGAATGCGAAGTGTATGTCGAGATGCTCGTCAAGCGATTGCGCCAGCTCCGGATCGTAGATTCGCAACACCACTCTGACATCCGGCTTGAGCAATCTGGCGTTCAGTCCAATTTCGAGGTTGGTCAGGTCATCGCTGGTGACACTCACCATCGCCTTCGCCGAAAGCATCCCTGCGTCGCGCAACGCTCGGTCGTACGTCGCGTCGCCGATGACTGCCGGAATTCCCAATGCGTGCAGTGCCGGCAGGTACTTTCCCTCGGCTTGCTTGTCCACAGCGACGACCCGTTCTCCACGCTTGATGAGGTCCTGGATCACTTGTAATCCGACCGAGCCAACACCCACCACGAGGATATGACCGGACAGTCTCACCCGCCGCCTGCCAAAGGTCAACGCAAGCCTGCGTCTGAGCAATGAATCGCTTACCAGAGCGAAAATGACGGCGGTGTTGGTCACGCTGGCGATCATCAGCAGGATACCGATCACCTTGGAAAGAGTAGTCGATGTACGTAAGCTTATGTCGCCGAAACCGACCGTCGCCATCATCGTCACCACGAAGTAGAAGGCGTCAATCCAACTCAGCGCCTCGGCATTGTGAAAGTAGATTGTCGCCAGCAGCATCATCGTCAGGATGACCGCCAACGACCGCACGATGAGCCGATCGATCCTCCACTTGGGGGCAGGCTCGGACTCCACGTCTCCCGACTGATGAACCACGCCCACGGATGATACCGGCTTCGGCGCGTAGATCGCTTCTACGATGTTCTGCGCCGCAAGCTCAGGCGGGCTGATAAACGACACGCCCTCCAGATGCCGCGCGAGCTTTCGGCCCAGTCGGCTTTGAACCAGGGTGATCACCACAGGCACCGTCTTGCACGCATGACGAACCGCCAGCGCAATCCGTATGTTGAGCTTGTCTTCGTCGGTGACCGCGAACACAACCCTGGCGCCTTGGACGTAGGCCGGCGTAGTCAGATCGCCTTGCTCGTACCGCCAGCCCGAAGGACCCTCGGGCGGGCCGGCGGATTGGTCGATCACAACCACGGAGAACCGGCCGGCTAACCGGTTTGCCAGCCTGATCCCGATGTGGGTCGCGCCGAAGATGACGATCTGTGGAGAGTCAGTGATACTCAATGCCGATTCTCAGAAATAGAATTGATGATTAAGACAGGGGCTGCCGGCGCGCTTACCGAGCGGCCATTCTAGCATTGTCCGCCAACCTTGCAACCGACTATGCGGATCACGATAATGCGACCTGACGCGAGAAGCGGCAATGGAGACAAGCCTAACCGAAACTCAACTGGGTCAAGTGGTGGAGGAACTCTCTCGCCTGGCGCAGCAGCGCGAGGACGAACAGCGCAGGACTCTTGACCGCGAACAGGTCGTCCAGGTCCTGAAGGATCTCGATCTGCCTGTCGAGCTGCTCGATGAAGCAATGGAGCAGCTGCGGCGTCGCGAAGCTCTCGCCCAACAGAGCCGGCGCAAGAAGTGGTTATTAGCCGGCGCCTGCGCACTGCTCCTCGCGGTCATCGCCACAATCTTCATAATCATGTATCACCGAAGCGCGGTATTCGCCCAAATCTCCGCTGAACCCGGCCGCATAACACGTGTTGCCGATGACGGCGGCAATCTCGAAAAGGTGATCCGCAACGGTGAGGAGGTTGCCTATCACGTCGTATTGCGCGACGTGCCGACAAACGAGAATCTGTCTCTTACCTGCAAGTGGCTCGACCCGAGCGGGCGAGTTTTTCGCGAGAACCACTACGATACTCGTTTGACCGACAAGTCTGTGTGGCCTACGACTTGCCGCTGTCAGCTCGGCTCCGCGGCCCCGCCCGGTACCTGGCGAGTCGAGATGTCGCTGGGCGGCCGCGTCCTCAGCACGGCGACATTTCAGGTCGAGTAATTTGAATGAGCGGATTCGTTGGCTACTGGGGCTGTGGCGCACAACAGGAACTTGAAGCCCTTCTCACCAGGTGTCTGGAAGCGCTCCCCGGAACTTCACACCGCATCAACCTCACCGACGCTTACTCAAACGGCCGGCATCCGATTTCAGCAGGCCTGGCCTGTTGGGGAACAGACGCACGGCAAGAACGCGAGACGCGTAATCAGCCCCACAGTCTTGCCGCATCGCTTTCGGTGTCCGGAATATCAACGGACCAGGACGTCTGGGCACACACAGATGATAACTGTTTGCGGCTTGGGCGCGAGTCGTTCGGGCGCGCGACGTTGTACTGGACGCAGCTTAACGGCGCAGTTTGGTTCGCTTCGCGCTTGCAAACGTTGCTGCCGATCCTCGAGTGTAGAGACGTTTCGATCGCCGGTCTGTATGGCTATACGTGCTTTTCATTCGTGCCGGCGCCGCTAACGCCGGTGAAGAATGTCTTTGCCGTCCCAGCCGGAAGTGAGTCCGCCTGGCGCATCGATGGCGGTTCTAAAACTCACAGCACGTTTACTCGCGAGATCGCTCGCCTGAGCGAATGGCGGGAGGGCGATCGCCAGGTCCGCAGTGAAGATAAAGCAATCCTCGAACTTCGAAGTCTTCTGGAAGACTCGATTCGCAGGCAAGTCGATGATCTGCCCGGGGGTCCGGTCGCGGTCTTTCTCTCGGGCGGGCTGGATTCCGCTGTAACTGCAGCACTGCTGGCGAGGGCGGGAGTGTCAGCTCGCGCTTACACCCTGGACTTTGGTGAGTACGGATTCTCCGAAGTACCCTACGCCGAGCGTGTGGCGCAGGTGCTCTCGATTCCTTTGGTGAAAGTTCCGGTATCGCCTCGCCAA
>DATMCM010000185.1:0-4654 GCA_035558335.1 Blastocatellia bacterium | reverse complement strand
GATCCCGCGCACCACCGGGATCGAGTGCGCCTGGAACACGAGCGAAGCGTGCGATGCCCACTCGTGATTCACCTGGGCGAGCAACTGTTCGACTTCCGGCTGATGCTGATGCCCAAAGGTCTTGTAGGCGTAGAAGCTGTTCGCGCGTTTGGGATGATGCGTGTTTGCCGCGACTTTTGCTCCGGAGCCGGACGAGCCGGTCTTCAAATCCGCGATCACCTTTCCCGTTGCGAGCCCGGAAGCGACAAACGGGTACAACCCGAGCTCGAGCGCAGTCGCGAAGCAGCCCGGATTGGCAATGCGCGTCGCTTCCTTGATCTGCTTGCGATTGACTTCGGACAAGCCATAAACAAATTCGCGCTGGTCTTTCATGGCCGTGTGTTCGAATCCGTAGAACCGCCTGAACACTTCAGCATCGTTCAACCGGAAGTCACCCGACAGATCGATCACCCTGACCGAGCGTGGAAGCTGGGGTACAACATCCATCGCCTGACCGTGAGGCAGCGCCAGAAAAACACAATCCAGCTCGCCGAGCCCGCTTGGGTCCGGCGCGGCTTCGAACTTCAGATCGGTAAGCCGCAGGAGATTGGGATGCACTGCGTCAACTCGTTTGCCGGCGTGCTCATTGGCGGTGACTAGCTTCAGATCGACGCCGGGATGAAAAAGCAATATGCGAAGCAACTCGCTCCCGCCGTAGCCCGATCCCCCGAGAATGCCTACCTTTATCAACTTCTGACCTCTCGCGTGATGCCGTCAACCTGGAGCCTTTGCGACTCAGCGGAACTTTGCGTCTTTGCGTGAAATCAACCTCGCAAGCAACGAGGGTTTCCACGCAAAGACGCAAAGTCGCAGAGGCTCAATTCAACCTCTTGGACCACTCTTCTATTCTCGCTCTTACTAAAGCGCCAAGGTGCTCGCCGCCGTTCACCGCATTCGCCGCGTCAAGATCGAGCTCTCGCTTCACGTAGTCCGCCCCCATCTGCGAATCGGTGACCGGACCCGATACAACGTCAATCTTGACGCCCCGAGCCGACAGTAACTCGCGTCCGCCCCACGCGCCCACGAAATCATTTGCGCAAAATACCAGAGCCGCAGTCGCGCTCATTATTTCAACGTCGTCAAAGATCGTATCCACGCCGTAGCCGCCGAGCAGCCCATCGCCCAGCTCGATCACGATGCAGTCGGGCTCGGACTCGGCGAGCTTGGAGATTACTCCTTTCGCGACCGGTGAAAGGTCCTCAAGCCCCACCGTCGACGGCAGCCCGCAATCCAAAAAGCTCATCGTCTTGATCGCGCCGTGGTCGCCCATATTCAGCGTGTCGCGCAAGCACGCAACACCCGCAAGCTTCGCAGCCGCAACCCGATGCCCCGCGCGCGTCAGGTGCTTGATGATCTCCGTCGCCGCATAGGTCTTACCCGAATTCATGCAGGTGCCGGCTACCAGCACCAGCGGAGCAGTTGTGTCGAGCGTGTCACGCATCGCCACCGCGTTTTCGGCGATGTTCAAAATTCGCCCGTCATTCACGGGCATTCCGATCACTTCAACCTCGATGGCGTTGCTCAGACTGTGATGATGCCCGAGGCATCGACCGACCAGTCCGCCAAGGTTCAGCAAATGAAGCCGGTCGCCGGCTTTAACGCTCTCAGGCACGTCTCCTACGAAACCCTTGAGCGCGCGTCGATACCCGAGCACGCCAGCGATTATGTCGCCGGGATTTATCTTTGCCATCCGGCCGGTCACCAACTCGAGCGTGTTGTAAGTCGCGTTATCGGTCAGCGTGCGCACCACAATGACGTTGCCGGCGAGAGCTTCGCACGCGGTGGTGATTTCGAGTTCGTGTGAAAGCGCGAGATTGACCGTCGACGAAGCGATCTTGTCGACGCGCACCAGTCGCACCTCAGCATCCTCGCCGGGAGCAGCCGAAGACCCGACTGCGCTACTTGATATGTCGGTTGTGTAAGTGCTCAATTGAGTTCTCCTTGAAAAGCTCGTAGTACTACGAACCTTCAGTCAGCTTTCTCATCCTCAACCGCAGCGCGTTGAGCTTGATAAAGCCTTCGGCATCGCGCTGGTTGTAAACCGTGTCGCGTTCGAACGTCGCGAACGCTTCCGAATAAAGCGAGCACGGCGAGCGCCGGCCCACAACGGAGCAGTTGCCTTTGTACAGCTTCAATCGCGCGGTACCCGTCACGTTCTTTTGCGTCTCATCGATGAACACACGTATCGCTTCGAACTCCGGCGTGTACCAGAAACCGTAGTAGATCATCTCGGCTATGCGAGAATTCAACCCGTCCTTCAAATGCGCGACCTCTCGGTCGAGCGTCAGCGACTCGACAGCCCGATGCGCCGCTTGCAGAATAGTCACGCCGGGAGTCTCGTACACGCCGCGCGATTTCATTCCGACAAAGCGGTTCTCGACCAGATCGATTCGGCCGATGCCGTGCTGGCCGCCGATTCGGTTCAAGCGGTCCAGCAGGTTCGCGGGCGCCAACGTTTCTCCATCGACCGCTGCCGGCACTCCCGCTTCGAAAAAGATCTCGATGTATTCAGCCTTGTCGGGTGCGGCCTCGGGAGAGCGAGTAAGGATGAAGATCTCAGGCGGCGGCTCGGCCCACGGGTCTTCGAGTATCCCGCCTTCGTAGCTTACGTGCATAAGGTTTCGATCCATCGAATACGGTTTTTCTTTTGTTGCGGTGATCGGGATCTTGAACCGCTCGGCGTACGCGATCAGGTCCGAGCGCGACTTGAAATCCCACTCGCGCCACGGCGCGATCACCTTGATGCTCGGTTCGAGCGCGTAGTAGGTCAGCTCGAAGCGCACCTGGTCGTTTCCCTTCCCCGTAGCTCCGTGCGCGACCGCGCGCGCGCCCTCTTTGCGCGCGATCTCGATCTGCTTTTTGGCGATCAGCGGACGCGCCAGCGAAGTGCCCATCAGGTAGACGCCTTCGTAGACTGCGTTGGCTTTCAGCGCAGTGAACACAAAGTCGCGGACGAACTCATCGCGCAGGTCTTCGACGTAAAGCTTTGACGCGCCGGTCGCCAGGGCCTTCTCTTCGAGTCCCCCGAGTTCTTCGGCCTGGCCTACGTCGGCCGCGAAACAGATCACTTCCGCGTTGTAGGTTTCTTTCAGCCACCTGAGGATGACCGATGTGTCTAAGCCACCCGAGTAAGCAAGCACAACCTTGTCAATCGATTCTGATCCGCCTTGCATCTATCACTTCTCCTGATATGACCTTGTCCAAATTGAGTCAGCGGCCGACTGGCTGCGGCGCTTGCGAGAGTCTCTCGCGCGCGGTTCGGGCCCCGCGAACAGGCTCACCAGCTTTTTCAGCGCCGCCTTCTGGGCCGCCGCGTTTTTGACCGCAATCAGTATCGTGTCGTCGCCGGCGACGGTGCCCACTATCTGATCGATTTTGGCGCGATCTATAGTCAGCGCGGCCGGCTGGGCGAGTCCGACCTCGGTCTTGACCACGATCAGATTGTCGCCCGCCGTGTCCACCTCGGTAATGGGGCCTCGACCATCAAGCGCGGTCTGAGGCGCCGCGTAGTACCCGTTCACCTTGGTCAACCCGAGCCGTACTATGTCGCGCGAGACGCTCGACTGGGTCGCCGCAATTCCTCGCCGCGCAAGCTCCGTCGCGAGGGCCTGCTGTGTTGCGATTCGCCTCGAGCTGACAATCTCTAGTATCCGCTGATGTCTGGTTCTGTTCATACTCTGTGCATAATCCAGTAGTTATGCATCCTTTATGCGAATAAGATGCATAAAGTAGCACATTAGTTTGGATCCGGTCAAACCGGTTTTGTTTGCCCAGCGGCGCGCGTACATAATCTGGCTCTCGCGGACCGTCGAGTCTCTTCTGAGGATTTAGGATGGATGAAGTAAAGACGAACCGATGAGCAGATCAAAGTGGCCGACGAGATGCCGAAACGATCTCGAAGAAACTACGGCATCGATCTGGAAACCGCTTGGTACTCGATTTCGAGCGGGGAGCTTCCGACCCCCAATTCACGAGTCCGATTTTTATCAAGTCATTTCAAGTGTAGGTGACCGCTTTGAACTTGTCATCCGTCTGGTAGACGTAATGCTCCGCGGGATAGGAACCCGACTTACCGCACTCCGGGCAGACAAGGCTAAAATCCCCTCGTAAGCTACCTTTGCCATTAGTTAGATCCCTAAAGAGGACTATCCTCTTATTACAGGAGCAAACAACGGAGATATACCAGCTCCCAGGAGCCAGCGGAGACGGACCCGGATCAGTTAATGCAGCGTCCATGGGGCCTCCAATTTTTTCCAAACGGGGAGTTGCACCTGAGGCAATGCGTCTTGAATTTTACGCCCGGTGGCGAAGGTATTCAAGCTGAAAAAATTCGAAGCATGTGGCAATTTCGAATCATTTTCCGGGAGCTATGCGGCTCGGCTGATCTGCGAGTCCAGTATCTCCGCGAAGTGCTGACGCACACCATTGTTGCTCCGGCACACAACAATCTCCCTTTCGGGGCGGTCCGCGGAACCAGCTTTGATATACTCAGCCACGAGAATGAACTGAGGCGGTGGCTATGAAGCAATCGGTGATGTTGGCTCAATTGAATGAGCAGGTCGAGTACTTGCGGGGTCTGCTCTTGGGGCTTGAAGAGTGGCAGCTTGCAAAGCCG